>JBOHWH010000092.1:0-4207 GCA_050736695.1 Binataceae bacterium (SeqCode) | reverse complement strand
GGATAGAGCGGAAGCGCGGCTCGCGATGAGCCGCGCTTCCCGCGGGATTGTCACTGCGATCAGTCGGTTCCGGCAACGGCCTGACTTATACGTTGCCTGCCATCACGGCGCCCATGTTTTCCTTTTTGGTGGCGCCTTTGGCGAGCTCTTCTTTCAGCTTAGCGCCGAGTTCGGCCGGCTCCCACATCGAGCCTCTCTTGGCGACCTTGCCGACGGAATGCCATCCCTGCATCAGCCACACCGAGCCCATCCCGACGCGGAAGACCTCGCCATGGACGTCCTTGGCGTCGTCGCTTGAGAGCCACGCGACCAGCGGCGCGACGTGGGCGGGAGTGAACGCGTCCCACTCGCCGGCCTTCGCGGTGCCCATCCCGGCCGCGGTTTGCGGGGTCGCATCGACGGTCAGGCGGGTGCGCGCAACCGGCGCAATCGCGTTGGCGGTGACGCCGTAACGCATCATCTCGCGGTCCACGATTATCGCCATCGCGGCGACGGCGGCCTTGGCCGCGCCGTAGTTGCCCTGGCCGGCGTTACCCAGGATGCCCGAGTCGGAGCTGGTGTTGATGAGGCGGCCGTTGAGCACGTTGCCGGCCTTATGCTGCTCGCGCCAATAGGCGGTCGCATGGCGGGCGACGTTGAAGCTGCCCTTCAGATGCACGGCGATGACCGCGTCCCAATCTTCCTCGCTCATGTTGAAGATCATGCGGTCGCGCAGGATGCCGGCGTTGTTGACGAGGATACTGAGCTTGCCGAAGTTGTCGACTGCGCACTCGACGATTCGCTTGGCGGCCTTGAAATCGGTCACGCTTTCGTAGTTGGCGACTGCCTCTCCGCCGGCGCCGCGGATTTCCTTGACCACGTCTTCCGCGGGCGAACGCGACTGGCCGGTGCCGTCGAAATGGCCGCCCAGATCGTTCACCACGACCTTCGCGCCGTGCTTGGCGAGCAGGAGCGCTTCTTCGCGGCCGATGCCGCGGCCGGCTCCAGTGATTACTGCAACCTTTCCATCCAATAGTGCCATCGTTCTACTTCCTCTCCGTGCTAGTTCTGCTTCGTGTTTTCATTTGAACTGGAACTCTTTTGGGCAACGTCTCCGGGCCCTTCAACGTCGAAGGTTTCTTGCGGCTCGAGCAGATCCGGATCAATCTTCGACGGCATTTCGTAGATCAGATCAATCGTCATTTTCGACTTATCTTCATCGCTCGGGTAGAGCATAATGCTGCCCGGTCGTCCTTCTTTGTGGAAATCGCACGACCAAGTGCGCCGCGCGGGCATAATCAGCGAAGAAGTGATGCGGAAACCGTTTTTTTTCAGACCGTCCTTGAAATAAGCGACCAGTGCCGGCATCGTCGCGTCGGCCGATAGCACCACCTCACGCATCGCACCCTTTGGGCGGCGAACGTGATCGACCGTCGAGCCCGGAAAAATCGGCATCCCCGTGAACATATCGGCCGGCAGAGTCTTGTAGGGTTCGTCGCGGCTAACGGCAACGGCCGGGGTTGCGGCAGCCACTGGAGCCTCGGTTGCGGCCGGCCTGTGGCATCCCGCGAGGGCGGCGCCGAACAGAAAAAGCAAGGACATCGCTGTGATCGGCAGGCGTGCGCGCGCGGCAGAATGCATCGCACGGCAGATCGATTCGCGCCGATTGAAGAAGTGACGGATCGAGTTCGTCGAATTAGATGTCAAATTCAAAATCCTTGAAAGAAAAGTCAAGACAATTTCTCAAGAGGTGCAAGAATCAGAAAATAAAGACCGCTCGGCGGTCAAAACTTGGATAGACTTGAGCAGCCGAGAAGTCAAGACGAAGCCAGACCGGCGGCGCCGCCGATGGTAGCGCGGCAACCGATGTTCTGGAGATTAGCCGCCGACCGGGCGTTGCTCGCGATTTTCGGATTGCGTTAAAAGCGGACTAGCTCTATGGTCGGAAGAGCCAGGCCGCTTGCGATTGTGAGCGGTCGCGCAAGCGGTGCGACGTGTCCGTAAAGCGGCTGTTTTATGTCCGCAACCTTAGTCCCTCTTGACAAAAACGGTCCTTTGTTCCATTAAAGGCTTCCGCGTCGTCTCAACACGCCGGATTCTTTCTGGTTGGTGGGATTTGAAAATCCCCGGGATGGCGCAGAAATCGGGCGGTCGGTTCAGGGGAGAACCGCGGAACTAAGTTTGGGGCTAGATAATGGTTCGGGCGGAACCTGAAGTTACTCCGCTCAAAAATCTAACCAGATTGTGAGGATAGGCGATGTCTAATCAGTTCGGCATTTTGGGGATGATTCAACAGGGTTACTACGCAACGTATCCCTTGCTGTTCATATCGGTCGTGTGTTTGGCGATCATCTTCGAGCGCCTGTGGGCGCTGCGCGGAATCATGACCAGGACCGCGAAATCGGCTGACGCGCTGATACCGCAGCTGCGCCAGGGAAATTTCAATCAGGCCCTGCAGGCCACCCAGGCCCGTGCAACCGCATCGGACCGGCTTTTCCATACGCTGATCTCCGCGGCGCAGACGATGGACCGCGATCAGCTGAGCGAGCTCGACGACGAGCGGCGCTACCAGGAAGGCCTCGAGCTCAAGCGCTACGTCTGGGTGCTCGCGACCGCGGGCGCATCGGCGCCGTTTATCGGACTGTTCGGGACCGTCGTCGGCATCCTGGTCGCCTTCCAGTCGATGGCGATCATGGGCACCGGCGGATTCTCGGTCGTCGCGGGCGGTATTTCCGAGGCGCTGATTTCGACCGCGCTTGGGCTGGCCGTCGCGATCATCGCGGTTATTTTCTACAACTACTTCTCGGTGAAGGTCGAGAACATCAATGCGATCCTGCATATCAACGCCGACCGTCTGATGGACGCCGCGCTGCAGGGGAGACAGGCTAGTGGCCGTTAGTGGACCGCACGGTGAAGGCGGCGGGGTTTTTTGCGACATTAACATCACCCCATTGACCGACATCTTTCTGGTGCTGCTGATTATCTTTATGGTGACCACCTCGGTCACCATCGAGTCAGCCGCGCATGTGGATTTACCCACCGCGACCAACACCAGTCCGGAAAACAAAGGCGTGATCGTCACCTATACATCGCAGCACGAGTTATTCGTGAATTCGAAGGACGTTCCGGAGCGGGAACTGCAGCCAAGCTTGCGCGAAGCTCTGGGCAAGGTTGATTCTAAGGTCGTTGTTTTTCAGGGCGATCGCAAGGTGCTCCTGGGCGACATGGTGCGAATCCTGAACATCGCGAAGCAGGCCGGAGCGACTCAAATCGCAATCGCGGCCAAACGAGTCACAGGCGCGCAGCTCAGCAACCAGGGAGCAGCGGGAGGTTGAGCGGCGGAGCGCACGCGATCGCGAACGTATCCGTTCTCGAAAAATATCGCCAATGACATACAAGCAGAAGAAAAAGAAAGCCGGGCATAGCAGTGGTGGAGTATTCTCCGATATCAACATCACGCCGCTGACCGATATCTTTCTTGTGCTGCTAATCATCTTCATGGTGACCACCGCAGTAACGATCGAATCCGCCGCGCATGTGGATCTGCCGAAGGCGGAAGCCGCCGCACCCACGGACAAGCCCAAGGGCGTCATCGTCACCTACACCGCCGACCATCAGATCATGGTGGGTTCGCAACCGGTGTCTGAGGCACAACTGATGACGACGCTGCAGCAGCAGCTCGCGCCGCTGCAGTCCTCGGATAAAATCGTGATCTTCCAGGGCGACCCCAAGGTTATTTTGGGCGACATGGTCCGGATCCTGGACATCGCCAAGACGGCGGGCGCCGAGGCAATCGCGATCGCCGTCGCGTCGCTGCCTCCTGGCGGCGGCGCGGGCGCAGCGCCGGGCGGCGGAGCGTAGCAGCGGGGAGCACTTCATCAAATGTTCTGGCCAATACTAATTGTACTTATTTTAATTTCGATGTTCGTGACGGCATTCGTGCTGTTCCGGCTCACATCGAAAAAAGAAGCTGCGGCCGAGGTTCGCGGAGACGAAGACACTGCCGATGTAAGCCGGTTGCAGAAGCTTCGTGACGCGCTGCGCCTGATGATCGGTCCGTTTCCGCTCTCAGTCGCTATCCACGTCCTGGTTCTGCTGTTCCTGATCATCACGGTTCACGAGCAGCGTGGGCGCGAGTTGATCATGGTCAACCTCGAGGCGGGCGGCGGCGGCGGCGGGGGCAACGAGATGCAGGATCTCGACATGCCGGAAGTGCCGATGCCGGACA
>JBOHWH010000091.1:0-6690 GCA_050736695.1 Binataceae bacterium (SeqCode) | reverse complement strand
GCTGAGAAATCCGCGGAAACCCCGGTCGCGCGCGCGGAACGCCGGCTTGGTGGCGGTGATCCAATCGACCAGCACCGAGCGAGGGTACTGTGCGCGGCGGGCGACCAGCGTCGCCAGCGCGGCGTAGGCCACGTTGCCCGAGACCCGGCGCATCAGCGTGGTCAAACTTGAGGCCGAGGTCATCATCGCGCGCGGAATAGTGTTGAGCGTCACCGTGCTGGTTGTCACCATCGCGGCGCCCATCCCGACACCGCTCATGATCAAAATCGGCGTAAAAGACCAGAACCCCACCCGCAGCGAGAAGTGACCCAGATCCCAGTAGGAGAGCACCAGCAGCGTGATTCCGAAACCAACCAGTATGCGCGGGCTCAGAATATTGTAGAGGCGTCCGATGATCGGCATCACCAACATCATCGCCATCGCGCGCGGCATCAGGACCAGGCCCGCCTGATAGGCCGGATAATTCAGCAGGTCCTGGGTGAATTGCGGCAACAGAAAGCTCGAGCCATATAGCGCGAAGCCGACCAGCACTCCGATCCCGGTGCCGACCGTGAATGGGACGTTGTGGACCAGGCGAAAGTTGATGACCGGTTCCGAATGCTTGAGCTCCCAAACGACCAGAGAGAACAAGGCAGCCGCGGCGATAACCGCGCCAACCACGATCCATTGGTTCGCAAACCAGTCGACCTCTTCGCCGCGCTCGAGCACGATCTGCGTCGCGGTCAGGCCGATCGTCAAAAGCGCGATTCCGCCCCAATCGATCTTCAAAATTCCGCGCTTGAGGTAGGGCGGATCATGAACGAACGCGCTCACCATCAAAAGCCCGACGATGCAGATCGGCACGTTGATATAGAAAACGGCCTGCCAACCGTAGTTATCGACCAGCCATCCTCCCACCACCGGGCCGACCGCGGGCGCCAGAATTACGCCCATGCTGAAGATCGCCATCGCCATCCCCTGCTCCGCCGGAGGGAAGGTCTCGCGCGCAATCGCCTGCGAGCAAGGCATCAGGCTGCCGCCGCCGATCCCCTGGAGCACGCGGTAAAAGATCATCTGGGTCAGGGTCTTCGAGGTCCCGGCCAACACCGAGCCAACGATGAAAATGAACATCGAGGCCAGGAACAACCGCTTGCGCCCGAGCAGCGTCGTCAACCACGCCGCCATCGTGATCATGATGATCTCGGCGATCGAATATGCGGTCGAGACCCAGGTGATCGTCAGCAGATCCTGGCCGAAACTGCCCATCATGTGCGGCATCGCGACGTTAACCACCGTCGCGTCCATCACCGACAGGAACGTGCCGATCATCACCGACGACGCGACCAGCCATTTGCCGGGCGCGAGCCTGAGGCCGCTTGGGGGCGGTGCGGATATATGCGGATGCGCAGCTTCGCTTGCCATGGATGTGAGCACGTCATCGCGCTGACGCGCCCGCCTATTCTAGCAACACCATGACAAGTCCCAAGCCAACGATCGAGCCGTCCCGGTCCGTAATTCGGCGGATCGCGAGCGCCGCGGCGGCGGCGCGAATCGCGCGCGCGAATCTGTTAGGCTGGAAAACGCGGAGCGCAGCCTTGCGCATCATCGAGAAGGCGCAAGCTACGCGGAAAAAGCGCGAGTCTACGCGAAGGACGACCAGGCTTTGAAGCTCTCGATTGTTGATCAATGCCCTGTCCCGGAGGGTTTCACGCCCGCCGACGCGCTGCATAACAGTATCGATTTGGCCAAGTTCGCCGATCGATTGGGCTACGAGCGCTACTGGATCGCCGAGCATCATGCGACCGGCTCGTTCGCAAGCTCGGCGCCCGAGATTTTGATCGCGCGAGTCGCCGCTGAGACCACCCATATTCGAGTCGGTTCGGGCGGTATCATGCTGCCGCATTACAGCCCGCTCAAAGTCGCCGAGGTCTTCCGGATGCTGCATGCGCTATGTCCGGGCCGGATCGATCTGGGAATCGGCCGCGCGCCCGGCGGCAGCCCGCTCGATACCTTCGCGCTCCGGCGCGATCGCAACAACCGCGTCATGCCCGACGATTTTCCGCAGCAGATGGCCGAGCTGATGGCGTTTCTGTCAGCCGGCTTTCCGGAGGAACATCCGTTCCGCGAAATTGCGCTTTCACCCGCGATGCCCGGCGGTCCTGAGATATGGCTCTTGGGCTCGAGCATGTGGAGCGCGGCGGCTGCGGCGCAGTTCGGCGTGCCGTATGCGTTTGCGCATTTCATCGATCCGACGCACACACGGGGGGCGATCGAATACTACCGCGAGCACGTCAACCGAAAGGGCGGCGCGCTTGCCGGACAGACAATCCTCGCGCTCGGCGCAATCTGCGCGGAGACCGACGAAGAAGCGCATCGCATCTACTCGAGCGTTCGCGCGTGGGCGCAGCGGCTGCGCCAGGGCGGCGGACGCGGCCCGATTCCAACTCCCGAACATGCGCTGACGCAGATCGGATCGACCTATGGGCGGCTGCCGAACGACACCGGCGAATGGCCGCGCGTGTTCGTCGGCGACGCGAAGCATCTGCGAGCGGAATTCAGCCGCATCGCCGAAGAACTGCACCTCGACGAGATAATGATCGTCACGGTCGTGCACGATCATCAGGCGCGGCGCCGCTCGTACGAGTTGCTCGCCGAGGCGTTCGGCCTGGCGCCGCGCGCGGACTAGTTACCCTTGAGCGCCTTGATCTCGCCGAGCAGCACTTTTTCGTGCCCTTGCGGATTCACCTTGGCGTATGACTTGCGCACGACGCCCTTGGGATCGATCACGAAGCTCGAGCGCTCCCAGAACTTCATGCTGTTCCATTCCGCCTGATTGATTCCGCACGCCTTCATCAAGTCAGCCTTCGGATCGGCGAGCAGATCGATCGTGAAGCTGAACTTGTTGCAGAAATTCTTGTGCGAATTGACATCGTCGGCGCTGACGCCTAACACGGTGACGCCAGCCGCATCAAAGTCAGCTTTGGTCGCGGTGAATGACTTGCCCTGAATCGTGCACCCCGGCGTGTCGTCTTTCGGATAGAAATAAACCACCAGCCATTTGCCCGCGTAGTCGCCGAGCTTTACGGTTTTGCCGTCCTGATTGGGCAGCGAGAAATTTGGAAACGGGCTTCCTGCTTCGAGCATGACTCACCTGGTCCTTAGTTGAGCGATTGGCCGAACGATTAAGACCCGCAGTTATAGCACGGCTCGGCTCCGGATGATTGGGGTAATCAGGCAGCGCCAACCAATGCAGTGAGCTTTTCTACCAACGCCGGCGCGCCGGTCGCGTGTTTCAGAAAAACATAGACGTCGGAGCATTCGCCGGCGAGCGTTTTGATTCGCTCGGCCCATACAGCCAGGTCGGCATCGGCGTAGTTCTCCCGGCGCAAGCGCAGATAGCTGTATGCGGCGGTCCGCACCACCGGCGTCGCGAGCTTGTCGCTTTCCGCGATGCACAGCGCACAATCGGCCCTGCGAAGCATCGCGAAGACCTCCTCTTCAAGCCATGACTTGTCGCGAAATTCGAACGCTGCCTTGATCCGGCCGTTTAACAGCGCCAGAAAGTCACTCAGCACCGCGAGATCTTTCTTGAACCAGGGCGGTAGTTGAAACAGCGTCGGTCCCAGACGATCGCCCAGAGCCTGTGCGGTTTCGACAAAATAATCGGTCTCGCTCCGGATGTCGCGCAACCTGCCCTTGTGCGTGATGCGCTCGGAGGCTTTGAGCGCGAAGCGAAAGGTCTCCGGAGTCTCGTCGCGCCATTTCTCGAGCATCTGCCGCCGCGGCATCCGCCGAAAAGTGTAATTGATCTCAACGGCCGGGAAGCGCCCGGCGTAGTACGGGAGCATCTTCGGTCCGGAGATTTTCTCCGGATAAAAACTCCCGCACCACTCCTTGTAACTGAACCCCGATGTTCCGATTCGCACCATGGCGCGCCGGTTCAAAAGCTAGCCACAGATCAGGGCGTTCACAAGCTCGGCGGTGCCAGTTGTTCAAGGCATCCGTGGCAACTCCTTCTAGCGCGCGGCTCACTTCCGCGCGGTCGTCTGTGCGGTCATGCGCTGCGCGATTTCATGATCGCTGACATCCTCGATATGCGACGCGATGAACCAGGTGATGCCGCACTGATCGATCACCCAGGCACCGCGATCGCCATACGGTTTATCGATGGGGGCCTCGACTGATTTCGCGCCGGCCGCGACCGCGCGCGCATATACCGTATCGACGTCATCGACATACAAGTAAATCGCCGCGGGCGCCGCCTCGGTCTGTCCGACCATGAACATCGAGTCGCCGATCCGGAATTCGGCGTGAACGTGTCCGTTGCCGAGATCGTGATACCTGGTCTCGACGCCCCCGAACGCGCGCGTCGCGAAATCGATCAGCTTGCGCGCGTCCGCCACGGACAGAAAGGGCGTCGCAGAATGATATCCCTCGGGTATCCGTTTCACTGATGCCATTTTTGTCGCCTCGGTTCCTTGGTTTGCCCGACGCGCCGGATCAGCCCTGGCCGCGCGGATCGTCATCGAACGAAATCTCGGTGGACTTAGCGGGCGTGCCATACAGCATCGTCACCCACGGCTTCGGGAGCTGGCGATGCCACCGGCCGCGCGGGCATACGAAAGCTTCTCCCGCGCGGACCATCCGCGTTACAGGACCGTCGCCGGTGAGTGTCGTCACCTCGACTTCGCCTTCGAGCGCATAAAGCAATTCGTCGCCATCGGGATGCCTCTCCCAAGGGGTCGGTCCCGAAAAACGCATGACGCCCAGGCTCAGGATGTCGAGGTCAGCCAGATGCAGATAGGCGGCATTGGCTTCCTCCGCGGTAGTCGCCTTTGTAATCGCAAGCGGAATCGCGCGCGCGGCGGCAGCGCCGACGTCATAGGCGGGAATCGCGCGGCCCGCCGTGCTTGGCGGAGCGACCCGCGCCGCCTCAGGCGAGATCGGTGGAGCTCCTGCGACGCGCGGGTCAGACAAGCCGGAGCCCTCAGTGCCGGGGCCGGGCGTGAGCGAGAGTTCGGAAACGAAGGGACGCGGGATCTGGCGATGCCACAATCCGCGCGGGCAGATGTAGATCGATCCTTTATCCGCAAACGATGTGACCGGACCCGCGTCGGTCAGCGTGATGACCTCGGCTGCGCCGTCAATGATATACAACATCTCATCGCCGCCCGGATGGCGTTCCCAATGGGTCGGGTTGCGGGCGTATGAGACCACCAGCGTCAAGTCATTCACCGGCTGAAGAAAACGCATCGAACTTTCGGGCAGGCCTTCGAGCGCGGCGCCGATATCGTGAGGGAAGAGCGGTGGGCGATGCTCGATTTCCTCGAGGATCGCGTAAATCTGTGCTTCGGTGAAATCCTGCGTGATCGCCGCAGTCAGGCCCGGCGCGCCAGCGTGCGTGTCGATCCCGCGCTTCGCCGCGAGCTCGCGCTTGAGCCGCGCCTTGAACTCTTCGCGCGGAAGGTCGCGCAGCTCGGCCGCGATGCGCATCAGCGCCGCGACTTTCGGCTCGAGGTTTGGGACCGGCCAATCGGGCATCGACATTATCGCCTCCACGGCCAAATCGAGTTGTTCCGACAGGCTCGTGCGTTTAGCCATTCGAGTCACCAATCCGATTCCTGAGATTGTGCAGCGCGCGAAACTGCAACTGCTTGATCGCGCCTTCGCTGCGCCCGAGCGCGCCGGCGATCTCCGCGATGCTCTTTTGCTCGGCAAAGCGCATCACGATCACGCGGCGCTGGTCGTCCGCCAGTTCATCGACCATCCGGAAGAGCCTCGCGCGATGCTCCAAATCCTCGGGCAACGGCTCCGGCTCCGCGTCAGGCGGAACATAGCCGCGCGCCCGCGCCGCGCGCGCCGCACGATCCGTTATCGCATTGGCGGCAATCCGGTAGAGCCACGCCGCGAACGGCACGCCGCGCCATTGGTAGCTTCCAAGATTCTCAAGCGCTCGATGGAACACGTCGGCGGTCAGATCCTCGGCTTCCGCGCGCTCGTGAACCCGCCGCACGACATACGCATACACCCGCGGAAAGTTTTCCTCGTAAAGCGCCGCGAAACAGCTCGGATCGGTCTGAGCAGCCTCGACCATCAGCCGCTCTCCGGAGCAGTCCACCTTCAATGCTTCCCTTACCGGCGCCATTGGTTCCTATTCATATAACTCCTTGACGCGGGGAAAGGTCACGCCCCTGAGCGTTCGTGAACCGGCAGACGCCCCAATATCGCACGGCTCTGCTGATCCCTCGCCCTGAAAGAGGCGGTCGGAAAACGCCGAGCCCGGCTGATTCCTCCCCATGGTTTGACATGGGGGAGGATTAAAGGAGGGGGTGCAGATAGTTCCTCTTCCGCAGAATCACACGAAGCGGATATAGAACAACCCTTTCCCGCCGAGACCCTCGATAGATGGCAAGTTTGTTCTGTCCTCCTGAACTGAGGCTGCCGGAAAAGGATCTCCGCGAAGCGATTCGACCGCTCCTGGCATGAATGCGAATTCTCTTTGTGTCAGTAGTGGCGGGCGGCCCGCCCGGAACAAAGCGCGCACGGCCGCCAGTCAGGCGGACTCTCGCGTGGGCCGACGACCCTCGGTGCGGCGGAAGACCCTGCACCCCCTCCTTTAATCCTCCCCCATGTCAACCCATGGGGGAGTAATCAGACGAGCTGGGCGTTTATCGACAGGCTCTTTCAGGGCGCCGCGGCGCGGTCCAAGTG
>JBOHWH010000090.1:0-3025 GCA_050736695.1 Binataceae bacterium (SeqCode) | reverse complement strand
CTCGAGCGTGCCGGGCGCAAAATTTTCGACCACGATATCGCACTTGGCCGCGAGTTCCAGGAACAGCGCGGCGCCATCGGGGAGCCGCAGGTCGATCGTGACGCTGCGCTTGCCGCGATTGACACTGTAGAAATAGCCCGAGTCGCCGGTCGGCAGCGTAGGCGCGAAGCTGCGCGAATCGTCGCCGCGCCCGGGCAGCTCGATCTTGATCACCTCAGCGCCCAAGTCGGCAAGGTTCATCGTGCAGAACGGCCCTGCGAGCACGCGGGTAAGATCGAGCACGCGCAGACCGTCAAGCGGCCGCCGCTGGATCATCGCGTGGCCCCGGCCTGCCGCAGGCTGGCATTTGGCTTTGTAGCGTTTTGCGAACCCAGAGAAATCCTTTAATTTCAGCTACTTGGCGGCTTCGTTTGGTATCTTCGGGGCGATCATCCAAGTCCCCGGCCAGCCGTGAAGCCCTGACCGCGCCGTGATTCTTGGAGGCATAAAGCAGTTGCTCAAAGCTCACCTCGCCGGCGCATCGATCGCGGTCGCTCGCCGACCGCCAGCCATTATACCGGAAACCGTCGAAGCAAATAAGGCCGATGAGTTCATCCCTGAACAAATCTGGCATAGCCCCGACGAGTTGGTTGAGCGCGGCAGCCACGCGCGGAATAACACCAAGACCCAAGGTGAAAGTGAGATTGGCAAACGAGCACGACGAAAACGTTTCCAAGCCCTGCGGCGACCTGCAAAACGTCGAGTGTCAGTCGGCGCAGCAGTTCTAGCTTGACTCCGGGGTTTCGGCTAATGAGTCCTTTTGAAGGCGACCGTGTTGAGGTGCAACATGGGCGAGGTAACGCTTCGTGCGCCGCAAAGCGATGACTGGGCAGCCATTCTGGAGCTCGCGGAATTATCGCTGAGTGAAATGCACATAGTGCCCAGTCAACAGGAGTGGCTGAACAATCGGAAGTCATTTTCCGCGGCGGACGGTCTCCAGCAACATTTTGTCGCCACGTTGGGCGGGCGCATCGCCGGCTACGCCGGCGTTGAGCATCGCAACGGATGGGCTGACGGCGTGTACCGCTTGTTCGTGGTCGTGGCGCCGCCGCAACGCGCGACGCTCGGCACTCGACTGCTCGCGAGGCTGCGCGAATGCTTGCTCACTCTTGGCGCGCGTTCCGCGTGGTTTCAGGAATTGGAAGACGACGCACACTTCAATTCCTACTTGGAAGAGATGGGGTTTCTGAAAGGAAGGGCCTTCAAATTGGACGACGGAATCTCGCTCGTCAGGTTGACCATTGATGCTCCATTCCAATCGCTGGTGCGAGTATAGGGTTTCGGCTAGTGAGTCATTTTGAGGGCGGCGCCCCGCGAGGTGCGAGATGAGCGAAAACCATCCATCCGACTCTCATATTTCAGTGAATCGAATCGCCGGAGCTTTGGGCGCCGAGGTGGGCGGAGTCCATCTGGCGCAGCTCGACGATAATGCCTTTGCGGAGGTTCGGGCCGCATTCCTTGAACATCAGGTGCTATTCTTTCGTGATCAGGAAATCACGCGGGATCAGCAGAAAGCATTTGCGAGTCGATTTGGCACATTGCAAATTCATCCGTTCGAGCAGCCGCTTAAAGAAGAAGGTCATCCGGAGTTCGTGGTCTTCCAGAGCGATGAGAAACATCCGTATGTTGCCGAAGCGTGGCACGCCGACGTGACCTTCCTGGAGCGACCCTCGCTTGGTTCTGTTTTACGGTGTGTGGTTGCGCCGGCATTTGGCGGGGACACAATGTGGGCGAGCATGTATGCGGCTTACGAGGCGCTCTCTGACAGGATGCAGCGGATGCTCTCGGACCTGGTCGCGATTCATAACCTGGCCCGGGTCTTTGCGCTTGTGGCGTACAGAGGCGAGCAGATCGATGACAAAGACAAGCACGCGCTGCAAACGATGTCGGCGGAGCATCCTGTGGTGCGCACCCATCCCGAAACCGGACGCAAAGGGTTGTTTGTCAATTCGCATTTCACCGGATCAATCAAGGGAATGAAGTCGGCCGAGAGTGCGGCACTGTTGAGCTTTCTCTACCGGCACATCGAAACGCCGGACTTTAGTTGCCGCTTTCGGTGGCGGGCTAACTCGATTGCGATGTGGGACAACCGCTGCACGCAGCATCGGGCGGTCGCCGATAATCGCGCGGCCGAACGTCGCCTCGAGCGGGTGACGATCAACGGCGACAAGCCGTTTTAGGTTCGCGATTGCATCTCACGTGAACGTCTACCGCGATGCGCACGGCTTATCACATCGTGGCCAATCCTGGTCGCCGATCGAAATCGACGCTGATGCGCGTGCGAGTGCGGATCGCGCGGGAGCGCGATATTGCCGCGATCGTTGCGCTTTACCGCGAGCTGCATCCGGATAACTTTGCGGAGCTCGAAGTCGCACCGGCGCGGATGCGCGCGATGTTTCGGAGACTCGCGCGCGATCGGAATCATCGCATCCTGGTGGCAGAAAGCGCGCGCAGAATCGTCGGCACCGTGCATTTGATCGTCGTGCCGCATCTCGGCCACGGCCTGAAACCATTCGCGATTGTCGAAAATGTCGTGGTTGCTGCCGATGCGCGTTCGCTGGGAGTTGGGGAGGCGATGATGGAAGCAGCCACGGCGCTCGCGGTTCGGCTCGGATGCTACAAACTCGCGCTCACCACTAACGTGCGCCGGATGCGGGCGCATCGATTTTACGAGCGCCTCGGATGGCGCCGCACGCACTACGGATATTCGCTCGCGTTCGTTACTCCTCCGTCACTCTGAGAGTTTGTGATTTTTTTGAGCCTGCGCCCTTTCTGTCATCTTGAGCGTCTGTGAATTTTTGAACCCGGTGCGGCGCTCGCTTTCGTCATCCTGAGAGGCTGTGATTTTTTCGACTCTGGCGCCCTTTCCGTCATCCTGAGCGGCGGCCGTTTCGGCCGGAGTCGAAGGATCCCGGGCGTTCGTGCGCACAATCGTGATTCCTCTCCGAGTCTTTCCGGCGCTTGCGCATCACCGCGCTGTTCGTGA
>JBOHWH010000089.1:0-2499 GCA_050736695.1 Binataceae bacterium (SeqCode) | reverse complement strand
CTATAATGGGAGAAAGTTAAAAGGAGAAAGGAGAAAGTACAGAGTTTCAAGTTCCCCCTTGTCGGCCGACGCGAATCGTTCACAATGCGTTGGTGGGTCGTTTCCGTCCGAAGTTTTCCGACATGCGCGTCGTGCTCTGCTACCCAGTCGAACCGAAACACCTCGAACAGATCGCGGCCGTGGCGCCGCGAGCTGGCCGCGCGCGGAATCGACGCGCGTGTGAGCGTCGCCTCGGCCGGAATCGCGCCGTACGCGCGTGACGGAGCGCTGGTGTCGCTCGATACTCGGCTTGCTCTGCGCGAGGTTGGAATCGATATCGGCGAGGAAGCGACCTCGACCGATCTGAAACGGCATCCTGAGATTCTCGACGGCGCGGATCTGATAATCGCGATGACCGAGCAGCAGGCGCGCGAGCTGATCGAAAAATTTCCCGGCGCCAACGGACGCATCGTGCATACTCTGCGCTCATTCACCGGCACATCCGGCGATATCAACGATCCGTATGAGCAAGGCGACGTTGTGTTCGCGCAATGCCGCGAAGAAATCAATCGGCTCATTCCGCCCCTAATCGACCGCCTGTACGACGAATAGGCGACAGCGATGCGCTTCGAGAACCCTTCTGACGACGTAATAAAAGCGATTCTGTCGCATCCATGCACGGTCGCGGTGATTGGATGCTCCGACAATCCCGCGCGCGACAGCCTGCGGATCGCGAAGCTATGGAAATCGGAAGGCTACCGCGTGATTCCGGTAAATCCGCGACTCGCACCCGACGCGCTGCAGGCGGCGCTCGGCGAGCGATGCTACCGCGACCTCGCATCGATTCCTCTGCAGGTAGAGATAGTGGACGTCTTCCGCCGCTCGGAGTTCGTCGCCGCCGCCACCGACGAGGCGATCGCCAAGGGCGCAAAAATCCTGTGGTGCCAGCTAGGCGTGATCGACTACGAAGCCGCCGCCCGCGCCAAGTCCGCCGGCCTGACAGTGATCATGGACCGCTGCCCCGCGATCGAGTACGCCCGCTTGTTCTGAGCGGCGCGGCGAGGATTAAAATTCTCTCCCCCAGAGGAGCTTCATGCTTCCTGGCCATGAAGAGGCCGCCGGGACGGCGGCCCTACTGATAAATCAGTAGGACGGGCGTCTCGCCGGTCATTGCCTCGGCGTCGGCGGTTTCGCGGGGTCGTCATTTCGAGCCCTGGGCGAGAAATCCCGAGACGCCCATGCTCGGCGCCGACGCCACATGCGGCAGCCCCGCGGTCGGGATTTCTACCCGCGGTCGAAATGACGGCTCGGCAGGTCGCGGTGGATCCGCGGAGAATCGCTTCGCGGGGATCCTTCGCCTGCGATTTGGGATGCCCTCTACAGAAAATCGAAGCCTCGTCTCGCCCGTGATCGATGGTGGCCCAGAGGCTCGACCGTCAATTAAGTTCCAGCTCATCGAAGCCGCCAGGAGATTAGCGCGGCACACATCTCGTGTGCGGGAGATTGAACAGATAACTTGGCGGATGGAGCGGGCCATCTACCGAACATGAAACCTCGCAAGTGGAAAATTCTAAATAGCGAGACCGTCTATCACACGCCGATTTTCGATCTCGATCGGCGCCACTCGCTTCATCCGCGCCGCGGCGAACGCGACTTCTATGTGCTCAGCGCGACCGACTGGATCAACATCATCCCGCTGACGCGCGACCGCCGCGTCGTGATGGTGCATCAGTATCGCCATGGGATTTCGGATTTTACGCTTGAGCTTCCCGGCGGGATGGTCGATCTCACCGACGAGTCGCCGATGCACGCCGCGCGGCGCGAGATGATCGAGGAGACCGGCTACGATTCCGCCGCGATCACCGCGCTCGGCAAAGTGCATCCGAACCCCGCGATCGAATCCAACGTCTGCCATTCGTTCCTGGCAATAGGCGCGACTCTCGGCCGCAAACCCAAGGAGTTGGGCGCGGAGGAAACTCATGTCGAGCTGGTGCCGCTTGCGAATATCAAGCGGATGATCGCAAGCGGCGAGATCATGCACGCGCTGACGATCGCGGCGTTCTCATTCTTCCACGTGTACAATCCGCCTCCGCGCAGGCGCTGAGCGGACGCGTGGCGGCCGAAGCGGCACGCCGGATTTCCGGTACTCGCGCGGAGAGCATCCCACTTCGCGCCGGAACGCGTTGATGAAGTTCGACAGATCGCCGAAGCCAACGTCGAATGCGATGTCGGTGACCGGCTCCGACGTATCCCGCAGAAACTCGATCGCATTGCGAATCCGCGTCTGGACGATAAAGCGGTAGGGTGTGACACCTGTCTCGCGCTTGAAAATCCGCAGAAAGTGAAACGGGCTCAGGCCGGCGGACTGCGCAAGGCCACCGAGATCCAGCTCTTCATGCGCGCGATCCTCGATCCGCGCGATCGCCGCAAGCACTTGCTCGCGCGTCCGCGGATTTTCCGCTCCGGGTGCCGGCCGCGATGTACCCGCACCCGCCTGCGCGAGCGCATACTCGGCGATCG
>JBOHWH010000088.1:0-36244 GCA_050736695.1 Binataceae bacterium (SeqCode) | reverse complement strand
CTTCCGCGTGTTCGACGACAAGTGTCACGAAGATCAGGCGCCGTTCAGCGAAGCGGTCGTCGTGATCGAAGGCCCCGACGGTGCGCGCACCCGCAACGCCGCGATCGGCAACGGTCCGGTTAACGCGCTCGACTCGGCGCTGCGCAGCGCGCTGGTTCCGTACTACCCGAACCTGGCGGCGATGCGTCTGGCTGACTACAAGGTGCGCGTCCTCGACAACGGCCGCGGCACCGCCGCGCGCGTCCGCGTGCTGATCGAATCGACCGATGGCAAACGCCGCTGGGGCACAGTCGGCCTGTCTGACAATGTGGTCGAGGCGAGCTGGCAGGCGCTGGTTGACTCGGTCGAGTACAAGCTCCACAAAGATAACGCGAAGCCGCGCGGCCGCGCGCACGCGAAGTCCAACGGCGCGGCGCCGCGCGCGCCGCGACCGCGCGCCTTGGACGGCGCGGAGGATAAGGCCTGACAGGGCGCCGAGGCGCGCCCGGGGAGAATCGCCATGGGTATTGTAAGCCGCATGCGCGAGGATATTCGGATCGTGTTCGAACGCGACCCCGCTGCCCGCACCACGCTCGAAGTGGTGCTCGCATACCCAGGCCTGCACGCGATTTGGCACCATCACCTCGCCCATTGGCTGTGGGAACATCACCTGAAGCTGCTCGCGCGAGTCGTCAGCGAATTCTCGCGGATGCTGACCGGAATCGAAATTCATCCGGGCGCGAAAGTCGGCCGGCGCCTGTTTATCGATCATGGGATGGGCGTCGTCGTCGGAGAGACCGCGGAAATCGGCGAAGACGTGCTCATCTATCAGGGCGTCACGCTCGGCGGCACCAGCCTGAAAAAAGAAAAGCGCCATCCGACGATCGAAGACCACGTGATGATCAGCGCCGGCGCCTCGGTGATCGGTCCGGTGCGGATCGGGCGCGGCAGTCGAATCGGCGCGGGCGCGGTGGTGGTTTCGTCGGCGCCGCCGTACTCGACGATTGTCGGAATCCCCGGCAAGGTGATCGAAGGCGAGAGCGCGCGCCACGATGTCGCCGAACTTGAGCACGGCAAGTTGCCCGATCCGGTCGCGCGCGCAATCAACGGCCTGCTCGAAAAGATGAATCGTATCGGCGCGCGGATGGAAGAAGTAGAGGAACGGCAGGATTGCCTCGAGGACAAGGTCGGCGAGCATCATCCGCCCGATCGCGCCGCCGCGATCGGCGGCGGCAAAGACGGTTGAATCAGCGCGCCGGCGTGCTCAATCGCGGCTTTCGATCTCGCGCATGAAACGCCGCCAGATGCCCCTGCCGATCTCGTCGTAGCCGGTCATCGCCCGCACCAACTCGCGCAGATGCCGCCGCGGCATCAGCTCCTCCGGGAGCAAAGGGTCAAGGTTGATATGCCGAATAACGTCGCGGCCCAGGAGCAGGGTTTCCGCCGCGGCCGCTTTTAGCGGCAGACGCTCGACCCTGGCCGTGCTCGCTTGCAGCGCGTCGCGCAACGCATGATACGCGCGCTGGATCGCGGCGATGTCCCACAGGCCGGCGGCGCGCTTGCCGGTCGCGTCGTCAAAATCGCCAAGCCCGAAGACGATCGCTTCGCGATGCAATCCGAGGCCCTGCAGATGAACGCGCAACTCGGCGATCGAGTCGCGCAAATTCGCCGGCCTGATCCACAGGCCGGAACCGAACTCGCGAAACCCGCGCAAACGCAGCGCCTGCTCATGCCGGCGTATCGCGGCGCGGTCGCTGCGCGCGATATTCGCGCCGTATACTCCGGCCCACGCCCCAGACCACGGCCGCACCAAGTCGGCGACGCGCTTCCACTTCCGGACCTCGACGCGCATCGTTTCGCCCGAGGCTCCGAGCCGGTAGCGTCCGCGGCCCGAGTTGACCGCGACGCCCTGAGCGGAAAGGCGCGTCAGCGCCATCCGCAAATTCTGCTCCGAGAATCCGAATACCGCGCCGGCCGCCAGAACCGCGCGGGCGGAGATCTCGCGCGGGGCGCGGTTCGAAAGGAAATCGAGCACGATCGCGCGGGCCGTCAGGGGGCGCTCGGGCTCATAACTCGCATTTGCAATCCCGGCCATTGTCTGTTACATACATTGTCATGGCGATGATGTTCAAGGCGAGCAGCATTTTCACTCTCGATGAATTGCTGAGACTCAAGCGCAAATCCGATCTGCGCGGCGGATGGATGCTATTCCACGCGTGGGCGGTGATTTTCGGCGCGATGGCGATTTTCGCGATCTGGCCGAATCCTCTGACCTTCATCGCGGCAGTGTTGGTCATTGGCGCGCGCCAGTTGGGGCTCGCAATCCTGATGCACGATGCCGCGCATGGCCTTCTTTTCACCGACCTCCGTTTGAACGATTGGGCGGGCGCATGGCTGTGCGGCGATCCGCAGATGTCCGACATGTTCGCCTATCGCAAGTATCACGTCCTGCATCATCGCTTCACTCAGCAGCCGAACGATCCCGATCTCGCGCTCGGCGCGCCGTTTCCGATCACGCGCGCGAGTTTCTGGCGCAAGGTGATTCGCGATCTGACCGGACAGACCGCCTACAAACAGCGCTCGTTCGCGCTGCGCCGCGCGTTTCGCAAAACCGCTCCCGAGATGACGGCCGCGTCGCAATTCGGGCAGGGATGGACGCGGTTCAGCGGCTTCTTCGTCACCAACGCGATCCTGTTTGCAATTGTCGCGTTCGCCGGTCATCCGTGGTTCTTTCTGACTCTCTGGATTTTGCCGCTGATGACGTTTAATCAGCTGATCACGCGGATTCGCAGCATCGCGGAGCATTCGATGGTCACCGACAACGACGATCCGATGCGCAACACGCGCACCACGCATGCGAACTGGTTTGAACGCGCGTTTATCGCGCCGTATTTCGTCAACTATCATCTTGAGCATCATCTGCTGATGGCGGTGCCGTGCTACAACCTGCCGATGGCGCACGCGATCCTTCTGCGCAACGGCTACGGACCGCGCATGGAAATCCAACCGGGCTACCGCGCAATTCTGACCCGCGCCGCCTCGCGACTCGAGACGCCCTCTATTCGCGCCGCCGCCTAAATCGGAAACCGGCTTGATTCTAATCGCTGGATCCGCCGGCGTTCAGCCGCTCGCTCAGTTGGCCCAGCACCGCTATCGCGGTGCGGACCGAGCGTTCACTGAAATGGCCGGCAATCGCAGCCGCCTCCTTGCGTTGTTGATCGAGCATCCGCCGCATCGCTTTCTCGCCCGCCGGTGTGATGCGCGCAAGTTGAGCGCGGCGATGGGTGGGATTCTCGACGTACTCCAAAAATCCTTCGCCGGCCAACTGATCGGCGATCTGCTGCACGCCTTGGCGCGAGACTGGCCGGCTGCGCGCGATCTGCGCGACGCTCTGCGGACCCGCGGTCGCAAGACTTCGCATCAGGCTGATCTTGCCGGGCGACAGGCCAAAGGGCGCGCTCAGCCGATCGCCCATCGCCTTCAACCGAAAGTAGGTGAACGGAATCTGCCAGAACAGATCGAAAATCGCCTCGGCGGCCGGCGAGGTTCTGCGTACAGGTTCGGATGAATTCGTGCGAGCCGGCTTGCCGGGGCGCTTTGACAGGTAATTAGTCATATGACAACAATCTTGTCATATGCCAGGCAACTTTCCAATAATTCTCCGCCCTCGCGGATCCATGGTCAGTCTGGTCCTTGCCGCGCTCGTTGTCGCCTTCTTCGCGTCGCCGGCCAGCGCCGCATTCTGGAGCAGCAACGCCGCGCAGCTCGATAAACTGGCGCCCTTGATCGAGCTCAAGAGCGGATCGATCGTGGCCGAGATCGGCGCGGGCAACGGGGCCGTGACGATTGCGGCGGCCGAGCGCGTGGGGCCAACCGGCCACGTCTTTTCAACCGAGATCGGCTCCGAAGCCGTGGATGAGATCAAGAACGCCGCCGCCAAAGCGGGGCTCGCCAATGTCACCGTAGTTCAAGCGACGGCGTCCGATACCGGCTTGCCGGTCGCGTGTTGCGATGCGGTGTTCATGATCGGCGTGTACCATCACTTCACCGATCCGATTCCGACCGACGCCAGTATTTTTCGCGCGCTCCGCCCCGGCGGTAGGCTGGTGATTCAGGATTTTCGCCCGGCCTGGTGGCTCAAGCCGTGGACGCCCAAAGGCATCCCGAGCAATCGTGGGGGCCACGGAATTCCCGAACCGATTCTGGAAGGCGAAGTTACCGGCGCCGGGTTCAGAATCGTCCACGCGTACGATCATTGGGGCGACTCATGGATGTTAAACAACTACTGCGTGGTCTTCCAGAAGCCCGCCGACGCGTCATCGGCCGCCTCTCGATAATCGCGGGCAAAAACTAAAGCGTATGCCCGAAGCCCGCAGCCATCGCGTATTCGTTCGGCGCGTGGATGATCTCGCCGGTTACAAACCGCTCGTATGAAAACGCCGACAGATCGGCAGTCTTGCTTTTGCCAAGAACGATCAGCTCCGCCATCGCGGCCCCCACCGCCGGCGAGGTCTTGAATCCGGTGCCGCTGAAGCCGGCCGCGACATACAGCCCCGGAATCGCGGCGATCGGTCCGAGCGCGGCGCGCGCGTCGGGAGTCACGTCGTAGATTCCGGCATGGCCGCGCACATACGCCGCGTCCTTGAGCACCGGAATCCGCTGGGAGACGCGGGCGCGCACCGCCTCGATAAATTCCGTATCGTTGGTTTCCTTGAACGAATCAGGATCCGTTGGCGTGCGGGGATTAAGCGCGCCTAGGCCCGCCATCGTAAGGTCGTCGCCGTGCGGACGAAAATAACTGCCCGCGATCGTGTCGATGAAAATGCTGTGGCGCACCGTCGGCGGTTTGCGGAAGAACGCGATCTGCGCGCGCTCCGGCTTGATTCCAATCTTGACTCCGAACGGCGCAAGAAGCGTGTCGGTCCACGGGCCGGCGGCGATGCAGACGAAATCCGCGGCGTGAGTCTTGCCGCTGCTGTCGGTTACTCCGGCCGCGCGCCCGGCGTTGATCGCGAGCGCCGCGATCGGCATATTGAGCGCGAAGGTCACTCCGAGCTTGTTGGCCGCCGCCGCAAATGCTTGCGTGGTCGCGACCGGATCGGCGTAGCCGCTGCGAGGTTCGTACGCGGCGATCGCCACGTCATCGACGCGCGCGGCAGGCTCGATCTTGTGCAACTGATCGCGATCGACCAGTTCAGTCTCGACGCCCAGAGATTTCAGCATCGCGACATTCGCGCGCAGCTTCTCCGCGTTCTTCCGCGCCACCACGATCGCGAAACCGGTCCGCACGAAACCGCATCGCCCGCCAACCATCCGCGCCCAGTTTTCGAAATACTCAAGACTCTTCCACGCCAGCGCGGCCTCGGGCGCAAACGAATAATGCATCCGCACCAGAGCGCCTGACCACGCCGACATCCCGGCGCAAATCTCGCCTTTGTCGAAAACCGTGACCTCCGCGCCAAGCTGCGCAAGATGGAACGCGAGACTGCATCCGACCACGCCCGCGCCAACCACGATCACATGAGGCCCACTTCCAGCTTCAGCCATCCGGGTACTCCCGCCGCGAACGTCTTTTGCGATGCGGCACGGTGAGATAAACTTAATTACTTCGCGGCAACCCTATCAAACCAATCATGTCGATTTATCTCGATCATAACGCGGGCTCGCCGATTCGGCCCGAGGCCGCCGAGGCGATGCTGCGAGCACTGGCGCGGCCCGACGGCAATCCCGCGTCGGTTCATCGCGCCGGGCAACGCGCGCGCCGCGCGCTGGAACACGCTCGCGCGCAGGTGGCAGATCTGGTCGGCGCTGATCCGCGCGAGATCGTATTCACCAGCGGCGGCACCGAATCCAACAACCTTGCGATTTACGGCGCGCTCAAGCTTGCCGGCAGTCGGCGCCGCGTTATTACTTCCGCGATCGAGCACTCCTCAATCCTGGCGCCGCTGGCCGAGCTCGAGCGAAACGGCGTCGAAGTGGTGCGGATCGCTCCGGATCGCGACGGACGGATTTCGCCGCCCGAGGTTATCGCCGCGCTTGACGATTCGGCCGCGCTCGTGACGCTCGGCTTGGTGAACGCCGAAGTCGGCTCGATTCTCGACCTCGCGCCGATCGCGGCGGCGGCGGCCCGCGCCGGTGCGATGCTGCATCTCGATGCCGCCCAGGCTGCCGGCCGAATCGCGATAGACGTGCGCGAGCCGCGTTGCGATCTGATGACGCTCAGCGCGCACAAGCTTGGCGGCGCGGCGGGAGCAGGAGCGCTGTTTATCCGGAGCGGCGCCGCGATCGCGCCTGCGATCCTCGGCGGACCGCAGGAGGGTGCGATGCGCGCGGGAACGCCGAACCTTATCGGCGTGGCCGGGTTCGGAGCGGCGGCTGAGGCCGCTAGCGCGATGCTCAATTCCGACCGCGCGCGGATCGAGACGCTGGCAGCGGCGATGCTCTCTCAGCTCTTCGACGCGATTCCCGGATTGCAATTAAATGGTCCGCGCGAGTCGCGCGTTGCCAATACGATCAATCTTACTTTTCCGCGCGTGCTCGGCGAGAGCATGCTGATCGCGCTCGACCTCGAAGGGGTCGAAGTCTCTATGGGCTCGGCGTGCGCTGCCGGAGCCGTCGAGCCGTCGCACGTGCTGCTCGCGATGGGCCGCGGCGCAGCCGCGGCGCGCAGCTCGCTGCGCATCAGCCTCGGATGGAGCACGACGCCGGAAGAGATTGCGGCGGGGTCGGCGACCATCGCGCGGGTCTGGCGCCGAGTGTCGGAAGCCGAGCCGGTTTCGGCGGCGCCGATGGAGGCGCTGCGATGAACCCGCGGGTTCTGGTCGCGATGTCGGGTGGAGTCGATAGCTCCGTTGCCGCCGCGATCCTGCGCGAGCAGGGTTACGACGTGGTCGGCGTCGCGATGCGTCTCGCGCCCGAACCGGAGCATCGCCGGCCGCGCACTCGCTCCACCTGTTGTTCCTATGAAGATTTTGAGGACGCGCGGCGGGTGGCAGAGCGGATGGATTTTCCGTTTTATGTGATCGATCTGCGCGCCGAGTTTGGCGCGCGCGTGGTCGATAACTTTGTCGGAGAATACCTGGCCGGCCGCACGCCGAATCCGTGCGTGATGTGCAATCGCGAAATCAAGTTCGACCGGCTGTGGGAACGCGCGCGAGCGCTGGGCGCCGACTCCGTTGCCACGGGACATTATGCGCGAATCGAGCGCGACGGCGCGGGCCGGTTCCATCTGCTGCGCGCCGCGGATTCGTCGAAGGATCAATCTTACTTTCTGTTCTCGCTGGCGCAGGCTGAACTCGCGCGCACGATATTTCCGCTTGGCGCGATGACCAAGACCGAAGTTCGCGCGCGTGCTCGCGCGCTCGGGCTTGTGAACGCGGACAAGCCTGACAGCCAGGAAATCTGTTTCGTGCCCGACGGCGACTACGCGCGATTCGTCGAGCAGCGAGTATCGAACGAGGAGCTTCGACCCGGAAAAATTGTCGGGCCGCAAGGGCAGACGCTCGCAACTCATGCAGGGGTGCATCGCTTCACCGTCGGCCAGCGCCGCGGACTCGGCGTTGCGGCAGGAGAGCCGCTCTACGTGCGCGAAATCCGCCGCGACTCGGGCGACGTGATCGTTGCTCCCCGCGCGGCACTTGTCGCCGCGGGCCTGATGGCGCGCGAGGTCAGCATGGTCGATCCGTTGATCGGCGCCTCGGGGCCGGTGCGCGCCGAAGTGAAGATTCGCTACCGCCATCCCGCGTTGCCGGCGACCGTCACGCTGGATTCCTCGCGCGGCGCGGAAATTCGTGCGGAAGTCCGCTTCGCCAATGGCGGACCCGCGGTCACTCCCGGGCAGGCGTGCGTATTTTATCGCGGCGACGAAGTGCTGGGCGGCGGCTTTATCGAGCGGGCGATCGAAGGATGAATAACTCCACTCCCATGAAGTTCGCGATTGCGACGCTCGGGTGCAAGGTCAACCAGTACGATTCGGCGATCATCGAAACGCGGCTTAACGCGCGCGGAATGGTTCGGCGCGACTTCTCCGAAGTTGCCGACGTTTACGTGATCAATACCTGCACCGTCACCGATCGGGCCGATTCCGAAAGCCTGAAACTTGCGCGCCGCGCGCGCAGGCTTAATCCGGCCGCGCGAATCGTGATGACCGGATGCTTCGCGCAGGCGAATCCAGAGACACTCGCGCGCGCGATCGAAGTCGATGCGGTCGTCGGTCTCGGACGCCTCGACGATCTTGAGCGCGCGGTGGCTCATGGAGCTGGCGAGCGCGTGATGGTCACGAATCTGCGCAAGACGCGCGTGCCGATCGAGGTCGGCGCGGTCGCGCTCGAGGGTCAGACACGCGCGTTTCTGAAGTTGCAGGAAGGATGCGATCAATTCTGCAGTTTCTGTATCGTGCCGACTTCGCGCGGGACTTCGCGCAGCGTCGAGCCGCGCCGGATTACCGCCGCGCTCGACGAGCTGCATGCGCGCGGATTCAAAGAAGTGACGCTTTCAGGAGTGCATCTGGGCGGCTACGGAAAAGATCTCGCGCCCGCGGCCGATCTCGCGGACCTGCTCGAGATGATCGCGGAGCGCTCGCCGATTGGCAGGATCCGCGTGAGCTCGCTCGACCCCGAAGAGCTCACCGACCGGATTATCGACATCGTAGCCGGGAGCCCGAAGTTCTGCCCGCATCTGCATCTGCCGCTGCAATCGGGCGAGGATGAAATTCTGTCGCGGATGCGCCGGCGCTATGACCGCGAGTTTTATCGCGGCCGCGTCGAGCGCGTGATCGCGGCGATGCCCGATGCGGCGATCGGCACCGATCTGATTGTCGGCTTTCCCGGCGAGAGCTTGGAACAGTTCGAGTCCGCGCGGCGTTTTATCGAGGCGCTGCCGCTTGCTTACTTTCATGTCTTTCCGTACTCGGTCAGGGCGGGGACCACGGCGGCGAAGATGCCGAACAAGGTTGCACCGGCGGAGATCAAGCGCCGGGCGGAAATCATGCGTGCGATGGGCGAGGGCAAGCGCGCGGATTTTGCCTCGCGCTTCGCTGGAACTAGAGTTAATGTATTGCTTGAAGAACGTGCGGCCGGCGGCGCGCTCTCGGGCTATACCCGCAACTATATTCGCGTGCTGACCGCGGGTCCGGACGCGCTGGTAAATCACGAAGTCGAGGTGGAGGCGTCGCTTGCCGATGCGGCTCAACTGGTGGGGCAGATTGTTCCGGCGCGGAGGGGAGACTGTCTCCCAATCGGCGCCGCAACCGTCGCCTGAGACCGGGCGCTCCCGCCTGGAAGACATCGTCAGCTATACGTTCGCGCACCCCGAGCTGCTGGAAATCGCGCTGACTCATCCGAGCGCCGCGATTGGCTCCGACGCGCACTACGAACGGCTCGAGTTTCTGGGCGACGCGGTTCTGGATCTTGCGATCGCTGACCTCTTGATGCGCCAGTTCCCCGCGGCGAAGGAAGGTCCGCTCTCGAAGCTGCGCGCGTCAATTGTCAACGCGCGGACACTGGCGCTCAAGGCGCGGGCAATCGAGCTGGGAAATCTGTTGAAGCTGGGCAAGGGTGAGGAGAAAAGCGGCGGACGCGAGAAGGTCTCGATTCTCGCCGCCGCATTCGAAGCGATGATCGGTGCAATCTACACGGACGGCGGGCTCGCGCCCGCGCAGCGCGTCGTCGAAGGACTGTTCGAGCACGACGTGGGCGGACCGGCGGCCGAGCGCGACTACAAAACTGAATTGCAGGAGATCGCGTATCGGCGCTTTCGCTCGCAACCGATCTATGAGCTGGTTGCGGCGCAGGGACCGGATCATGCCAAGCGCTTCACCACCCGAATCAAAATCGCCGGCCGCGATCTTGGAATAGGCGAGGGCGGCAGCAAGAAGCAGAGCGAGCAAGCCGCCGCGCGCCAGGCGCTCTCGCGGCTCGAACAGGAACGCAATGACCAGCACGGCGCCTGAGTATCGCGCGGGCTTCGTCGCGCTGGGCGGACGCTCCAACGTCGGCAAGTCCACGCTGCTGAACTGCCTGGTCGGCCACAAAGTCGCGATCGTGACGCCGCGCCCGCAGACCACGCGCGCCAGAATTCTCGGCGTGCGCACCGATAACGATGCGCAGTTCCTGATCCTCGACACGCCCGGAATTCACGATTCACCTAAAGAGCTTAACCGCCGCATGGTCGATAACGCGCGGCGCGCGCTCAGCGAGGGCGAAGTCGTGCTCGGAGTGATTGAGGCCGCGGGCAAACTCGACTCGCGCGATCGCGCCGCGCTTGCCGAGCTTGCCGGGCTTGGCGCTCCGCTCGTGATCGTGATCAACAAGGTCGATACGCAGCCGCGCGAGAATCTGCTGCCGCTGATCGAGGAGATCAATCGCGAATTTCCCGGATGCGAGATCGTGCCGGTAAGCGCTCTTCGCGGCGAGAATATCGAAGAGCTGGTCGCGACCGTCAAGGCGATGCTGCCGAAGAGTCCGGCGCTGATGCCCGAGGACGAATACACCAATCAGACCGAGCGGATGATCGCCGCCGAAGTAATCCGCGAGAAGATATTTTTGAAAATGCGCCAGGAGATTCCGTTCTCGAGCGCCGTGCGGATCGAAGATTTCGTCGAGGAAACCGAGCGCAAGCTTAAGCGCATCTCGGCCGTGATCGTGATCGAGCGCGAGTCGCACAAGGGGATGCTGATCGGCGCGGGTGGCCGCACGCTCAAGGAAATCGGCACTGCCGCGCGGCTCGAACTCGAGCAGTTGCTCGGCGCAAAGGTGTTCCTCGAGATGCTGGTCAAAGTGGAACCGAACTGGACCCGCGACCCGCGCAAGATGTCGGAGTTCGGACTATGAGTCCGCGCGCCGCGAAATCCGTGAGTACCGAAGGACGCGAGGCGCGCGCGACCCGGCTCTATGCCGCCGGTCTGCCGGCCGTGGTGCTGGTCGGGCGCGCGAATGCGGGCAAATCGACGCTGTTCAACCGAATCGCGAAAGGCTCGCGCGCGATCACGAGTCCGATTCCCGGCACCACGCGCGATCTCAACTTCGCGCGCGCGTCATTCGAGGATCGGGAATTCGTCCTGGTCGATAGCGGCGGCCTGGAACTCGGCGGACGCGAGTCGATGCCCGAGCGGGTCGTTGCCGAGGCTCTCGGCGCGGTCGGCGTCGCCGACGTTGTAGTGTTTATCTTCGACGGCCGCGCCGGCTTGAGCGACGCCGACAAAGAGGCGCTCGCGCTGGTGCGCGAGACCGGCTGTCCGCTGATAATTGCGGTGAACAAGATCGATGATCCGCGTAACGAAACCGCCGCGATCGATTTCTACGAAATCGGCGCCGCGCGCCTGTTCCTCATCTCAGCCGCGCACGGCGGCGGCGTTCCCGATCTGCTCGAAGAAATCGTGCGGCGGCTTCCCGCGCCCGTGTCCGGCGTTCCTGCCGCCGGGCCCGACTTGCGGCTTGCACTGGTCGGCCGTCCGAACGTCGGCAAGTCGTCGCTCTTGAATCGCTTGACCGGATTCGAGCGCGCGATCGTCGATTCGACCCCGGGCACGACGCGCGACCCGGTCGATGCGCGCCTGAGCGCCGGCGGGCGCGAGGTTCTGCTGATCGACACGGCGGGAATTCGCCGGCCGACGAACGTCGAGGGCGAGCTGGAGCATCATTCGGTGGGCCGCGCGATCGAGACGATTCGGCGCGCCGAGGTGGTGCTGCTGGTGATCGATGCGACCGAGGGAATCACCGATCAGGACGCGCGGCTCGCGCGCCTGGTTGATACCAACGATCGCGCGATGGTCCTCGTCTGCAACAAGTGGGACGCCGCCGCGAAGCTCGGACGCAAAGTCGCCGCGTTCGTGCGCGACGCGCACGAACGATTTCCGTTCCTCGCCTACGCGTCGATAGTGTTCACCTCCGCGCTGACCGGCGACGGCGTGCGCGACATTATTCCGGCGGCGATCAAGGCTGGAGATTCCTGGCGCGCGGCCTTCCAGACCTCGGCGCTCAACCGCACGCTCGCGCGGGCGATGGAAGCGATGGACCCGCCGCTGGTTGGGCGGCGCCGGCTCAACCCGATGTATGTGACGCAGGTGGCAAGCGCGCCTCCGCGCATCCGGTTTTTCGCCAACGTCGAGCGCGAGATTCCGGCGCATTACATCCGGTTTCTGGAGTCGCGCTTTCGCGCCGCGCTGGGTCTCGTCGGCACTCCGCTGAGGCTTGAGTTTCGCCGGACCGGCCGTACCTTCGCCGAGGCAGGCCGCAAGCGCGCTCCCGACTCCCGCCCCCGTGCGAAGCGCCGCTAGCGCGACCCGAGTTGGAAGTTGCACCTCCGAGCGCATGCCGTTGCGCCCGCTCGATCCGTGATCCTGAGCGAAGGCCGTAGCGGCCTCGACTCAGGATTACGGAAGGGGGGTGGCCGCTGCGGGTGCCAGTTCAGAGATTCAAAACTCACAAACTCTCAGAGTCTTTGATTTTTTTGAGTCTGCCGCCGTAACGTCATCCTGAGCGGAGGTCGCAGCGGCCGGAGTCGAAGGATCCCGGGCGTTCGTGCACACCATCGCGATTTCTCCTCAAGCCTTCCTATCACCAGCGTATCGCCGCACTGCCCGCACCGCGAGTGAGAGTCGGGACGCCGTGAGGATACTGGTCGTCCCCAACCTCGTAGTAGGCCATCGTGAGGGTCTGCATGGCCGTTCGAGATCCTTCGACTCCGGCCGCAGCGGCCTCCGCTCAGAGTTTGTGAGTGAATTAGCTTTGTGAAAAACGGACCCCTGAAATCATTCCTCTTTTGGCTCTCGCGCGCCAGTAGCACGCCAGCGCGCCCCTCTCTTTCCGCCATCCTTCGACTACGGCCCCGCGGCTCTTTCCGCCATCCTTCGACTCCGGCCGCCGCGGCTCTTTCCGTCATCCTGAGCGGAGGCCGCGGCGGCCGGAGTCGAAGGATCCCGGGCGCTCGTGCACACCATCGCGATTCCTCTTCGAGTCTTGCCGGCGCCTACACTTCGCAGTGCCGCTGGCGGCGGCGAATGAGGCGTCACGACGGCGAGAGGATGTTGGTCGTCCTCGGCTCAGATAAAGATAATCGTGATAGCCTGCGCGATCGTTCGGGATCCTTCGACTTCGGCCGAAACGGCCGCCGCTCAGGATGACGGAAAGGGGCGACAGGCTCAAAAAATCACAAACTCTCAGAGTTTGTGAGTGAATTGGCTTTGTAAAAAATGGACCCCTGAAATCATTCGGCTTTTTCCCCGTCCGAGGTGCTTCGCGGCAATTCACTCACAGACTCTCAGGATGACGGAAGGAGTGGCCGCAGCGGCCCGGATTCCAAATAGATTCACAGACTCTCAGAGTTTGTGAGTGAATTAGCTTTGTTAAAAGGCTTTTCTCCCTCCAAAGTGCTTCTCGGCAATTCACTCACAGCCTCTCAGGATGACGGAAAGGGCGGAGCCAAAAAAAATCACAGACTCTCGGAATGACGAATCAGAGGTCACTGCTCCGCGACAGCTTTGCGCCGCTCCTCGTCAAGTCGTGCTTGGGAATTTGGGGGCGCGCTTCTCGCGGATGGCGAGGACGCCTTCCTTCAGGTCGGCGCTGAAAAAGTTGAGCATCTCCATCGCGAGCGAAGCGTCGAACGCCGGCGCCGCGAGATGCAGCCAGTTGTTCAGCGCGCGCTTGGTGAACCTGACCGCCTGCTGAGGGCCGCGCGCCAGTTTCAGCGCTACTTCCATCGCCTTGTCCATCAGTTTGTCGGCGGGCACGCACAGGCTGACCAGTCCGATCCGCTCGGCTTCCTTGCCGTCGATAAAATCGGCGGTGAGCAAATAGTATTTCGCCTTCGCCATCCCGCACAGCAGCGGCCAGATAATCACGGCGTGATCCCCTGCCGCGACGCCCAGGCGCAGATGGCCGTCGGTGATGCGCATCGCCTCCGACGCGATACTGATGTCGGCCATGAACGCGACCGCCAGTCCCGCGCCGACCGCAACGCCATTGATCGCGGAGATGATCGGTTTTTCGAGATTGATCATGTTGTAGACGATGTCGCCGGCTTCCTTGAAGGCCTTGCCGATGTTGGCCGCGTCGCCTGCCATCGCATCGATCATCTCCAGATCGCCGCCGGCCGAGAATGCGCGTCCAGCACCTGTGATGATCACGACACGCGTCCCGTCATCCTGCGCAATATCGAGCCAGACGTGGCTGAGCTCCCAATGCAAGCGATTGTTGGTCGCGTTCAGAACGTCGGGCCGGTTAATCGTAATGAGCAGAATCCCGTCGCCCCTGCGTTCAAAAAGGAGATGCTGATAGCTGCTGTAATCCATCTTAGGCATTCCACGTCTTTAGCGCAGTCGGGGGTGATCTGAAAACGCCGTTTATTGATGGTCTGATCGATGGCCGCTTAAGTTTTCGTGACTATTTCCACTATTATCACAGCATCGCGAGCGCCGAATGCGCGGCGCCCAAAAGTGCGACGTCTGAATTCGTGACGACGCGGACCGCGATTTTCTCGAGCATCGAACCGAGCCGGCCCTTGGCCGCGAACGCGCGCGCGAATTCTCCGTGCCGGAGCGCCGGCAAGATCTTGGGCGCGATTCCGCCGCACAGGTACACGCCGCCCAGCGCCAGCACCTTCAGCGCAAGATTTCCGGCTTCCGCTCCGTACATCGCGCAAAACATCGTCACGGCGTCAACGCAGATCGGATCGCGGGCGGCGGCGGCAGCGGTGCTGATGGCGGCGGCGGGATTGTCGCCGCCAAGCGCGCCGCTTAGCCATTGCGGTTCGGCGACACCGCTACGCTCGCGCAGAAATCGATACACGTTGACCAGTCCCGGTCCCGACAGCACGCGCTCCCAGCTAACGTGGCCGAATTCGCGCGCGAGAAATCGCAGCAACTCGATCTGATCGTCATCAACCGGTGCGAAGCTCGAATGTCCGCCCTCGGAGACCACCGGACAGTAGCGCTGGTCCTCCAATGCCAGCGCCGACTCGCCGAGCCCAGTTCCAGCGGCGATAACTGCGACGTTACCCGCCATCGCGCCGAAGCCGCCGGGCTGGATTATTTCGCTGTCGCCGGGAGCAAGGTTGATCACGCCCATCGCGGTCGCCGCAAGATCGTTGAGCAGCCGCACGGGCGCATTGCCGAGCCCCGCCGAGATTTTTTTTGCGTCGAGCTTCCATGGAAGATTGCTCGGCGCCGCGGTGCCGGCGATCACCGCGCCCGGCACGCCGAAGCCTGCCGCATCCAGTCGCGCGCCGCCCTTTAAGAACTCCGCGCAAACCTGCTCCAGGCCCGGGAAGTCGTGGCTGGTGTAGCGAGTCTTGCGCAGTATCGTCAGCGGCTGGTTGTCGTCGTCGCACCGGTAGAGCGCCAGCAACGCTTTGGTTCCACCGATGTCCCCGGCCAGTAGTGTCCGCGCCATAAATAATCCGCGGGACAGTGCGCGCTGTCAGCCCTCGACTTGCATTTTTTCCGCCAGCTCGACTTCGGTCGCGCTGCCGATATAGATCGGCTGGCGCTGATGGAGAGCGGTCGGTTCGACCTCGAGAATACGCCCGGTGCCGGTCGAGGCCTTGCCGCCAGCCTGCTCCGCGATCATTGCCATGGGAGCAAGCTCGTACATCAGTCGCAGCTTGCCCTTGGTGTTGCCGCCGGGAGTAACTTCGCCGGGGTAAAGATAGAGTCCGCCTTCGAGCAGGCATCGATGGAAATCCGCGGCGAAAGCGCCCGAGTAACGCAGAGAATATGACGTCGATTTGTCCTTGCGGCTGGTCAGATGCTCCACGAACTTGCGCGCGCCCGGATGAAACTTGCCGATATTTCCGTGGTTGACGGCGTAGGCGTTGCCGCGCGTGGGCATTTTGACTCCTGCGCGCCACAGGACGAACTCGCCGTGGCGATGGTCCAGCGTGAAGATATCGACGCCCGCGCCAGAGGTAAAAATGAGCTGCGTGCCGGGTCCGTACAAGATGTATCCCGCCGCAACCTGCTCGGTTCCGGGGCGCAGCAGATCCGCGATGTCGTGGCCGGAGTGGACGCTTGCGCGCTTGCGAATCGAAAAGATTGTCCCGAGGGTTCCATTGACGTCGGTGTTCGACGAACCATCGAGCGGATCGTAGAGGACTGCATAACTGGGCTCGCCGCAGGGCGCGGTATCGTGGAGCGCCAACTCCATTTCTTCGGAGGCAAGGCAGCAGACGGGCCGCCGATGAGCAAATGCCTCGACAAAGACCTCATCGGTCCATTGGTCAAGCTTCCTGGTCTGCTCGCCCTGAACGTTGGTCTTGCCGGTATAGCCGAGCTCGCCGCCGATCGACGCGTGCGCCAGCTCGTTCGCGATGCGTTTGCCGATAAACTCGATCTGCTCGAGGATTGCGGCAAGGTCGCAATTCGGCAGCAGTGGACTGCGATGCGTCGCGACGTGCTGCGAAAGCGTTATTCCCCGGACGCCCATACGATCTGTTCTCCCCAACTGGCGCCCGGCTCGCTCGCTAGAGCGTTCGCCAGGCGCGTCCGTCGGCCGCCATCATCAGGGCGGCCTCGATCGGTCCCCACGAGCCTGCCGCGTACAGTGGCGGATCGGCAGGCGATTCAGCCCAGGCTGCAATAATCGGATCGACCAGGCGCCACGACGCCTCGACCGCGTCACGGCGCATGAACAGGGTCTGGTCGCCGTGAATGATGTCGCGCAGGAGAGTCTCGTAGGCTTCGGGCGTGGTGGTCGTGTAATGGAAATCGACCGCGACCTGCTGCAGGCGCACCTGCGCGCCCGGCACTTTCGAGATGATATGAACCGCCAGGCCTTCGTCGGGTTGGATGCGGATAGTCAACATATTAGGCGCCAGTTGCGCACGCGGATTTGCGTTATACAGGATTCGAGGCACGGATTTGAAGTAGATCGCAATTTCGCTGGCCCGCTTGGGCATCCGCTTACCGGTGCGTATATAGAACGGAACGCCTGCCCAACGCCAGTTGTCGATCCAACAGCGCATCGCGACAAATGTCTCGGTCCGCGAGTCCGGCGCGACGCTCTCTTCCTGCCGGTAGGCGGGAACCGGAGATTTGCCAACCAAGCCGGCGTTGTATTGGCCGCGAACTGCGAATTTTTCGATGTCCTCATCGCTGAATCGGCGGATTGAGCGCAGCACGTCGAGCTTCGAGTCGCGCACCGCCCGCGCCCGCGTCGTACGCGGCGCCTCCATCGCGATAATGCTGAGGACGCCCAGGATATGGCTCTGCACCATGTCGCGCAGCGCTCCGGCGCGTTCGTAGTATGGCGCGCGCGTGCCGACACCCTCGTCCTCTGCGACGGTCAGTTGCACGTGATCGACAAAGCGCGAGGTCCACAGCGGCTCGAAGATCGCATTGGCGAATCGCAGGACCATCAGGTTTTCGACGGTCTCCTTGCCGAGGTAATGATCGATGCGGAAAATCTGGCTCTCATCGAAGTTCAGCGCGATACGGTCGTTGATTGCGGTCGCGCTGGCCAGGTCGTAGCCAATTGGCTTCTCTACTACGACGCGGGTGAAATGATGCTCGCCGTCGGGCGGACTGATCATTCCGGCTTCATGCAGCATAGCGGCGCAACTTTCGATAAACGACGGCGGAATCGCGAAGTAATAGACGTGATTACCGCTGGTTGCGTAAGTGCGATCGATTTCTTCCAGGCGCTCGCGCAATTTGTCGTAATCTGCGCGCTCGGTGAAACGTCCGCGCACGTAATGGATCCGCGGCCCGAATTTCTGCCATGTTTGCGTATCGAGCGCACGGCGCGAAAACTTTTCGATTCCATCGCGCGCCAAGCCGCGGTAGCTCTCGTCGTCGAGATCTTCCATCGAGAACGCCACGATCGGGATGTGTTCGCCCAAATCGCCGTCGAGCACCAGGTTGTAGAGCGCCGGCAGGAGCTTGCGATGAGACAGCGCACCCGCGCCGCCGAATATCACGATCGCGCACGGCGGGTTGGGTATCGGCTTCGAGGTCTGACGATGATTAATAGCCACGGTCTCTTGGGTACCAGCAGCCATCGCGAAAATTATTCTCCTTGATTCTTAGATCGCGCGCCCCGCGCGCGGAGTTCAGGCTGATCGTGGCCGAGGCTAACCTTCAAGCTAAACCATCAGGGCCGCGAAGCAATAGTCCTAAAAGGTTAACAAATAATCCGCGTGAGATAAGCGATTTTTCTGGCAACCGGCGCGCGATGCCGTAGCCGTACGCCGGCGGGATCGCGATCTGAATCTGCGATAATCTGTAAAATCTGCGCTTTGTCCGGACTTCCGTCGATCGGTCAAGCGCCTATCTTGGATGAGTTTCATCCTGCGAGACGAGTGTTCGAAGATCCTCATGCTGGAATATCCCGGCTACTGCGCGCGTCAACGCGACCGACAACACCTCGCCCGGATTATCGTAGACTCCGGCTTCGTCCTCGGGGCCGAGACCGAAGCTGCCGATCGGAGGGTCGTTGTAGGTCGAGCTGGTGGTGCCCTGCCAGAACGGCACGCTGAACGGCGCTTTGTAGATGGTTATTTGGAGCGCGAAATTCGCGGAGGTTGCCCAGACCGGCCCATATTCGCCGTCCGGCCCGCGCCGCTTGATCACCCATCCGCGCGAGATCGTGCTGACCAGCACGTAATCGGTGGAAGTCGTCTTGCCGGCGGTGTAGGCCGCACTGCTGCTCAGCTTAGCCGACATCCCGGCTTCTTCCGCCGAGACCCCGATCGCCTTCTGGACGATCGCTGCCAGAGGATCGCTGTAGAGGCGCTGCACGACCTGCCCGCTCTGGCCGAGCGAAATTCCGATTGCCGGATTTCCGTTGAGCGGTGCGTGATCGGGCGTGCCGCTCTGCGAGAAGTCGCGGTCATCAACCGGCATCAGGACCAGAATCGAGCGATGCGGAAAGCTGTTCTGGTAGCCCTTGACCTGGAATTGGTAGTACTCGAGCTTCTGGACGGAAGTGGCTGCGATCGGCGGTTGCTGCGAACCGAGGCCGACCGCGGAGCATCCCGAAAGCACGAGCGCGGATATCAGCGACACCGCCGCCAAGGATAACGATATGCTCGCCGCGAGCGCGGTCAGTTGAGGCCGTCGCACCGAAGGCACCTCACGCAACCCATCGAGCGTTCAACGTTGCGCGACCTGCGCGCGTTCCCGGAACAGAAACAACGTGCCGCCCACCTCGACTCTGTCGCCGCTGCGCAGCGGCTGGCGCCCGGAGATAGGCTGATTGTTCACCAGGATCTGCCCGCCGCCGGTGGGATTGATGAAATAGGCGCGGCCTTCCTGCCGGATGATCGCATGATGACTCTGCACGGATTTGTCGCCGAACAACCCGATATCGCATTCCTCGGCGCGCCCGATAATCGTGACCGCCTTCACCAGCGGGTACTCGCGCCCTTCGCGCGCGTTGCGGCTCTGGCTGCGCACCACCATCAGCCATCCGCGCTTCAGCAACTCGCCGACCAGTCCGATGAAAAATCCGATCAGCGCGCCGAGTACGATAATCGCAATCGCGCGTCCGAACGCCTGCGGAAAGGTGGAGGTCAAACTCTGATAAAAAAATCCACCGAGCGCACCCCCGGCAATTCCGCCGAGAACGCCGTTGCGCCGCCGCGCGTTGCTGCGCGAGGCCCATCCGACGCCGAGTCCAACAAAGACGCCCAGGACGGCCCATCCGAGAATCCGACCGACGAGTCCGCCCAGGACATCGAAGGCTATTTCGGCCACCACCAGGCCGATCGCGCCGCCGACTAGTCCGATGATCCCGCCGGAAGAGATTCCGCGCAGTGCTTGCCGCCATTGGCCGACGCTCAGCGCCTCGATCGAGGCGAGGAAGGCAGCGATAAAGAGGCCAATCAGGCCGCCGAGCAGGATATCGCGGCCGAAGACCGAACGGATTCCCAAAAACGGCTCGGCGGCTCCCCAAGCGGCAAAACCGCCCAAGCCGCCCGCGGCGGCATAGAAGAGCAGTTTTTCGCGGGAAAGATTACTTGCCATCGATATGACTTAGGGCACAGCATTGCGCGCCGGGCACCCGCGTTCAAGCGGCAACCTCGCGCGGGCGAGAACGTACAGAGGTAATACAGAGGACGTACAGAGGTAATACAATGGTGGGCGAGCGTTCGGCCCGCCATCGACGACGGGCGAGACGCCCGTCCTACTGATTTTTTCCCAAGCAGGTCCGACTCTTGTGATTCCTCCCCCATTGTTTGACATGGGGGAGGAGTAAAGGAGGGGGTGCAGGATTCCTCTGCCGGGGACGCAACAGGCACCCCCTCCTTAATCCTCCCCCGTGAGGAAGAACGGGGGAGGAAAAACGCTCCGACCTCGTGGGAGCAACGGCTACGTTCGCTTAAGAGCGGGATCTACCGCTACTTCGCCGAGGCTCAGGCCGCAGTTGCGGCATTGCTGACGCAGCGGACCTGCGGGAAACGGCTCTGCGCGAACGGCGGCGCGCGCGTGCCTTGATCGCACGAAGAACTGCTCGTCGCATCGGGGGCATCGCCTCACCCGAATCGCCGAGGCGATGTAGGTACTCGCTGCGACCACGATCAGCGCCGCCAGAAATAAAAACATCTCCCACGACGCGAGATGCACTTCAGTTACCGTGGGCCGATTGAGCCGCATGAAATCGAGTGCGACCAGAATGATCGCAACGAGGAACAGCGCCAGCCCCGTCGCCAGCATCGCGACCCATTGGCGCTGCAACCGGCGAATCCCGGCCAAGCCCTCGCGCTGTGCACGCGTCAGCATCGATCGCGCCGAAGGTCAGTTGGCTTGCGCGGTCCAGGTGCCGCGGTCGCCCGAGGGGGTGGAGTTGTAGGTGCCGCTCAGAGTGTCGCCGCCGCGCTGGCCCTCGAAATAGAAAGTGTCGCTGCCGTACGGCACCTGAAACTGGAGATGGTTTCCGCGGATGAATCCTTCCAGCGGCGCGAGCTCGAATCCCGGCTTATGGATCACCAACTCTCCGTGCAGGAATCCGTTGGGTTGCGGACGCAAGCGAAGCTCCATGCCCGGATGGCCGCCGCCAGGTAGTCCACTGATTGTACCCGTCGCGAGTGTGGGGCCGACCAGGCTGGCGCTGCCGCCACCGCTCGAGGAGCCGTAGCCGCCGCCACCGCCGGTATATCCGCCGCCGGGCGCGGTCGCATACGGGCCGCCGGCGGAGGCGAGCACGCGAAACTTCTTCTGCCCGAAATATTGCCCGTTCAGATAGAAATTGACCGTGTAGGTTCCCGGCAGAAAGGCACCGCCGCGCGAATTGCCGACTCGGCCGCTAAAGGTCGCGGTGCGTTGCGCCGGGGTGATGTTCTGCCAATCGTTGACGCTGCCGAGCGTGCGCCCATCGGGTGCGATATAGGCCGCATCGACGCGGTACTGGCTCGATTCGAGGCCGAACAGGCGATTGTCGAACGATACCTGCCATCCGACGAACAGAACCTTGGAGACATCGAAGCTGGTGGTCGTGCCCGAGATCGCCGTTCCGGTTTTGGTGGTGTTCAGAAATTCGATATCGCGCAGTTGCAGAGGTTTGCGGCGAGCCTCTTCGATCATCGCAAGGCGGCGCGCCTCATCGGCGCGTTTGGCCTCTTCGGTTTTCGCGGCGGCAGCCGCGGCGGCGGCGTCGGCGGCGGCCGCCTTGCGTGCGGACAGGTCCCGCGTCACCGAGAACTGGTTTTCGCCCAGCATCTGATCGTCCATGTACAGCGCGACCTTGTAACTGCCCGCTGGCTTGTCGGTCATGGTGGGCAGCAGCGCGACGCCCGAAAAATCGGCGGTCTTCTGCGCCGGGCCCAGGTACGTTTCGTTGTTACTCGAAGCGATCTGGAGTCCGCTCGGGTCAAAGAAGCGCGCCTCGATCTTGTCCGAGCGGCCAGCCAGCCCCGAGAGCGCATTGCTGAACGTCGCCGACCATTTCAGATAGCGCGCGTTGGTCAGATCGGTGTCGGTGAACGATGCTTGCGGCGGGCCGAGCGGAGTGCCCTCGCGCGTCGAGAGCGCCAGCGTCATCTGCTTGAAGTCCAGGGGATGCTGCTGCGCCCTGGCCAGCAACTCCTCGTGCTTCCACGGCAGTCCGTCGATCAGTCCTTTGACGCCGAGCATAATCTGAAGTTGCGAATCGGAGTAAACATAGGTCGCGCCGAAGGCTATCCCACCCAGCACGACGCAGAACACCAGCAGCGCGATCGCGCGGTGCGCGGCGCTTCTTGGCTTGCGTGGACGATACGCCATCTCGTGCGGCAGTTCGTCGGGAAATGAGGCGCGCGACAGATCGTCGGTGCCGCCCCGCGCAGTTACGCCGCGAGCGCCCGCGTTTTCGAGCCCGCGCCCATAGAGCATCATGTCGCGGAAGTCGGCGACGGTTGCGGGACGGCGGTTCACGTCGTAGGCCAGCGCGGCGTCAATTGCGCCCGCCAGATTCTGCGAGAGCTCGGGGCGCAGCTCGCGAATTGGCGGAAAACTGAACGGCGGAAATTTCTCCGGATCGCGCCCGGTCAGCACGTAGTGCAGCGTCGCACCGAGCGAGTAGAGATCGCTGCGCCGATCGACGTTGCCCTGGTATTGCTCGGGCGGCGCGAAGCCGAGCGTCCCGATCATCGTGCCCTTGCTCGAGGCCTTGAACAGCCGCGCGATTCCGAAGTCGATCAACACCGCACGCCCCTTGGGCGTCAGCATCACGTTGCTCGGCTTCATGTCGCGGTAGATGATCGGCGGCTCGTGGCCGTGGAGGTAGCTCAGCACGTCGCAGAGCTGGCGCGCGATATCGATCACCAGCCCCTCCGGCAATGGTTCGCCGCGCGCCGCGAGTTCTTCTTCGAGGTTGCGGCCCTCAACGTACTCCATCACCAGGTAATGGCGGTTCTGATCGTCAAAGCGATCGGTGATCGCGGGAATCGCGGAATGCTTCAGCTGCGCAAGGGTGTCGGCTTCGCGCGCGAAGTAGTCGTTGGCTTCGATGCGCTTGGACTGATCGATAAAGTGATCGACCATCTCCTTCAGCGCGCAGGTGCGATTGGCCAGGCGCTGATCGCGCGCCAGATAGACCATCCCCTGCCCCCCGCCGCCCAGCAGGCGATCGATCAGGTAGCGGTTCTGGAGCAGGGTTCCGGGCGCGAGCGGCCCGGCTACCGGTCCAGAAGGATTGGGATTATCCGCCATCGCTTAAGTCGTCTTCGAATCAGCTCGCGTGAATCACGATCACGGTGATGTTATCGGTGCCGCCGCCCGCGTTGGCCGCCGCAATCAATTCGCGCGCCGCCTCGTAGGGATCGTGATGACGCCGCAAGATCGCTGCGACAGCGCTGTCCTCGACATGGGTGGTAAGCCCGTCGCTGCACAAGAGCATCCGGTCCCCGCGTTTGAGCCGCACCGGCACCGCCTCCGCGCCGGCCGGACCGCTCTGGCGCGCGCCGAGCGAGCGCGTGATCACGTTCTTGTGCTCGTGGACGCGCGCCTCGGCGGGCGTGATTTGCCCGATGTCGATCAGGCGCTGCACCAGCGAATGATCCTTGGTCACCTGCTTGAGCGCGCCGCTTTCCAGAAGATAGCCGCGGCTGTCACCAACCCACGCCACCGCGGCCGCCGTTTGAGTGATCAGAGCGGTAACGCCGGTCGAACCCATTCCGCGCGATTCCTCGTGGGACGCGACGTATTCCAGAATTTTCGAATTGGCCTCTTCGAGCGCGGCGCTCATCAGCTTGCACGGATCGGCGGTTTCGGCCCCGGCGAGCCGTTTTTCAACATAATCGCGGATTGTGGTTACCGCAATTGCGGCTGCGACTTCTCCCGCTTCCGCACCGCCCATCCCGTCGCACACGACGCACAGATGATTCTGGTCCGGTTCGACCAGCGAGTCACGCACGTATTCGACGATCATCACGGCGTCCTCATTGTGGTCGCGCACCATTCCGACGTCGGTCAGTGCAGCGATGCGAATCCGGAATTGACCCGACAGGCGCATCAGCTCGGCCTTGAAATCGTCGATTGTCGTCCAGCGTCCGGGTGGCTCGAACTGGATCGCGCGCAAGATCGCCTGCTCGAGTTCCGGAGTAATCACGTGCGGAGGATAGAAGCGCACAGGCCCGGCTTCCTCGCGCCAGCTTTCGCTCTCGATTCGATCGCCCGTAAGCCAGGTGTAGAGCAGCGCGCCGGCTGAGAAGACGTCGGCGCGTTTGTCGGTCCTTTTGCCGCGATAAATCTCGGGCGCGGTGTATCCGTCATTGAAGATCGGGTCGCTGGATAATTCGTTGTCGTTGCTCACGTAGTCGAGGCCCGTGAGTTTGATTCTCCCTGAGCTCGAGGTCGCAACCGATTGCGGGCAGATATCGTTCAGGCGCAGGCCGCGGCGATGCACGAACGAAATGGCCTGGCAGACCTGAATCGCGGCTGCGATCGCTTCCGGTTCGCCCATCGGCGGCGTGGGCATCGGCCCCAGCGCTTCATCGGCATAGATCAGGTAGACGCGCCCGCCTTCGGCGAAGCCTGCTTGGGCGCGCTGGAACGCTGGATGCGACAGCGTCATCGAAAGCGCCATCACGCGGCCGAAGACCTCGCCCAGGTCGTCCTGCGTGAGATCTTCGAGATGCTCCTGAAGCTCCTGTGGTTCCGATGCGGTTTGGGTGTGCGAGGCTTCGTGCTCCGGCGCGCTTCCGTTGGATTGCGGGTCCACAGCAGCGTCGCTTTCGATCGGCGTCGCAATCGGAGCGGGTTGCGCAGCTTCGAGTGCGGGCTCCAACGTGGGCGCGACTGCTTCCGCGGGCGCGGCGGCGGCGATAGGTTTCAGTTCGGCGGTCCTTGCATGCGGGCCGTTCGGATCTTCGGGGGGCGCGAGCGGAGCAGTAGCGGCGTCGGCGGCCGGTTGCTCGATCTGCGATCCATTGTCGGTATTGTAATCAGCCGCGGGCTCGGGGCCAAAACGCTCGCGCAGGACGACCGGCGCGGGCGCGTCGCCGCCGATCCGGCGCGCACGATAGCGATTCTCGATCGAGGTTCCCGCCATCGGCTCGAGAATCTCGAATTTGCCCTTAAGGATAGTGCCCGCGGGCAGCGCCGGCGGCCGCATGGCGGCGGGTGCGGCAGCCACGGCGCTACTATCGAGCCCGCGCCCGCATCGGTCGCAAAACTTCGCGTCGTCGGGCGCCTGCTCACCGCATTCGGGACACTTGGTCATGCGCGACTAGCCTCTTCGAAACTGCAATATAGCACCGCCCAGAACCACCTGGTCACGATCCTTCAATTTGTATAGTTGATCGCGTCCAAGCCGCCCGAGCCCGGCGATATAGGTGCCGTTCAGGCTGCCCAGGTCGCGAACGAAATAATCCGCGCCGCGCTGCACGATCTCCGCGTGCAGATTCGAGACGCGCTCGGCGCCGCGCTTGAGCGCCGCCAAATCGATATCCGGCTTGGTTGCCTGCGACTGCGCGCTCTGCGAGCGGCCGATCGTCGTGTGAACGAACTTGATTGTGAACTCAAGGTTCTCGCCGCGCGCGGCCAGCCGCGCCGGAGCGCCCGCGGTGCGGTTTTTCGTGTCGTCGGGAAACAGCGGCGGCGTAACCGGCGGGGGTGTGCGCGGACGCGCCGGCGCAACCGATCCCGGCCGCGAAGCCGTCGGTGCGGAAGAGCGTTCCGCGGTCGAAACGGGAAGAGCCTGCCGCGGCGACGCCGCGCTCGGGCGCAGCTCACGCGTCTTGGCGGTCGAAGAGACTCCGGATGGGACTCCAGAAGGAACGTCCGGCGATGGGTTCGATCCACCTTGCATCATGGTCGAGACGATTTTCGACCGAAGGCCGCGTTCGAGCAGCGCCTTGGCGCGCACGCCCAAGCCGATCGCCTTTTGCATCGAAGGATTAATTGGCTTCGATCCCGCCGCTGTCGGCGTCCTTGCCGGAATTGACGCCGGTTGCGAAGCCGGACGCGTCAGCACCACCGTGGGTTGGTTCGTAAGCGACGGCGGCGTTCCTGATGCGATACGCGGCGACGCGGGCGGATAGGTCAGCCGTCCGGGCGTTGGCGAGCTTGGACGAATCGGCTGCGCGGGCTGCTGCGCTCCAGTATGTTCGGCGACCGGGTTACCAAGCACCAGCGTGCGCATCGAACCCATCGAATTGCCGCCATTGGCGAACGCCCCCGCGCTATTTGTCTGATTCTCCGGCGGAGTCGGCAGCGCACCCAGCATTTCGCGCGCGGACGAAAAGCGCTTGTCGATCTGATGGTTCAGCGCGCGATCGATCGCAATTGCGGTTTGCATGGAAATCTCGGGCGCGACGCTTCTGACCGGTGGAAAGCTGAACGGCGGCTCCAGCGCGGGATCGCGGCCGGTCAGCAGATGATGCATCGTGGCCGCCAGCGAATAGAGGTCCGAGCGCGGTTCGACCTTGCCGGCGTATTGCTCAGGTGGCGCGTAGCCGGGCGATCCAATCATGGTGGCCTTGCCGCCCCTGGGCAGAAAACGCGCGATGCCGAAATCGATCAGCATCGCGCGCCCGTCCTTGTCGATCATGATGTTGCCGGGCTTGATGTCGCGGTAAATGATCGGCGGGTTCTGTCCGTGCAGGAAATCCAGAACTTCGAGCATCTGGCGCGAGTAGCGCAGCGTCTGTGCCTCGGAGAGTTTGCCGCCAGCCGTCTTAAGCGCGTCCTCGAGCGTGCCGCCCGCGACGAATTCCATCACCAGGTAATGGCGTCCGTTCTCGGCGAAATGATCGATCAGCGTTGGGATGCCCGGATGAGCCAGACGCGCGAGGACCGTCGCCTCGCGCGTGAAGTCTTCGATCGCTTTTTTCTCGGCGATTCCGTCGCCGAGGATCATCTCTTTGACCGCGACCGGACGGCTGGCAAGCCGCGTGTCGTTGGACAGATAGACTCTGCCCATCCCGCCCACGCCCAGAACTTTTCGGACGCGATAGCGGCCGTCCAGGAGATGACCCTCCGAAAGCGTCTCACCCGGGTTCATGTTGCGTCCACGTCTTCCGGCTTCGACTCTGCTTGCAGGGCCGGATGGCGCGCCGCTTCACAGAGCGAAGCGATCAGGATATCGGATCGACCGCCAGCTTGAGGAAGGTCTTTCCGATGATAACTTCGTCGCCTGCCTTGAGCTCGACCGCGGTTCCGGGAACCAGGCGCGCGCCTCGATTCACATAAGTACCGTTTAAGCTTCCAATATCCTCGACCGTGATCTTGTCATCGGCAATTCGGATCAACGCATGCTTGCGCGAAATCTTGGCCTCGGGATCATCGGCATCGAGGTCAACCTCCGGGAACGATCCCGTGTCGGGGTCCCATCGTCCGACCAGATTGTTGCCGTCTTCAAGCGGGAATTCTTGGTCCTTGCGTCCGCCGCGAATGACTTTGAGCGTCGCCTTGAATGTCGCCGGCGCGCCTGATGGCGCGGCACCCGCTGGTGCCGCGGCAGGAGCGGTTTCCGGCTTGATCTCGCCGGTGGGGGCTTCCGCAGGCTTGGAGGCTTCCGCCGCGGGCGCTTCGGGCGCAGCCGCTTCGACCGGTGCTTCCGGCTTGGGCGCCGCGGGCGATGCGGGCGCGGAGGAGGATGCGCCTGCCGATGCGTCGCCGGCGGGAACCAGCTTGGCGCCGCATCCGTCGCAATAGTCGAGACCGTCCATGTTTTCGTAGCTGCACTCGCTGCACTTGATCATGTCTTGAGCCCCTGTCCTTCGGCTGCGGGAGATTTATCCTGTCGGCGGTTGGAACTGGTTTAACTATTCTGGTTTGCCGAAATCCTTTAACGCTTCCGGATCGAGCATCTGGGTTTTGCGCACCACCGCCTGCGCCTGCAAAAGCGTGGTCTTGGCGGCTTTGGTTTGCAGGGTCTGGGTTTTCTTCACCTGATCGAGCAGCCCGGCCAGAGCCTGGGTCGCCTTGCTGTTGCCCATCCGCTGCGTGCCCTGGATCGCGTTGCCCAGAAGACGCGTTGCGCGATCGATATTGCCGGCCTTGAGCTCCTCTTCCGCCTTGGCCTGCAATTTCGCGATCGATACCTGATCGACCAGGTTCATCACCCGGCCGTTGCGCTTGCTGGTCAGAGTGCGGTCCAGCGTGTACTCGATTGCGAGATCGCAGTTCGCCGATCCTTCACCCGCCCCCGGCACGTCGTAATGCAGTGCGCTCTGGAGCATCCTGACTGTTCCCGGCTTGCGCGGAGGCAGCACCAGGGTCAGCAGGACGGAGCCGGGAACGCCGGCTTCGAGATCGCCCAGTTCATAGGAAATCTTGCGATCGTCGCCGATGATCGGCGCGCCCATCGCGTAGATTTCCGGTGAGGCGCGAAACGTCTCGCGCACCTGAACGCCCTGCGCCAGCGTTACTTCGATTCGTACGTTGCGCAGGCTCACGGCGCGCAGTCCCTGCAACTCGTCGTCGAAGATGCCCGGGATGTCTCCCGGATTTCCGATGAAGTGGTATTTGCCGTTGGAGTCCTGCGCCAGGCGCTGCAACAGCTTTTCGTTGAACTCAACGCCGACGCCCATCGTCGAAAACGAAATCTTGTCGCGGTTCTGCTGGACCAGATCGATGCACGCGGTTTCCTCGTAGGTCTGCCCGTCGGTCAGAACCAGCACGCGGTTGAGCCGCGAGTTGTCGAGGTTCTTTTTGACCTCATCGATTGCCGCCCGCATCCCGAGCGCCATCTGCGTGCCGCCGCCGATCTCGAGCATGTCGATATCATCGATCGCGCGCTTGACCGCGTCGCGGTTGGCCGCCTCTTCCGGCGTCACGATCACCTTCGCCTTGTCGGCGAACACCACGATCGAGACTTTGTCCTGCGGAGTCAGATTCTGCGCGAGAAACTTTACCGCTTCGACCACGAACTCGAGCCGCTGCTCGTCGTACATCGAGCCCGAGCGATCGATCACCACGCTGAGGTTAAGCGGAAGCCTGCTGCCGCCGCCACCACCGGCACCCCGGGCAACAGCCTCGAGCAGAACATACAGCACAAAATTTTCCGCGCTGGACAGCACATGCTGGCTGCTCGCGAGCGCCTCGAAGCTTACCGGTTCGGCCATCTGGTAGATCTCCCGCCGTCAATTGTAAGTGCATCAATCGACTGTTGGCAACCAATCCAGACAGAATATGAAAGCGCAGGGCTTGAGGCTACGAGGGCGGGGTTTGGCCGGTTTTGGACGCACCCCCGCTTGGGCTATGATTTGAGATTGCACCGGGGGGGCCTTGGGCAATATACGGAGACCGATTATGTCCACTGATTTGAGAGCGAAATGCGCCGTCGCCGGCCTCGGCCAGACCCGGATGGGCAAGAATTATGACCATTCCAATGCGATGGGCTTTGCGGTTGAGGCGATAGAACTGGCCCTCGACGACGCGGGCCTTGAGCGTTCGGACCTCGATGGGCTGCTGGTAAATCCGGGAGTCACCTGGATGGAGAACGCGATGGCTTCGTTCTCGCTCCAACAGGCCATGGGCCTGACCGATCTGACCTTGACCGCGACCATGAACCTTGGCGGCGCGACCGCGGCCGCGATGATCATGCATGCCACGCAGGCAATCGCAGCGGGGATGGCAAACGTCGTCGCGTGCGTGTTTGCCGATGCTCCCCTGCGGGCGCCCTCGCCCGACAAGGGCAAGGGCGCCGGAGGATCGGCCGCGGCCTACGGATTCGCGCGCGGTCTCAACGCGCATTACGGACAGTTTGGCGTCAACGCCGCGTATGCGTTCGTCGCCCAGCGGCATATGTATCAGTACGGCACCCGGCAGGAGCAACTCGGGGCGATCGCAGTCTCGGAGCGCGATTGGGCCAATCTCAATCCCGCCGCACAGTTCCACGACACCCCGATGACGATGGCCGATTACAACGCCGCAAGGTGGGTGGTCGAGCCGTTCCATCTCTATGACTGCTGCCTGGTTTCCAACGGCGGCCTTGCCGTGATCGTGACTTCCGCCGAACGCGCGAAATCGCTCAAGCGTCCGCCGGTGTATATTCTCGGCATGGGGCAGGGGCATCCGGGGGGCGATCCGATGGAGACGCTGGTGTCGGGCGCTCCGCTGGCGAAGAAGACCGCGTTCAAGATGGCGGGAGTCGAGCTCGCCGATATCGATTTCGCCGAGCTCTACGATTGCTACACCTTCACCGTGCTGGTGACGCTCGAAGACTACGGCTTCTGCAAAAAAGGCGAAGGCGGGCCCTTCGTCGAAGGCGGGCGCATCGGTCCCAAGGGGTCGCTTCCGGTCAATACCGGCGGCGGACAACTCAGCTCATTCTATATGTGGGGAATGACTCCGGTCGCGGAGGCTATCGTCCAGATGCGCGGCGAAGCCGGCAAGCGGCAAGTCCCGAAGCATGACGTCGGGCTGGTCTCGGGCAACGGCGGAATCCTCTCTACTCACTCGACTCTCATCCTCGGAGCAAATCCATAAACCGGCTATATCGGCTCCCGCCCGGCCCGATCGCCGGTCACGAAGCCGGGTTATTGAGTAATCAAAATATAATTCCTATGGCATCAATTGCTAAACCGGTTCCCGCTGTCACTCCCGATATGGCAGGGTTTTTCGAGGGAGCGCGCCACGGCCAGTTGATGGTCGAGCGATGCGAGAATTGCGGCACGCTGCGCTTTCCGGCCCACGAGTTGTGCGCAAAATGCCTCGCCACCGGCGCGAAGTGGGTTCCGGTCAGCGGACGGGGTGAGATATACAGCTTCAATATAATGCATCAGGTCTATCATCCGGCCTTTGCGGGCGAAGTTCCTTATGCGGTCGTCGTGGTAAAGCTCGAAGAGGGTCCGAAGTTCATTTCCAACCTGGTCGGCATTAAGCCTCATGAAATAAAAATCGGGATGCCGGTGGAAGTGACCTTCGAGCGCGTCGCCGAAGATATGATGATTCCGAAGTTCCGTCCGCGCGCCAAGTCCTGAACCAGGGAGCGCGCGGCGCGGCATTAATTAAACAAATACTATTTCATTTGGCAATTAGACATCGATGTTAGCACTCGATACCAAGTACCTTCAACGCCTCGTGGAAAGTTCGCCCGATATGATTATCGCGGTCGATCGCGAGGGTGTGATTACCTACTACAACGACGGCGCGCGCCTGGGCCTGGGTTACGCGCCCAATGAAGTGATCGGCAAAGTCTGCGCCGAGAGTATCTATCCCTCTCTCGAAGAGGCGCGCCGCGTGATGAGCGCGATGCGCAAGTCGCCGAACGGAAACCGGATCGCAAATTTTGAAACCGCCTTCCGCAACAAGGCCGGCCAGGTAATCCCGGTGATGATCTCGGGCGGCCTCATCCACGACGATCAGGGTAACGAAATCGGCTCGATCGGATTTGCGCGCGATATCCGCCGGATGCGCCAGCGCGAGCAGCTTGCAACCGCCGGCGAAATCGCGGTCAGTCTCGCGCACGAAATCAATAATCCGCTTGAATCGATCCTGAACAACCTCGATCTCGTCGCCCGCGCGATGGAGAGTCATCTGAACGAGTCGGAGAAAGTCGTCGAGAACGAACGCGTCGATTCGATTCGCGGCAGTATCGAGCGCGTGCAGGCTATCGTGCGCCGGCTCGACGAGATGGCGCGCAAGGGCGTGTACGAGACCCGCGACTATCTGGCGGGAAAACGGATGGCTGATCTGGCGCCGCGCGAGTCTCTGCGCGAAAAAAACCTGCCGCAGGAAACCGCGCCCGCACCCGGAGCGGTACCGCAACCGACTGAGGATCTGCCGCTGGCCGGGATGTCAGTGGTAGTGCTCGACGACGACCTTGCGGTGGTAAACTCACTCGGCGATGTACTGCGCGCCGAGAAGTGCGTAGTCCATTGTGCGACGCGGCCGTCGGCCGCGCTCGGGATACTGCGCAACGTCAAGGTCGATGCGGTCATATCGGACGTCGTGATGCCCGAGATGGACGGGTACGATTTTTACATGACGGTGAAAGGCGAGATGCCTTCGCTGCCGGTCATCCTGATGACCGCGTACTACTACGACAAGGATCACATCATGAAGCGCGCGCGGCTCAAGGGACTCGAGGGCGCGCTGTTCAAGAAGCCGGTTAATCCGCGGAAGCTCCGCCAGATGCTGGCGCAGCTTCGCCAAAAGTCGCAGAACGCCAAAGCTGTGAAAGACAGCAAAGACACCGCGCCCGCCGCACCCACGCCGAAACCCGCCGCGCAGGGTTGATTTCGCGCGGAGTTCAATACTCAGTATTACTCAGTTGCGAGCGCGTAGGTTTTTCCGCGGCGGAGAAGCAGTATCCTGCGTTCGCCGTGATGGCTGGAGAGGACCGGAGTCAGATCGAGCGCCTGGCCCCGCACCGCGCGCCACACGCGCTCCGGAACGATCACGTAACCCGGAGGAGCATCGCCGAGCCGGCCTTTAATCACTGGCGCATTGCGATCGAGATAGAATAGTAGCGGCGCCAACTCTTCATCGAATCCAAAGATGTATAGCGGATCGCCCGGTCCAACGGCGCGCGTGATCTCCTCCGCCGCGGGCCGGAAGCTGGAGCCGGCGCAATCGCGAACCTCGTTGCGTGGAATATAGAACAGGTTGAAGACGATCAGGATCGCGCAGATTGCGCCGAATCCCCACTTCGCCGCGCGCGCCCAAGGTTCACCGCGCACCGAAAGTACCAGCCACGCGAGCATCACTGCCGCCGGCGGCCATAGCGGAAGCAAATACGACCGCCGCTTGTAGGCAGCCAGCGTGAAGAAGACCACGGTCACGATCCAGAAGATCGCGAACAGACGCATCGCGGCGCGGACTCGAAGATCGCTCTCTGTATCTTCCCGCGACTCGCCCGCGCGGTTGCCGCGGCGCCATAGCGCTGTCACCACTGCGACCGGCACGAGCAGACTTAAGGGGGCAGAGTTCAGCAGCAGAGGCTTGACGTAGTACCACGGCGCCATCGCGCCCAAAGATCCAAAAAAGCGTCCGACGTTTTCGCTGCCGAGCTGGCGATTCAAAAAGCCGAAGCGTCCGCCAAAGTAACAGGCGAAGTACCAGCTCGAGGCGACGATCGCGCCGGCGATAAGCGGCCCCGGCTCGAGCATCGCCAGCATCTGGCGCCATCGCCGCTCGCTTGCCAGGAACGCCACTATCGCCGCGCCCGGAAGCAGCGCGCCTACCGGCCCCTTGGACAGGACTCCCAGCCCCATCGCGAGTGCAAGGACGTACAGCAGCATCCGATGCGCCGGCGTGTCGATCGTCGCGTCGCGCCGGGGCGGGAGCCATCTTGCGAACGTGAACAAAGCGGCGGCCTCGAAAAAACACAGCGTCATATCGACGCGGCCGAAGCGGCCCTGGCTGATGTATTGATACGATGCCGCCAGCGCGAGCCCGGCCAATATCGCGGCGCCTGCGCCGTCGGGACCGAAGAGCCACAGCGCGAATGCGATCGTCATGACGACACCCGCGATCGCGTAGAGCGCCGCCGTCGCGCGCAGATTAACCGCCGTCACGCGATCGCGTCCCGTCAGCCGGTCGAGCGCGAATGCGGTCCAGTGAAACAGCGGAGGCTTGTACATCGGCTGCACGCCGTTCTCCAGCGGGAACAGCAGATGCCCATGCTCGACCATCTGCTGAACGAAAACGGCTTCGACCGCCTCATTCCCGCCGCATATGTCACTCGCGCCGAGCCGATTCGTGACCAGCACGATAGTCGCGAGCACGATCGCGCCGAGCGCGCCGAGAATCCGTAACGGGTGCGATTTCATTTCGAGCCGCCGCGAAAACGGCGCCGCCTCGGACGAGGAGGCATGGTTGAATTCGAGTCGCGCCGGCGCTCGAAGTAGTCAGTCCAGCTCATAGCGGAAGATTGACAATCGCTCGATGCGCGGTTTGTCGTAGCCGCGCCATTTGGCCGCGGGAACCTGGGCCGGCCCGATTCGCCGGAAGCCCAGCCGGATGAAGAAGCGCGCCGCGCGATCCTCGCTGGTGCAGGCGAACACGTACCGCAGCATCCGCGCCTGCGCCTCTTTGACGCATTCTTTCACCAGCTCGACGGCAACGCCTTCGCCCTGGAAGCGCGTCAGCGTGTACATCGCGGTGATCTCGCCCGCGCGCTCACGGCGATAGGGATCGGTCAGCAGCGCACAGATGCCGGCCAGATGCTCGTCGCCGATTCGGTAGCCGAAGCATGACGGCAGGATCCGCGCGATCTGCTCGGGCGTGCGGCGCAGCAGAAAGCCTTCGTCTTGTGCGCGGAGGATCACCGCTTCGACTTCTTCGAAATCGTCGATCGAAATCGGGAGCACCTTTCCATATTGCATCTCGGTGAACAGCGTTCCCGAACCGATAAAGCTGAACAGCTCATCGTAAACCCCGCGCGGCGCGACCAGATTGACCGAGCCGACGCCGTCCTTGAGCGCGCGATCGGCGGCGCGCACGATCGCGCGGCGCACGCGCGATCCGGTGGTCTCAAGCGTCCGGCGGATGCGCGTCATTTCGACGAACGACAGGCGATTGCCCTTGCGATCGTTCAGTCCGTCCTGGCGATCGAGAAAAATCAGTTTGAACACGCGCAGGCGGCTCGCGAGCTCCTGCGCGAACACCGCCAGATCGGCGGAGTCGTCGTCGTTGGTGGAGGCGACGACGATCGAGCCGGCGCGCAGCCCCTCCCAGATTTGCGCGACCGCGGAATCAGGCGGGTAGGGGCGCGTGCGCAAGCCGAGCGTGGGATTGAAGACCGGAATCGGTCCGCTCGGCGCCATCCGCCCCATGCGTTTCAGCAGCTTGGGCAGCGCGGTCGGCGACACGATAACGATGCATCGCGTCTGGTTGCGCCGGAGCTCGCGCAGGGTGCGGATCAGCGCGTTGAAGTCGCTAATCCGATCGCCGCCCGGCGGCACCATCGCGAACAGCAGCGACTTTCCATAGAACTCTTCGAGGTAAAAGCTCTTTTCGGAGAAACTCGGAGCGCGATTGCGATCGAGGCCGAATATCGGCGGCGAATTAGTCGCGGAGTCGCTCACCGGCGGCCTTCCCGCGGGCGCGCAATCGCGCGGCGCAATCCAGATCGCGTCAACGGATTAATTCTTGGCTGCGGCGGCCTCGGCCGCGGCGGCGGCGAGCGCGTCGGACGGGGCCTTCGACGACGCGATCTCGGCAAGCGAGGAGTCGGAAAAGACTTCGAGCAGCACGCGCTGGCCGCGTTCCCATACGCGATACATCCGGCAACTCGGCTGCAGCGCGCACGAGCTCGAGCCGTCGGTGCAGATGTTGAGCGTGATTGGTCCTTCGACGGCTTCGATTATATCGCGAAATGAGATGCTGTCGGCGCCGCGCGCGAGCTGGTAGCCGCCGCCCGGACCGCGCCGCGCGTGCACCAATCCCCGGCGCATCAGGTCGCGAAAAACTTTTTCCAGATAGTATTTCGGAATCTGCTCGTGCCGGGCGATCTCGGTGCCGCGCGCCACTCCGCCCGGACGATCCGCCATGTAGATCATCGCGCGCAGCGCGTACTCGATCTTTCGCGGTATCTGCATCAGGCTCATGACGATTGTTTAGCGCGCGAGGCGCGTTACGCTCCCGCCGCGGCGATCGGAGTCTCGCGCGCCGCCAGAATTTTCTCGACGTACTTGGCCATCATGTCGCTCTCAAAATTCACCGCATCACCCGGCTTCTTGTAGCCCAGCGTTGTGACCTTCAGCGTATGCGGAATCACCTCGACCGAGAATTGCCGCCCGCGAATCTGAAAACACGTCAGGCTGATTCCATCGAGAGTGACCGACCCTTTCTCGATCAGATAGCGTGTGTCGGCGGCGGGCGCCTGGAAAGTGTAAAGGCTCGATTGACCCTCGGCCTTGATCGAAACGATTCGCGCCAAGCCGTCAACGTGGCCCGCAACCAGATGTCCACTGATCAGCTTGTCGAGCGTCAGGCATCGCTCCAGGTTCACGCGGTCGCCCGGTTTGAGCGCGCCGAGCGTGGTGCGCCGCAAGGTTTCCGCGGATAAATCAACGGAGAATTTTCCACGCGCCTTCGCGACGATCGTCATGCATCCGCCGCTGATCGCGATCGAATCGCCGATCTTCATTTTCGCGGCCGACAGCGCGGTCTTGACGGTCAACACGGCACCCTCGCGCGAATGCCGCTGACTCTCGACGATCCCAAGGTCTTCTATAATTCCAGTGAACAAGTTTTTCTCACCAACGCTCAGACGCCAAAAACCCAGAAAAATCTTATCTTTTTATTGAGGCTCTGCCAACCATGGTCCTCCGGATTCAGAAAATCAGGTCCATTCTCGTTGGTGGCGCGGGCCGCTGACCGGCAATCAAATGCGGGCGAGGCGAACGGTCGATAATCCTCGGCGCAACCGCGGCCGATTTTTCTCTACCTCCGTCATTT
>JBOHWH010000087.1:0-8006 GCA_050736695.1 Binataceae bacterium (SeqCode) | reverse complement strand
GCCAGACCCTTGCTCAGGATCGCCAATCCGCACGCCGCTCCGGCGAGGATCATCCATGCGCGATTCTTCCGCGCTCGTGTGAGCGCGAGGATCGACAGCGTCATGAAAAAAATCAGTGGAGCGTCGGTCGCGGCCTCGCGTCCACCGCGCGCGATAAAGAAATAAAATCCCAACGGAATAAGCGCGGCGAAGATCCCGGCACCGCGCCCCGCCACGGCATTCGCAGCAAAATAGAGCAGCACCAAAGTCAGCGTGCCCAGCAGCACCGACGGCAAGCGCGCCGCGGTTTCGCACTCGCGAAAGCTATTGAACGATAGCGAGATCATCCAGAACAGCATCGGCGGCTTCTTCAGGTACGGATCGCCGTTCCAGGTGAGGTTCAGGTAGTCGTGATTCCGGATCGTCTCGTGCGCGACTTGAGCGTAGGTCGCCTCGTCCCAGTCGATCAGCGGCGCATCGCTGATATGCGCGCTCAGCGCGAGGAATCCGATCGCGACAATCGCCGCAATCTCGAGTCGATGTTTCGCAAGAATTCCTCGCAGCGATTCGAGCATAATCCTCTCTGGCAGAACCCGATGCGCTCGCGGACCAATTGCCAAATTAAACGCTAAGCTCGCAGATGGGTCCAGCGTGAAGGTTCATGCCGCAATTATTTCGCCGATTGACACCAGACGCGCAATCAAGGATTAAGCGAATGCGAGACCATCGTGATGAAAATTCCTTCAGTTAAGCGCGTGCTTGCCGCCCTGGCGATCGCGGCAGCGCTGAGCCTTTCGGCGTTCGCGACGCCGCATGCGCTGGCGCAGAGCGCCGCGCCGGGATTCGTCGTGGCCGGCGACCTGGGCTTTCGCAAAGCGGTGAACGAATTTATCGAATCGGAATTTCGAATGTTTCCGGAAAACGCGACTTGGGCAGGCGACCATCGTTTCGACGATCGAATCGAGGATTTGTCGGCAGCCGGACTCGCCGCCGAGTCGCGTCATGCGCATGAATGGAAGACACGCTTCGAATCGTTCGATTCGCGGCACTTGTCCAGCGCCAACGAGGCCGACCGTGAATTCCTTGCGGCGCAATGCGACGGCGAGCTGCTACGCGTCGAGGAGCTGCGCAATTACGCCCGCGATCCGGGAATCTATCTTCCGACTTCCGCGATCGACCAGCTCATCAAACGCAATTTCGCGCCGCTCGCGGCGCGGATGAATTCGGTGACTGCGCGCGAGACCGCGGCGCTCGGGAATCTGGCCGCGGCGCGGACGAATCTGGATCCGCGGCGCACGGCGCCGGTTACGATTGATATCGTGCTGGAGCAGATGCCGGCGACGATCGATTTCTTTGAAAAGGATTTAGCGTCCGCGTTCGCGACGGTTCCTGACGGGCCCGACAAGCGCTCGTTCACCAGCGCCAACGCGAAACTCGTCGCGGCGATAACAGACTATCGCCATTGGCTTGAGAACACGCTGCGCCGCAAGGCTACGGGTTCATACGCGATCGGCGCCGACGCGTATCGCCGGATGCTCGCCGACGACGACATGGTCGATATTCCGCTCGATCAAGTCGAAGCCGCTGGAGTGAAAGAGCTCGCGCGGCTGCGGCAGGAGTTTCGCAAGAGCGCCGCCGAGGTCGATCCCAAAGCGACTCCGTCCGAGGTCGTCGCCCGCCTGGAAGAGCGGCATCCCGCCTCCGACCGCGTAATTCCCGACGTTCGCGCCGGCCTGGCCGTTTTGCGCGCCTATGTCGTCGCGCATCATATAGCGACGATTCCGTCCGACGTAATGCCGATCGTGGCAGAGACCCCGCCGTTCATGCGCGCGACGACCTTCGCCTCGATGGATACGGTTGGTCCGCTCGAAAAATCCACCGAGTCATATTTCTACGTGACACTGCCCGATCCGTCGTGGCCTGAAAAACAGCGCGAGCAGTTGCTGGCCTTCTATGCGCCGACGACGATTTCGGACACGTCAATTCATGAGGTGTTCCCCGGCCACTACGTGCAGTTCCTGAACAATCGACTGAATCCCGACCGCGTGCGCACGCTTTATTCGTCGGGCGCTAGCGCAGAAGGATGGGCGCTCTACTGCGAGCAGATGATGCTCGACCAGGGGCTTCATCGCGGCGAACCCGCGTACCGCGTCTCGCAGGTGCAGATGGCGCTGATGCGCGCGTGCCGCTATTTGGTGGGGATCAGGATGCATACGCGGGGGATGACCGTCGCGCAGGCGCAGGCGTTTTTCGAGCACAACGCCTACCAGACTCCACATAACGCGCACGTCGAGGCGCTGCGCGGAACCGGAGACCCGGGCTATCTACGTTATCAACTCGGTAAGTTGATGATCATGAAGCTGCGCGACGATGTGCGCGCAAGACAGGGCGCCGCATTCAACTTGGGAAAGTTCCACGACGCCTTTCTGCGCGAAGGCGCGATTCCGATCGTGCTGATCAGGCGCGATATGCTCGGCAACGACGGCCCCCTGCTCTAACGCGGAAGTTCCGGCGCTTAGGCGCGCGCTTCGATCATCGGGATACTGCAATGCTTGGGGATGTCGGCGGTGCCGCAGTCCGGGCCCATCCAGCAGACCAGCTTCTCGGCGTCGCCGACCTTTTCGAGATGCATCGGACGCTTGCAATGTTTTTGCGTCTCGACTTCGGCGCCGCATTTCGCGCATTTCATTTTTGCCGCCATCGGACCCTCGCCTCCCTGATAGAGAGCTTTGCATAACCATTATTGGAATGTGCGATTGCCGAGGACGAGATTCCTCGCGACAGTCGCCGCCCGGGGTACAGTGCTCGACACGATTCTCGATGCCATCTCGCTCTCGGAATGACACCAAAAGCAACGCTAAATTGTCATTCCGAGAACGAACGGACTTCCAACCGCACCGGGACCGGAACCAGCGGCGACGCGCAAGTCGAGAGGAATCTCGCCAGCCGTATCAGCAGACCTATGGAAATGGGCTACGCAAAGCCCTCCTGATACGAAAGTGGTGCGACTCAAGTCTGTGGGACCTTGGTATTGCGCCCTACGATCACTTCATCGATCAGCCCGTACTCGACCGCTTCCGCGGCGGACATAAAGTTGTCGCGGTCGGTGTCTTTTTCGATCTTCTTGACCGGCTGTCCCGTGTGCTCGGACAGGATTTCGTTCAGGAGCTCGCGGATACGCACCGTCTCGCGCGCCTGAATCTCGATATCGGCGGCCTGGCCTTCGAAGCCGCCATGCGGCTGATGGATCAGAATCCTGCTGTGCGGCAGCGCGTAGCGCTTGCCCTTGGCTCCCGCGGCCAGCAGCAGCGAACCCATGCTCGCGGCCTGCCCGACGCAAAGCGTCGAAACAGGAGGCTTCACGAATTGCATCGTGTCGTAGATCGCCAGACCCGCGGTGACCGATCCGCCGGGCGAGTTGACGTACATATTTATCTCGCGCTCCGGGTCGTCGGATTCCAGGAACAACAGCTGCGCGGTCACCAGGTTGGCGAGATCGTCGGTGACTTGTCCGCCAAGAAAAACGATCCGGTCCTTCAGCAAGCGCGAATAGATGTCGTAAGAGCGCTCGCCGCGGCCGGTCGACTCGACTACGTATGGAATCAGGATGCTCATCGTGGATTTACGCTACTCCGCGCGCGACGCCGGGTCGAGGCGCGGCAAATTCATCTGACTTTGATTCCCAGGAGCGCGATTATGAACATCGCCTGCGACGCGTCGATCGTCACGCCGCGCAATTGTGCCGGCTCGATTCTCAAGCCGTCGATCTTTGCGCCGCTCAGATCGACTTCGCGAAGCTTTGCGCCTGTGAAGTCGGCACGGCTCAAATCGCAACCGGGAAAGGAAACGCCATCCAGATCCGCATCCTGAAAGTCGGCGTCGGAGAGAATACAATCCTCGAACTTGATGCCTTTGAGCTTCGCCCCGAGGCAACGCAGAAAGTCGGCCTTGCAGCTCTTCACGACGACGTCGCGCGTGTCGGCCTCGGACAAAATCAGTCCAGTGAGCCGCGATCCCGAGACCTCGACGCGGGCAAGCCGCGCCCTGGTCCAATCGGAATTGGCGAGATTCGATTTTTCTACACGGACATCGACCAGTCTGAGGTGAACAAGCTTCGAGCTATCGAGCGCGACGCGTCTGATGACGCAGGTATCGAACACGACGCCGGTGGCGACGGTGGCGCTCAACTCGGCGCCATCAATAATCTTGCGCTCGAAGCATTCCTCGCCAAGCAAACTCTCAGGCGCGGCGGGCCCCATCGTGACGTCCTCGAGAACCGGCGCCGCGATCGAGTTGCGCTTGTCGCCCTTGGCGGGTTTCATCGCGCCTCGTCAGGCGGGAGCGATCGACGCGCCCGCGGCGCGCAGGCGCTCAACCGTGCGGCTCTTGCCGAGCACGCCGATCACCTCGTAGATGCCGGGGCTGACGGTGCCGCCGGTGATCGCGACGCGGACCGGCTGCGCTAGCTGGCCGAGCTTCAATCCAAATTTGGCAAGCACACCCTCGAAGACCGATTGAATCGCCTGCTCGGTAAAATCGCCCTGCACTCCGTCAAGTTCGTTCGCCAGCACGCTCAGCGGTTCGGCGATTTCGGGCTTGAGAAATTTTGCGGAGGCCTTCGGATCAATCGCAATTTTGTCGTTCAGATAGAAGCTCGCGAAATCGACCAGCTCGATCAGCGTCTTGGCCCGCTCCTGGAGTGTCGCGACCATCTTTTCCAACCACGCATTGTCGCCCGGAATCTTGATTCCGCGCTGCTCGATGAACGGCTTGACCTCTTGAGCCAACTGCGCAGTCGGCCGCGCTTTCAGGTAGTGAAAATTGAGCCACAAGAGCTTCTCGGCATTGAATACTCCAGCAGACTTTCCGCAGTCCGCGAAATTGAAGTACTCAATCAACTCCTGCTTCGAAAAGATTTCCTGATCGCCGTGCGACCACCCGAGACGCGCCAAGTAGTTAAGCATTGCCTCCGGGAAATAACCGCCCTCGCGATAAGCTACGACCGAAGTGGCGCCGTGGCGCTTGGACAGCGGCGATCCATCAGGACCAAGCACTTGCGGCAAATGCGCGAACGCGGGCGGCGTGAAACCCAGCGCCAGGAAAACCTGTATCTGCCGCGGCGTGTTCGGCACGTGATCGTCACCGCGCGCGATATGCGTGATGCGCAGGTCGGCGTCGTCGAGCACGCTGGCAAAATTGTAAATCGGAGAGCCGTCGGAGCGGATAATTATCAGGTCATCAAGGTCGCTGTTCTGAAAAACCATCCGGCCCTTGACCAGATCGTCCACGACTGTCTCGCCCTCAAGCGGCATCGCGAAGCGGATGGTGTAATTGCGTCCGTTCGATCGATCGGGCAGCGGAATGTCCGCGTCGAAGTCGAGCCCGCGGCATTTGCGATCATACATTGGGCGGCGCCGTTCCCGTTCCGCCAGCTTGCGCTTGGTATCAAGCTCCTCGGCGGAGCAGTAACACGGATACGCTTTGCGCGCGCGGAGCAGTTCGAGCGCAGCGGCGCGATGACGCTCGACGCGACTGGTTTGGAAGTAAGCAGGATCCGGAGGCCCTTCGTCCCATTCCATTCCGAGCCATCGCAGGTCGCGCAATTGTTCCTCGAGCGATTCCGTGGTCGAGCGCTCGCGATCGGTGTCGTCAATCCGCAGGATGAATTGGCCGCGAGTGTGGCGCGCATACAAATAGGCGAATAGTCCCGAACGGATGTTACCGATGTGCAGCGAGCCGGTCGGGCTCGGCGCGAAACGCGTGCGAACAGTCACAAGCTACTCCCATTCGATCGTGGCGGGCGGTTTCGAGGTGATGTCATACACAACGCGATTGACACCGCGCGTCTCGTTGGTGATGCGCGACGACAGCCGCGCCAGAAATTCAGGATCGAGCCGCGCCCAGTCCGCAGTCATGCCGTCGAGCGACTCGACCGCGCGAATCGCAATCACGCTTTCGTAGGTGCGTCCGTCGCCCATCACGCCAACGGTCTTGAGCGGCAGCAGCACCGCGAAGCCCTGCCATAAGCGAGCGTTCAAGCCGGCAGCCGCGGTTTCCTCCATCACGATCGCGTCGGCGCGGCGCAGCAGGTCGAGCCGCTCGCGCGTTACCTCACCGACGATCCGCACGGCCAGCCCGGGACCGGGAAACGGCTCGCGGTCCACGATCTCCGTGGCAAGACCAAGCTCGCGTCCGACTTCGCGCACTTCATCCTTAAACAGCAGGCGCAGCGGCTCGACCAACTCGAGCTTCATCGTTTCCGGCAGTCCGCCCACGTTGTGATGACTCTTGATAACGGCGGACGGACCTTTGAACGAAACCGATTCGATCACGTCTGGATAGAGGGTGCCCTGGGCGAGAAATTTTGCGCCGCCGATCGCACGCGCCTGTTTCTCGAACACCTCGATGAACATATGGCCGATGATGCGGCGCTTTTGTTCGGGATCGAGCACGCCCGCGAGTCGCGCAAGAAATATCTCGGACGCATCGACCACCTGGAGCTCGAGACCGAGCTGGCGCGCGAACACACTTTCCATCCGTTCGCGTTCGCCCGCGCGCAAAAGCCCGTTATCGACGAACACGCTTTTTAGCCGGTTTCCAATCGCACGATGGATCAGCGCTGCCGCCACCGACGAATCGACGCCGCCCGACAGTCCCATAATCACGCGGTCCGTCGCGCCGACTTGCGCGCGAATCTCCGCGAGCTTGGTCAGGGCGATATTCGCGGCGGTCCAGTCACCGGGCTCGCCGCAAATTTTGAGGACAAAGTTGCACAGCATTTGCGCGCCGCCCGGCGTATGCGCGACCTCGGGATGAAACTGTATCGCGCGCATCCGCCCGTCGGCGGTGCGTATCGCGGCGAACGGCGAGTTGTCACTATGCGCGATTGGCCTGAGCGCGGGACCGATCTGCTCGACCCGATCACCGTGGCTCATCCACACCTGATGCTCGCGGCCCTCGAGCCCCTCGAACAATTCATCGTGCTCGTCGATAACCAGAGTGGCGCGGCCAAATTCGCGCGCGCGCGATCCGACGCTCTTCGAGCCGAGATGCTGCGCGATAACGTACAGGCCGTAGCAGATTCCCAGGATTGGGCATCCGAGATTCAGGATCTCGTCGGAGATATCCGGCGCTTCTTCCTCATAGAGGCTCGCCGGTCCACCCGACAAAATAATTCCGCGCGGACGCATCGCGCGGATTTTTTCCACCGAAATATTGAACGGATGAATCTCGCAATAGACGCGCGCCTCGCGCACGCGGCGCGCGATTAGCTGCGTGTATTGGCTGCCAAAATCTAAAATCAGAATCACGGCGAATTGCCTTGCGCGATCAATATAGCTAAGGCGCGATTCGCGATGAAACCCGCGCCGCCCCCGCGTTTCAACAGTGCCCGCCGCACTGCCTCCCTGTCGTCAACCTGAGCGGAGGCCGCAGCAGCCGGAGTCGGAGGATCTCGAACGGCCATGCAGACCCTCACGATTGCATACTGCGAGTTTGTGGACGACCTGCATCCTCTCGCGTTCCGATTCCTCATTCGCGGTGCGAGCAGTACGGCGATGTGCAGGTAACGAAAAGGCTTGCGTAGGAATCGCTATTGTATGCACGAACGCCCGAGATCCTTCGACTCCGGCCGAAACGGCCGCCGCTCAGGATGACGGAAAAGGCGGCAGACTCAAAAAATCAGAAACTCTGAGAGCAGGAGCCGCCGCGGCCGGAGTCGAAGGATCCCGGATGACCATGCAGACCCTCACGATTGTATACTGCGAGTTTGGGGACGACCTGCATCCTCTCGGCGTTCCGATTCTTATTCGCGGTGCGAGCAGTACGGCGATGTGCAGGTAACGAAAAGGCTTGCGGAGGAATCGCGATTGCGCGCACGAACGTCCGGGATCCTTCGACTCCGGCCGCAGCGGCCGCCGCTCAGAGTTTGTGAGTGAATTGGCTTTGTAAAAAATGGACCCCTGAAATCATTCGGCTTTTTCCCCGTCCGAGGTGCTTCGCGGCAATTCACTCACAGACTCTCAGGA
>JBOHWH010000086.1:0-10984 GCA_050736695.1 Binataceae bacterium (SeqCode) | reverse complement strand
CATCATGATCGCGTTTTTCTTGACCAACCCCACCAGCATCACAACGCCGACGAACGCGAACAGATCGAGTTCCATTCCGAACAACCAAAGCGTCAACAGCGCGCCGAAACCGGCGGCGGGCAGGCCGGAGAGAATGGTTATCGGGTGGATAAAGCTTTCGTACAGGATTCCCAGCACCAGATAGATGACGAGGATCGTCATGATCAGCAACATCCCGAGGTTGCCGAGGGAATTCTGAAACGCCTGCGCCGTGCCCTGGAAATTCGCCGTGATCGTATCGGGCAAAGTATTGCGCGCGAGCGCCTGCACCTGCCCCAGCGCTTTGCCGAGCGAGACTCCGGGCGCGAGGTCGAAGGAGATGGTCGCCGAGGGCAACTGCCCGAAGTGGTTGACCTGTAACGCGCCGAGCGAGCGCGAAAACTTGACCACCGTATCCAGCGGCACCAACGATCCGGTTGACGAGCGTACGTAGAGCATCGAGAGCGTGGCCGGATCCATCTGGTATTGCGGCATGACCTCCATGATTACCCAGTACTCGTCGTTGGGAGCGTAAATGGTCGAAATCTGGCGCGAGCCATAAGCGTCATCGAGTGCATTCTCGATTGCGCTGGCGGTGATGCCGAGGACGTGCGCCTTGTCACGATCGATCTTGATCGTCACCTGCGGATTCTCCACCTGCAAATCGCTGTTGACGCCGCGCAGGTCTTTGAGCTTGTGCATTCGCGCCTCGAGAATTGGCGCGTACTTGTAGAGGGACTCGGTGTCCGGGCTCTGCAGCGTCATCTGATACATGCTGCGCGTGAACTGCGCGCCGATCCGAATCGGCGGCGGATTTTGCAGGAACACCATCAGACCGGGCACCGAGTTTACGATCGGGCGCCATTTCGCGATTAGCTGATCGGCGCTGAGCTTGCGCTCTGAGCGCGGCTTTAGATGGACGAACAGCATTCCGGAATTGGTGCCGCCCGAGGGGCCGCCGCTGCCGACGCCGGCGAAGTATTGCCGGATGTTGGGATCGCCCTTGAGAAGGTTCACGACCGCGAGCTGATGCGCCACCATCGAATCGTAGGAAATTCCCTGCGCCGCCTGCGTGAACATGATTATTTCGTCGGTGTCTTCACTGGGCAGGAAGCCTTTGGGAATCGCATAAAAGAAATAGATTGTGATGCCCAGGATGACCGCCGAAAACGCCATCGTCGCCGGGCGATGGTGCATCACCCACGCGAGGCTCCGCTGATAGCCGTCGAGCATTACGTCGAAGTAGTGCTCGGTGACCTGGTAAAGATGCCCGTGCTTTTCGCTCTTGGGCGGCTTGAGAAAGCGGGAGCAGAGCATCGGGGTAAGAGTCAGCGAGACGACGCCTGAGACCAGGATTGCCGCGCCGATTGTGACTGCGAACTCGTGCAGCAGGCGGCCAAGGATTCCGCCCATGAACAGAACCGGGATAAACACCGCCGCCAGCGACAGCGTCATCGACATGATCGTGAAGCCGATCTCGCGCGCGCCATCGAGCGACGCGGTCAGCGCGTCCTTGCCCATCTCCATGTGGCGCACGACGTTTTCGAGCATGACGATCGCGTCGTCAACCACGAAGCCGACCCCCAGCGTGATCGCCATCAGTGACAGATTGTCGAGCGAGTAGTCGAGCGCCCACATGATTCCGAACGTTCCGATAATCGACATTGGCAGCGCGAGGCTCGGGATAATCGTCGCCGACAAATTGCGCAGGAACAGGAAGATCACCATGATGACCAGCGCCACGGTCAAGAGCAGCGTGAACTGCACGTCATCAACCGAGGCGCGAATCGTCTCCGAGCGGTCGCCCAGAACTTCGATATGCAGCCCGGCCGGCGCCTGCTCGCGGAACGCGGGCAGAAGCTTGGTGACGTCGTCAACCACTTGAACCGTGTTGGTTCCGGGTTGGCGCTGGATTGCCAGCACCACGGCCGGTTCACCATTGGACCAACTGATATTCTTGTCGTTCTGCACGCTATCGAGCACACGCCCGATATCTTCGAGCCTGACGGGCGCACCGTTGGCGTAGGCGACGACCAGAGGCCGGTAGGCCGCGGCGGTCATCAACTGGCCCCGGGCGTCTACGGTGAAAGCCTGATGCTTGCCGTAGAGCGTGCCGGTCGGCAAATCGACGTTGGCGTCCGCCACCGCCTGCGCGACCTCGTCGATTCCAATTCCGCGCGACGCGAGTTTCTGCGGATCGACCTGGATGCGCACCGCATACTTCTGCGAACCGTAGATCTGCACCTGCGCGACCCCCGAAACCATCGAGATTCGCTCTCCCAGATAGGTCTCGGCATACTCGTCGACCTGGGATATGGGCATCGTGGTCGAACTCAGCGAAAGGTACAGCACCGGCGAGTCAGCCGGGTTGACCTTCTTGAATGTCGGCGGACTGGGCATCCCGGGCGGAAGCTGCGCGAGAGTCGCCGTGATCGCCGCCTGCACGTCTTGCGCCGCGGCGTCGATATCGCGCGAGAGCGTGAACTGAAGCGTGATATTGGTGCCGCCCAGGATGCTGGTCGAGGTCATCGAGTCCAGGCCCGCGATCGTGGTGAATTGCTTTTCGAGCGGAGTTGCGATCGACGACGCGATCGTTTCAGGGCTGGCGCCCGGCAATCCCGCGCTGACGACGATCGTGGGAAAATCGACGTTGGGCAAATCGCTCACCGGCAGCAGCCGGTACGCCATCATCCCGAAGAAAACGATCGCCAGCGAAAGCAGAGTCGTCATTACCGGGCGGCGAATGAATAGTTCCGCGATATTCACGAAGTCACTCCGCCGCTCAGCCCGGTCTTGATTGTCACATGCGCGCCCGGCACCAGGCGCAACTGCCCATCAGTCACCACCGTCTCGCCGGATTTGAGCCCGTGCTCGACCACGGTCTCTCCGTTGTCCGAAGTGCCAGTTACAATGGGCCGCGATTGCACCATCATTTCATGGTCAACCACGAACACATACGACCCGTCGGCGCCCGTCTGGATCGCCTGCGAGGGAATCACGACGGTATCGGGCCGCTCTTCAAGAATCAGATTCGCGTCAACGAACTGCCCCGGCCATAGCTTGCCATCCTGATTGCCGAATACACCCTTTAGTTCGATCGTTCCGGTTTTAGGATCCACGGAATTATCGACGAAGCTGAGGGTGCCTTTTTCGATCACGCTCAACTGTCCCGGGATTGTTACATCGACGAGCAGGCTGCGTTCAGTCATGTCGTGGCGCACACTCGGCAGGCTCTGTTCGGGAATCGAGAAATCGACGTACACCGGACGAATCTGATTGATCACGACCATCGGGGTGTCGGCGTTGTTTTTGACCAGGTTCCCCTGATGCACCAGCAAGTTGCCGGTGCGTCCGTCGATCGGCGCGCGAATCGTGGTGTAGGCGAGATTGAGCTTCGCTGTCTGGACCGACGCCTGATCGGCAGCAACGGCCGCCTTGTCCGCGGCCGCGGTTGCGTGCGCCTGATCGTATTGCTGCTGCGAACCGACTCCCTGCTTCAGCAGGTAGGCATAGCGTCCCTCGTCAGCCGCTGCTTGCACTTCCTGCGCATGATCGCGAGCGAGGTTGGCCTGGGCCTGGGCCAGCATGGCCTCGAATGGGCGCGGGTCAATCGTGAACAACAGATCGCCGCGTTTCACTTCCTGGCCTTCTTTGAAATGCACTTCGGTCACGATGCCGTCGAGCTGCGCCTTGACATTTACCGTCGAGTAAGCCTCGACGCGGCCTATCGCATGCAGGCGCGTCGCGACGGTCTTCTGCTCCGCTTTTGCGACCAGCACTGGCACCGATTGCTGCCCGAATCCGACACCCCGCTGCCCGCGGTTGCATCCGCTGACTGTGACAATCGCCAGCATAGCGGCGCATAGCGCGGACAGGTTCCGCGCTTGCCGGGCAGAGTCGAGGTGTCCGCCTGATATCGATTTCGGTCGTATCCGCATCATCAAGTCAGCCGCGTCATTCTAAAACTGCGCACCAGCGCGAGAATCCGGACGAAGCTACTCGCGCGGCGCGGTCATTGGATCCCTGAAGTCTAAAATCCAGCAAATCTTATCAGTCAGGCGTAACACGAGGAAAAGGGGGAAGACTGAACCGTTTGCGCGCCGCCGGTCAGCGCTACGGTTGAGTGCCGGCGGGAGCAGGATGCGGGGGTCGAAGCGGACAGAGATTGTCGCTCGCAACTTGCAGCGCGCGATTGAAGCGCGCGCGCAGGTTTTCCAGTGCGATCGTCGCGGTCAGCTCGACGATCGCGCGCTCATCGAAACTCGCGCGAACCGCCTCGAACACGGCATCGGGCACTTCGACCGGAGCGCGGCACATCTCTTCCGCGTACGCGAGCGCGGCCTTCTCCGCGACGGAGAACAAATCGCTTTCCCGAAAGCCCTCGATCGCGGCGAGCTTGTCCTCGCTGATTCCCTTGCCTCTACCCACGGCAGAGTTGATATCCATTCAAAATGGGCAGCCGATCATCTGCGCCGATCGAATTGAGACCAGTGTTTTGACGATCGAATCGAGTGCCTTTGAGTATTCCACGGCTGCCATCAGCGCCGTCAGTGCGACCGTGATCGCCGGGCGATGCGCCCATATCATGTAGGGCGTCAGCACCTTGCCGAACTGGCGCTTCAGCAGAAAATAAAGCGGCCGCAGGCTCCATTTGGCTTCGCTTTTTTCAAGCCCGCGAATTCGCATATCGCGTTTCCTCAGGCGGCGCGCGCGCCCCGGGATTCAGGCGCCGCGGCAGGACGGTAGATGATTATGGCGATCGCGATAAGGGCCAGCGTCGGAATGTAGATTCCGAAGATCTCAGTCGTTGCGGCGTGCCACGAGAGCAACCCCTCGGCGTGCGACCACAGATGCAGAATCGAATGCATCGTGCTTGCGGCCGCGGCGACTACCACGGCGATCGCGTTGCGATACGGCGCTGTCGCGGCGGCGGCCAGGCCCACGCCGACGCCGAGGAAGAAGGTTCCGCTATCCATCACCAGATGCATGTTGTACGGGCCGGTCTCCGGAACGCCGGGTACCAGCCGGAAGAACCACGCCGCCGGAAAAAAGAACATCGCGACGCCGTTGACCAGATATATCGCGGTGACGATCCAAAGCACGGCGCGTAGCCATCGGTTTGCTCGAGCATTCATCGACCACCTCCGCTGAAGATTCTTCGCGGGAGTCCGACCGGGCTGATATGCGAGTAAATCGCGATTGCGAGGGCCCATCCCAGTGAGATCACGAAGGCGCCTTCGAGCCCCCTAAGCGTCGTCGCGCCGGATAGCCACAAGACGATCGCGATTGGAAAGGCAATCAGCGCCGCTTCGAGTCCCGCGACGCCGACTGTTATCGCGCAGCTTAGCGCGCGCAGGCGAAGAGGCCATGCGTGTGACGTGTGGGTCGTCATCGCGACTCCTCCTCCCATTGCGAGTCCTCGGAATTGTCGGGCAAATCGCCGCACAACGGGAAGACGGTTTCGGCCGCTACGGGCCCCTCGATCCGCGCCTGGCATCCGAGCCGGACGCGCGAGCTCGCTGAAAGATGAACGCGCAGCGAGAGCCGCTCCTGCGGGCTCATAGGGGTCAAGTACTCAGCGCCAGAGGTGATTTTCACGCGACAGGTGGAGCACAGCTTGCGCGCGCCGCACACGTGCATCAGGCGGACCCCATTTTTCATCGCGGCGGCCAAGATGGTCGCGCCGCGGCGCGCTTCGAGCTTGACCCCGTCGATCTCGATCGGAACCACGCCGGGCCGAGCCGCCGACTCGCCCAGCCGCGCGGCGAACCGCTCGCGCAAAGGGTCGCGCGCGTCCAGGTTTTCGCTGAACGCGATCGCGCGGATTTGGCGCGTCAGCTCCGCGTTGTCGTCATGTTTGCGATCGCGCGGGTTCATCGTCGATCTCCGACCAGTTTCTTGAGCGAGCGCCGCGCGCGCGCCAGCCTGGACTCGACCGCGTGCTCGCTTTCGCCACGAATTGCCGCAATATCCGCGAGGGTGGCGTCCTCGACGTACTTGAGATGCAGCACCTCGCGATATTCGGGGCTAAGCGCGTCGAGCGCCCGCCGCAGCGGCTCATCGCTGGAGGCTCCGCTTGACTCTACCGACAGATCGATTGTTGCGGCGAGCCGGGCGCGGCGCGCTCCGGTCCGGATGAACGATTGCACCTTGCGATGCGCGATCGCGCAGGCGAAAGTGAACAGCGTCGATTCGCCGCGAAAGAAGGGCAGCGCCTCAGCCATCGAGATGAAGGTTTCCTGCATCAGATCTTCCGCGTCCTGCCGCGTGCCAAAACTTCCGAGCGACCCGCCGATAAAACGGCGCACTCGCGGCGCGTGCGAATCGTAAAATTCGCCGGCTGCCTTTCGATCGCCGCGCTTAAGACGCTCGCGCAACTCCGCTTCGCTCTCGCGAAGCGAAGCTTTAGCGGCACCCTCGATAGGCGCGGCATCGTGCGCCGATGTTCGCATCGTAGTGCAAGAAGTCCGCGCCGCTCCTTCCGGCAGCACTCAAACGTAAGTCGTCACGAGCGCGGAAAATCCGTCGCTAAAAATTCTCTGCGGATCGGGTGGGGTGTCAGATGGGGTACAGACAGCAATCCTCGTGCTGGGACGGTCGAAGCACAGAAGGTCACATCGCCTTTTTTTCGAGCGCTTCGTTCCATTTGCCCAAGGTCGCCGCGGAATTCATCGCCGCGCGATGGGCGAAGGCGGCCTCCGCTTTGCCGACATTCTCCGCTTTGCCGCCCCACGCCTTTTGTGGCGCGTGCTGCAGCGCGCGGCCGTATGAAAATGTTAGAGCCCACGGATGCGGGCCGGAGCTACTCATGGCATTCAAGTGCGCGGTCGCTTCCACGTCTGACTGGCCGCCCGAAAGGAATGCGATACCCGGTACCGCGGGTGGCACGCAGCGCGCGAGCAGTGCGAGCGTCCGCCGCGCGACCTCGTCAACGCCGGCCTGTTGCGCGCATTTCTTGCCCGAGATGATCATGTTGGGCTTGAGCACCATCCCTTCGAGCATCACGCCGGCGAGGAAAAGATGGTGGAACACTTCCTTGAGCACAAGTTCGGTCACGGTTTCGCAGCGCGCGATTTCGTGATCGCCGTCCATCAGCACTTCGGGCTCGACGATAGGAACGAGGTCGTTTTCCTGCGCAAGCGCCGCGTAACGGGCGAGCGCCTGGGCGTTCGCGTTGATGCAATTGTAAGAGGGGATTCCCGGGCCGATGTCGATCACCGCGCGCCACTTGGCGAAGCGGGCGCCGAGCTTCCGGTATTCCACGAAGCGCTCGCGCAACCCGTCGAGCCCTTCGGTAATCGTCTCGCCCGGACATCCCGCGAGCGGCTTGGCGCCCGCATCGACCTTGATGCCGGGAATCGAGCCCGCCGCCTCGATGAGTTTAACCAGCGGCGTTCCGTCTTTGGCCTTCTGGCGAATGGTTTCGTCAAAAAGGATAACGCCGGAAATATGCTCCTTCATCGCGGGGGTGGTGCGGAAAAGAAACTCGCGATAGGCGCGCCGATGGTCTTCAGTGTTCTCGACCCCGATCGCGTCGAAGCGCTTCCGGATCGTTCCAGTCGATTCGTCGGCGGCAAGGATACCCTTGCCCCTGGTCATCATTTTCCGGGCGATGTTCTGCAGATCTTCGCGATTCATCTCTTTTCTCTCCCTAGATGCTCAGATGATACAGCTCCGACACGTTGTCGTGCAGGATGAAATTTTTTTCATCTTCCGAAAGCTGCGCGGTCTGCTTTTTCAGGATTTCCTGCGACCACGGCCAGGTTGAATCGCTATGCGGGAAATCGTTCGCCCACATCAGGCGATGCACGTTGCACATCTTCGTCATCTTGAAGGCGACCCAGTCATCCTGAAAGGTGACGTAAACATTTTCGCGGAAATACTCACTCGGCATCTTCGACAGGGTACCCGCCGGCAGCCAGTAGCGATGCCGATCGTACGCATGATCCATGCGGTACATGTAATGCGGGACCCATCCGGCGTCGGCTTCGACGCACACGACTTTCAGCTTCGGATGGCGTTCGAAGACGCCGCTAAGGACAAACGTGCCGATGATGTCCTGGCATCCGCGGATGATCGCGAGAAATCCGTTGAGGCGTGGACCGCGCGTCTGAAACATGCTGTCGTTTTTGCTGGTCAGGATATGAAAGCTCAGCGGCATCTCGAGGTCCACCGCGGCGCGATAGAAATCGTCGTACGCGGGACTGTCGTAATCCTCAACCGCGGGATTCCCCGGCATCATCACGCCCTTAAATCCCTGCTCCTTCATTTTGCGCAGGTCCGCGATCCCCTCGGCCGGCGAGCGCATCGCAGTCTGCCCGACTCCGATCAGGCGGTCCGGATGATGCCCGCAATAATCCGCCATCCAGAGGTTGTACGCGTCGAAGCAGGCCTTCTTGTAATCCATGTCCTCATGATTGCAGAGCAGCATCCCGACGGTCGGATAGATGACTTCGGCGGCGACTCCATCGCGATCCTGATCGCCCAGGCGCGCTTCGGGATCCCATCCTCCGCGATGCATGTCCTCGAACTTCACGCCGCCCACCGCGAGTTCCTTCGCGCTCTTGCCGGCGGCCGCGAGCAGACCCATCGGAATTGAGCGCTCCATGTCCTTGACCACGAATACGTCGCCCATTTTCTCGTCGCGGACGACGTGCGGCGCGGTGTCTTTGTATTTTTTGTCGATCCGATCGACGTAAGTGTCAGGCGGCTCGGTTATATGCGAATCCGCGGAAATGATCGGCTTTTGCATCTTACGGTTCCTCGACTAGTTCCGCGCGCGATGCGGCCGCGGCCTGGTTGTTCTTATATCGAATAGCGCTCATGACATCCAACGCGCTCTCGCGTCGTTTAGCGATGCGTGGCAAAATCACTCACTCAACAATGCAGGAATCAATCAAATACGCGTTCGATCGTACCGCCGAGACTTACGATCGGGCGCGGCGCAAACTCATTCCTTGTTTCGATGAGTTCTATCGCGCCGCGATCGACACGCTCCCGTTTGCGCGCGATCGGGAAATCTCCGTGCTCGATTTGGGCGCCGGCACCGGATTGCTCTCGGCGTTCGTTGCGTTCTCATATCCGCGCGCGCGGATCGTGATGGTCGATATTTCTGACGAGATGCTGGCGCAGGCGCGCGATCGGTTTGCCGCCGGCGGCGCGCGCTTCAGCTTTGAAGTCGCGGACTACGGCCTTGGCAGAATCACGGGACACTACGACGCGGTCATCTCGGCGCTTTCGATTCATCATTTGTCCGACGAGCAAAAGCGCGGTGTCTATGCGCAGGCGTACGAGGCGCTCAACGCCGGCGGGATTTTGATCAACGCCGATCAAGTGCGCGGCGAAACCCCCGCGCTCGAGATTCGCAATCACGAAATGTGGATTCGGCGTGCGCGCGAGATCGGCGCCTCGGAGCTCGACCTCAAAGCCGCGCTCGAACGGATGAAGTTCGACCGCACCTCGACCGTATCCGAGCAGCTCGGATGGCTCGGCGACATCGGCTTTCGCGAGATCGGAGTCGCCTATCGCAACCTTATTTTCGCGGTTTATTCGGGCGTCAAGTAACTCTCGCCGCTCTACAGTCGATCGATCGCGTTTTCGGCGGCTGCCAGGAACGCCGGATCAGGATTGAAAATTCATATCATTCTCCCTCGAACAGCCGATCGCCCCGGTAGAGCCGTTCGGCGATTTGAAACGTTTGGCCCTGCGCGCGGACAGTCGGCGAATGCGCGGCCATGTATCGCGAGGTGGCGACCAGTATGTTCGCGCCCGGGTCGCGTCCGAGTATCGAGTATTGACGCACCGCGGCTTCGAGATTCTGGATTGTATGGAAGTCGCGATCCTCGCGCAGCAACGTACGGCCCATCGCCCCGATAAGTGCGCGATCGTCTCCCGGCGCCGCGAGACATTCCGCGATCAGCGCGCCGGCTTCATTCACCTGTTGCTGCCGATCGAGCAGCATCGGAAACGCTCCGATCAGTTCGGCGGCGGATCTGGGTTTCACGCCCGCGCGCGGCAGCCGCGCGGCCGGGATGTTCAGGAAGCGGTCGAGATAGACGCTCATCGCGGCGTCCAATGCGCCCCGCAGCAGCTCGACCGAAGGCGCGCGCCGCAGCGCCTGATGAACCGCGTTCGAGAACGTGAAGCTGTGATGCGTCGTGTCCCAATCGCCGAATTCGTTGCTGGTATGAAACTGCGCGATCCTGATTGCCGCCGCGTATGCAACTGCGCCCGACAGGTCCGCGAGGGGGCAGCCCTCGCGCAGCGCCGACAGCATCGCGTCGGCGATCGCCTGCGGATCGTCACCGAGGATCACGTCAACCAGTGCGGCCCGTCCCGCCCACTTTGTTCCAGCGTGTCGGCCGGTTTCGGCCGCTAGCGCCAGAGCCTCGAACGCGCGCTCGAGGATAGCAACCAAATCGATCGGGCTGCGCCATGCGTTGGCTTCCTCCATTCTTTCACCCATCGCGTAACTTCGCGCGAGGCTCGCCAGCGCGCCCTCCGCGTGCTCCCATCCGGCGTGATCCAGCGCCTCGAATGCCTTGTTCGTGAAGTCGAGCACGTGGCCGCCGCTCAGATAGCGATGGTCGGTCGCGGCGGCGAACATCATGTCCGCAACCTCTCGAACCGGCAGACCGGCACGCACCGCGGTGGTGATGCATCGTTCCGCGCCCTCGGCGTCGCGGACCTCGACGAAGCCGCGCAGCCATCGCTTGAACTCAGCGGGTCGCGCGTCTTTGGCGCCGGGCAGCGGACGCACGACGAAGCGCGGAGGATTGCCGTCGCAGTCCTCAGCTACGGCAGCGAGCCCATGATAGAGCGCGCGCGGCCGATCGCGTGGATCCAGCCATTCGAGCAAGTTCATCATGCAGGTAAGAATCGTCAGCCCGGCGCCCCATCCTTCGCGTCGATGCCGCACGCCGAATTCCAGTCCGGTGCGGAATACCGCACGAGCGCCGTCTTCGTC
>JBOHWH010000085.1:0-1681 GCA_050736695.1 Binataceae bacterium (SeqCode) | reverse complement strand
GTACTCAATTAAAGCGTACACGCGTGCCGCTCTTATGTCAACATGTAAGTATTGAATACGTACGCACCATGAACGATATGCATCAGCGTCAAACCCTTGAAAAACGGGCTTTAATCGCAATACTCTTCACTTAACAACATAAAGGTGCTATTCTGTTTTAGACAGGAGAACGCCAATGGCTCGCACGATTGCCGAACTGCCGGCTGGCTCGCGGATTACAGATCACATCAGCCTTGGGGTGATCGCCCGGACTTTTCCGGTGGCGAGGATTCGCGCAGTGCTGGCGGCTACGGCAAAGGCCAGCGTCCGGGAGCGGGACCTGCCGGCGCACGTGGTCATCTACTACGTGATCGCGCTGGCGTTATATATGCAGTCGTCGTATCGCGAAGTGTTGCGTTGCCTGCTGGAAGGAGTGCAGTGGTTGCTGGAGCCATCGGCGGAAATCAAAGTGGCGGGCAATTCAGGCATCTCGCAGGCGCGAACCAGACTGGGATGGGAGCCGTTGCGGCAACTGCACGAGGAGGTGGTGAAGCCGATAGCGGTGAAGGCCACAAAAGGCGCATGGTATCGCGGGCGGCGTTTGGTGAGTCTCGACGGGAGCACACTGGATGTCGCCGACGAGAAGGGCAATGACCAAGCTTTCGGCCGTCCGGGGGCCAGTCGCGGCGAGAGCGCGTATCCGCAGATCCGCTTCGTATCGCTGGCCGAAATCGGCACACACGTTCTGTTCGGCACGCAGATGGCGGGCTGCACCACCAGCGAAATCGCCTTGTCAAAAATGGTGTTGCCCAGTCTCGAAAAGGGTATGTTATGTCTGGCGGACCGCAACTTTTTCGGATTCCAGATGTGGGCGCAGGCTGTAGCCACGGGCGCGGATCTGCTGTGGCGAGGGAAAAAGAACATGCGTCTGGTCTGCGAGAAGCGGCTGCCGGATGGTTCTTACCTGAGCCGCATTTTTGCTTCGGAACGAGACCGGCGGCACAAGACCAACGGCGTGGTAGTTCGCGTGATCGATTACCGGCTGGATGGGATTGTCGAGGCCGAGCCGGTCTACCGCCTGGTGACCACCGTCCTGGATCACGAAAAAGCCCCCGCCTTGGAACTGGCGGCCCTCTATCATGAGCGCTGGGAGATCGAAACCGCGTTTGACGAGCTGAAGACCCATCTGCGCGGCGCCCGTATGGTCCTGCGCAGCAAGACTCCGGACTTGGTCCGGCAGGAGTTCTATGGCCTGTTACTGGCCCATTTCGCCGTGCGCGGCCTCATGCACGACGCCGCGCTCAAGGCCGACGAAGATCCGGATCAGCTCTCGTTCCTGCACGCAGTCCGGATTGTCCGCCGCAAACTGCACGTCTACAACGCTATTCCCCCCTCAGCAGAGGAAGGCTTTTCATAACTCCGTCTTGGAGGAGATCCTCCAGGAGCGCGTCGTGTCGAGCCGCAACCGGCGAAACCCCCGCGGGGTGAAACGCAAGATGACCAATTTCCCGCTACGCCCCCGGCATGTCAAGCCGTTGCCGCCGATTAATATTCGTGCGGCTATTCAAATCGTTAAGTGAAGAGTATTGAGTCTAGCAGCGAGGTGTTAGGACTCGTGTTCTGTCAATCCGGTGGCCGGCCCTCATGGGGCAAGCCGCACCTGCCGGGATGAAAATGGCCTGGCGAGGAGCGGGTGGCGTCA
>JBOHWH010000084.1:0-6834 GCA_050736695.1 Binataceae bacterium (SeqCode) | reverse complement strand
GAGTTGGATCGGCCTTTTTCCTATTTGACCGGGCGAAAGCCTGGACGACTTCTCGAGGTAGGATGCGGCGCCGGCGACTGGCTCCGGATCGCCGGGGACCTGGGCTGGCGTGCCGACGGAGTGGACTTCGATCCGGATGCGGTTGCCAATGCGCGGAGCACCGGCGCATCGGTGCATTCGGGCCAGTTGGCTGATCAAAACTTCCCGGACCAAAGCTTCGACCTGATCTTGATGAGTCACGTAATCGAGCACGTCCACGATCCGATTGGACTCTTGCGAGAATGTTATCGGCTGCTCAAGGACGACGGCCTGCTCGTCGTCTGGACACCGAACAGCGATGGGCGGGGTCATGCTCGATTTGGCAGACACTGGACCGGACTGCATCCTCCCTATCATCTGTGGCTTCTGAATCCGATGACGCTCGACTCGATGGCTCGACGGGCGAGATTCGCAGAGGCAAAAATCTTTACGACTATCCGAAACGCGGCCGGCAATTTTGCCCTGGGGCGATCAATCGAGCGAGTCGGATCCGGCAATACGGTTTCCGTCCGCGAGCGCCTTGACGGATACGGCTTTGCGCTTTTGGAACGACTTAAACTCGTGACCAACCCAAGCGTCGGCGAGGAGTTGATCGCCGAACTTCGGAAGTAACGGCGGCTGCCCGGCGATTCCGATTGTTTCGCGGGTTCCTCAGCTTCGGCGGCTGGCGAGCGGTCTTGGACCCAAGAATCTGCCGGGAGCTGGAGTGACGTCTCGCAATTTGATCACGGCGTCGGCGAGATCCTTCAAATCCCGTTTCGCATTTTCGGACAATTCGCTTTCCACAAAATCGGCCGACACGAGGTAGACGCTGGCCGGGACGACCAGCGCTCCAAACCACGCAAGAACATCGCGCAGATGCCAATCGGCGCCGAGAAAATGATGCTGCGTCGCGCCCATCGCAACAATTCCAACCGGCTTGCCGGCGAGCGATTCGATTGGCAGATGATCGAGCAGATTTTTGAGCACGCCAGTAAATGATCCGCGGTAAACCGGAGTCGACAAGACGACGCCCGCAGCGGACCGCACGCTCTCGATAACCGCCGCGGTGTCATCGCGATGCTGTTCCGCCGGGCGGCCATCCGCGAACGCGATTTTTTTATCCGCGAGGTTGATCAGCTCGACCTCGAGACCCGCATGCGAATCGCGCGCGGACTCGAGCAGCCATCGCGTCGCCTTGAGCAGCCGCCCCGGAGGAGTGACGCTTCCCACAATCGCTAACAGTTTCGTCGGCATATCGCGCTCCTATTCCGCGACGGTGCGAGCGGCGGATACCGGCCGAAGAGCTTCTTTCTTTCGCACAACGCTGCGGCGTCCGTCGATACTGATTGGCACATCGCCCGCGACGGTTACGCGCCGATGCAATCGCGGCTGACGGCCGTAGTCGTCCACCGCGGCGTGCTGCGTGGCGCGGTTATCCCAAATAGCGACGTCGCCGACTGCCCATCGCCATCGCACCGTGTTTTCGATTCGCGTCACGTATCCTTGCAGGAGATCAAACAGTTGCTTCGAATCAGTTGTAGGAAGATCGACAAATTTCTTCAGAAACGCGCCCAGCACCAGTGTGCGTTCTCCGGTTTCAGGATGCACACGGACGACAGGATGCTCGGTTACGTAGACCGTGGAGGCGAATACTTCGCGGTACCGGTGGAACGCCTCCGGCGTTGCTTTACGCCCGGTCCCTGAATACACGAGGTCGTTGGTATGCACTCCCCAAAGGTTGTTGACGATTTCCTGGAGTTTGGGCGGCAGCGATTGATACCCAGTGGCAGTATTCGCCCACACCGTATCGCCGCCGCGGGTCGGCACGATCAGCGCGCGCAGGATCGACGCCTGCGGATACGCGTCGAGGAACGTTATGTCCGTGTGCCACCTGGTTGCGCGATTGCCGCGTGTGCCATCGATGTCGAGCACCGCCTCAGTTCCCTTCACCGAGGGAACGGTGGGATGCGGCATGATCTCGCCCAAGAGGCGTCCGAAAGCTTCGTGGCCGGCTTCGTCGAGATGCGCCTGTCCGCGAAAAAAAATGACTTTATATTTGAACAGCGCATGGCGGATGCCCTGAACGGTCTCCGGATCCAAATCACCCGAAAGCCGCACGCCGGCGATCTCAGCCCCGATGTGGCCCGCGACGGGCCGTACGTCAAGGTCCGCGCTTCTTTCGTCCGCGCTCATCACTTTGCTCCTTCTTTCACGCCGCGAAGTTGAACAAGCATTCCAGAATTCATCAGCCGCGCTGATTCGCGACCTTTGGATGCAAAGATATCAGGGAGCGCGCCGTGATGCTCGCCCGCAAAACAAAGCCATAAGCATTTTGAGCTGCGAGTTCCTGACGATGTCATAGTTGAGCAGAGGGCCTGATCTGATTCGCGCGAACGACCGGCCGCGTCGATTGCTTGGGCCGATTCGCTTTTAACTCCAGGACCATTTCAGACACCGAGCGATATTCTCATACGCCATCTCGCCTTCGAGCAGGCAGTCAGCGATGTTCCACGCGTGGTCGGGAACAAAGATAACTTCTGTTGGAAAATTGCGGCGCAACGTACAACGCGATGCTGGCGGCGATTCGGTCTGCCAATAATAACATCAATATTGAAATGTACACGTTTACCAGTGGGATCATCGGGCAGATGTTCGCGGACGCGCTAATCGAGCCGCAGCGGCATGAGATTCAGGTCAATTTCGCATACGAGAGTCTCGGCTCGCTCACCACGCCCGCGAGTTTCTTCGATCGGCCGCGGGAATCGCCGGTGGGCATATCTGGCTCGCACTGGCCGCAGTGATGCTAGCGACATTCGTCATGGGCATCGCGGGCCCGATGGGATTCGCCTGGTACAACGAGGTGATCGAAGGCGACAATCGCGCGACGCTGCTCTCGTTCGGTACCACCATGTCAACCCTCGGCGGAATTATCGGGCTGCCCGTGCAGGGAAAGCTGGTTGATGCCTTCGGGACCGGCGCCACTTGGCAGATCGCCGGGCTGGTGTCGATGACGCAGGTGCTGTGCTACGTCGCGCTTGGACGGCCGTATCCCGCCCCCAGGAGACAACTTCGCATTGACTCACGCTGGGCTGGCTTGGGATTGTCCATTATCTTAGGCTTTTGCAGGCCGAGATCGGGTACGGAGGACGATGGTTGATGGGTCCCATTGGAAACGGAGTTTTTCTGACCAAAGGCGTCGGACGGCATCGCGAAATGCTGACCTCGTTCGAGCTGGCTTTGCGCGACGCGCGAATCGCGGAATTCAATCTGGTTCGAGTCAGCTCGATTTTCCCTCCCGGGTGCAAAGTCATATCGATACAGGACGGGTTGAAGTTGCTGAGCCCCGGCCAGATCGTTTACAGCGTGATGTATGACAATTCGACCAACGAGCCGCACCGGCTGATCGCGTCGTCAGTCGGACTCGCGATTCCGGCGGATAAAGAGCAGTACGGATATCTCTCCGAGCACAAAAGCTTCGGCCAGACCGATGAGAAGGCCGGGGATTATGCCGAAGATCTTGCCGCGACGATGCTCGCGACCGCGCTCGGGGTGGAATTCGATCCGAACGTTTCATACGACGCGCGCAAAGACGTCTGGAAACTCTCCGACAAAATCGTCCAGACGCGAAATATTACCCAATCGGCAATAGGCGATCGCGATGGGCTTTGGACCACCGTCGTGACGGCAGCGGTTTTCGTGGACTTGCGCACCGCCAAGTGACTCCGGGCGGCGCAGACACAAAGACCCGAGCTAACTAATCCGCCACGGCATGCAGACGGACCGGCAGATGCTTGATGCCGTTGATGAAGTTGGAGCGCAGACGCTTGACCTCGCCGATTCGCTCGATCGATCGCACCCGCCGCGTAAGCTCCTCGAGCAGGATGTTGATTTCCATCCGGGCCAGGTTGGCGCCGAGGCAAAAGTGCGAGCCGCCGCCGCCGAACGCGACATGCTCGTTCGGAGAACGCGTGATGTCGAACTTGAACGGTTCGGCAAAGATAGCCTCGTCGCGATTGGCGGAGATATACCAGAGACTGACCTTGTCGCCTGACTTGATCGCCTGGCCCCGAATCTCCGCGTCGCGCGTAACATTGCGGCGGAAGTACATCACCGGCGACGCCCAGCGCAGGATCTCCTCTGTTGCGCCGGGCACAATCGCGGGCCGCTCGTTAAGCATCCGGTACTGATCCGCATGATCAATCAGCGCGTTGACGCCGAGCGCCAGAGCGTTGCGCGTCGTCTCATTGCCGGCGACCGCGAGCAGCAGGAAGAACAGATTGAAATCCATCTCCGATAGCCGGTCGCCTTCGATCTCGGAATTGAGGAGCGCGGTGACGATATCGTCCCGCGGCTGTTCGCGGCGCTTGGCCGCCAACGCGCCCGAGTACATGAACATCTCGATCGCCGCGCCACGCGCAATTTCCTCGCTGACCGCGTACTCGGGGTCGCGGCTGCCGATCATGCGATTACTCCACTCGAACAGCTTGTGGCGATCCTCGAACGGCACCCCGAGCAACTGCGCGATCACCTGCAGCGGCAGTTCGGCGGCGACCTCGAGTACAAAATCGCAATCGCGCTTTTCAATCGCGCGGTCCAGGATCGTGCCGACCGCGGCGCGAATGCCAGTCGCCAGCGCGCCGATCATTCGCGGCGTAAAGCCGTGATTGACCAACGCGCGGTAGCGCGTGTGATCCGGCGGATCCATCGTGAGCATCATGCGGCCTTCCGACGCGAGGTCGGCTTCGGGCGGAAGATCCTCCAGCGCGGTCACTCCGCCACGCTTCTGCTCCGAGGAATAGGTTTCGGAATCGCGATTCACCGCGACCACGTCGTCATAGCGCGTGATAACCCAGAAGCCGCGCCCGCCAGGCTCCGGATGCCTGAAAACCGGAGCGTGATGCCGCAGGTAGGTAAACCATTCGTGGGGCACGCCCGCCACGAAGCAGTCCGGATTCAGCAGATCGATCTCGGATAGATTCATGAGTGCGTTCTCACCGTCACTTCCGATCGCTGGCGGCTGCGACGCCCAATTCGATCAGACGCTCCGCCTCGTTCTCGCTATAGCCGGCTTCCTTCAGGATCTCCCGTGTATGCATGCCGAAGCCTGGCGCCGGCTGCGGCGCGCGCTTGCGGCTCTCACTGACAAAGATAGGGCTGTCCACCGTTTCGAGGCGGCCAACGCCGGGGTAGTCGAGGTTCACGATCGCGCCGCAGTCGCGCATTTGTGGATCGGCTACCGCCTCCTCGAGCGTGGGCAGCGGAGACCATTTGATATCGTGCTCGCGGAACAAGCGCCGCCACTGGGCGAGCGGCCCGGTTTCAAATTGCGATTGCAGGATCGCGTGCAGTGCCGCCGCGTTTTCCTTTCTTGCTTCAGCGGTTGCGAAGAGCGAATTGGTTGCGAGGCCGGGTTCGCCGATCGCGCGGCACAGCCGTGCGAATTCTCTCTCGGGATCCAGCAGTGCGATGATCATCGCGTGGCCGTCGCTGCTCGGATACGCGGCAATCAGCGGATTTATCGGGCGGTCGCCCGGCTTGCGCTCAGGAAATCGCGCGTTGCAGAGCTTCGCCTGAATATCGACGCTGTTTGCCCAAGCGCCCGCCGCCATCAGCGAAGTGCTCACCTTCGAACCGAGTCCGGTGCGCTCGCGCCGGTAGAGTCCAAGCATGATCGCGCCGAACAGAGTCATCGCCGTGGGATTATCGCCCATCGCCGGCCGCGCACTCGAGGGCGTGCCGTCGGCGCCGGTAACGCTGGTCATCAAACCGGTGCGTGCCCAATAAGCCAGCCCGTCGAATGCGGGAGCGTCCGCGTCTTCGCCGCGATCGCCGTAACCGGTAAGTTGCGCGAAGATCAAGCGCTGATTAACCGGCCGCAGATCCTCCCACGTGATGCGAAACTTCTGAAGCAGCGAAGATTGGTAGTTGGTGACGAATACATCGGCGCCCGCGACCAGGCGCAGCAGCGTGTCGCGGCCCGCTTCCTGCGAGAGATCCAGCGCGATACTGCGCTTGTTGCGGCTGGTCAGGATCCAGGTGTAGCTCAGCTCCGAGTTCGGAAAGCCGGCAACCGAGGGAAACGAGCGCCAGAGATCGCCGTCGGGCGGCCGCTCGATTTTGATCACGTCGGCGCCGAAGTCGGACATGACGGTGGCCGCCGCCGGTGCTGCCACGTAGGTTGCGCAGTCAATTACTTTGAGCCCCGCAAGGGCGCTGTCGTTTGCACTCATGGGAGTTCTTTCCGCCTCGCCGTTCTCTCGCTTTGGGCCCCCCATAACTGCTGGAAGAGCGCCGCCGGTGTCAATCTCTCGCGCGGCCAGGAAGTTTGAGCTCAAATCACTTTTGGTCGAGGTGAAACTTCTGCAGGAAGCGATGCAGGACCGGCGTCAGCAGAATCCCCACGACTGCTATCAGAGCGAGCCCGCTGTAGAGCGCATAGAACGAGGCGAAGACTTTGCCGGCATTGGATCTGATCGTATCAACCGGACCCATGCTGCCCAGAATCATCGAGGCGTTGAGCAGCGAGTCGATCCAGGGCAGGCCGCCAAGAAAATGGTAGCCGCAGATGCCGGCGGCAAGAGAGATCGCGACGACGGCGCCGGCGATCGTGGTCCATCGCGCGAACCGCCACAGGAACAGGCGCAGCGGTAGCAATTTCTCATTGCGTCGTTCAAACCGCATCGAAGTTCTGTAGCACGAATGCGTCCGGAAGTATTCGCAGTGTCTATTTCTACTTCGACCGCTTTGGCAGTCCGTCCGCCTGTAAGCTTTACGTTTTATGCTGACTAGTCTATAATTGAACAAGTGTATACT
>JBOHWH010000083.1:0-7099 GCA_050736695.1 Binataceae bacterium (SeqCode) | reverse complement strand
GCGCGCGGGAATGACACATCAGCATTTAAACGCCGCTTGGCATTCGATCGCAATAATGGTAATTCGGTCGTTGACGAAATAACGGAATCATTGTTTTGTGAACGGCGATGACCATGAGTGAAGTTTTTCAGGCGCTCGGCGACCCGACCCGGCGCGAGGTGTTGCGGCTTCTGCGCGCGAAAGCGATGTCCGCGGGAGAAATCGCAGAGCACTTCACGATTGCCAAGTCCACGCTATCCGGCCATCTCGCCACGCTGCGCCATGCCAGGCTGGTGGTTTCCGAGCGCCAGGGCACGACTATCGTTTACAGCCTCAATCTTTCTGTTGCCGAAGAAACGATGGCCGCCGTCATCGAACTGTTGGGAGCGAAGCGGCGCAGACGCGCTCAGGCGAGTCCGATACGGCTGCGCAGGAGGCCGGCATGAAACTCGATTGGCGCAGAGAATGGCCCCAGGCTTTGCGCTGTACGCGCTTCGGTCATCGCGATGCCCGCGGTGCCATCGCGAATTCTTCGCGGAAAAGCCCGGGTTAGGCGTGATGTTCGGGCGGTTCAATTGCGTCACTTGCAGGTACGATCCGACCGCCGGCGAGATTAGTTTGCCGTGAAACGAATCAGCGCTGCGCTTTGTGCGTGGCGATCCACCAAGTGTTCCCGCATGGATCCTTGATGCCGCAGACTCGGTCGCCCCAGGTTTGATCGGCGGGTTCGCGCGATGAGGTCGCGCCGGCGGCGAGAGCGTGCTTGTAGGTCGCGTCAACATGCGGGACGTAAATCCAAATCGCCGATTTCATCGAGGCATCGGTCCAATAGCCCCTGCCGATCAGGAGTTTTGAGTCGCCGATTTCAACCTCGGCGTGAAGGTTCCCTGACGCGTCGGGCGTGCCGGCTTGCGTAACGCGCGCATCGAACACCTTCTTCGCAAACTCGACCAACTCCGGACCGCCGTGAAGAATTGGCGTCAGCGCATGGTGACCTTCCTGGATATATTTTGCTTCGCGGCTCATCGGATTTCTCCTATCGACAAGCGGTTCGAATTACGGCTTAGGGATGGGGCGATTGACCCAGCGGGCCGGTCTTGTGCGGGTCGGCGGGCGATTGCGCGCCCGCACCGGATTTTGACATCGGCCGCATGACGGGAACTTTCTCGTGTAGTTCTTCGCCGCGCATCATCAGGTACGGGCCCGAAAGTACAAACGCGGTGGCGAGAATGAATGCGGTCAGTTGCGGCAATGCGAACAAGAACGCAATGACAACCAGCACGCCGATCAATAACTCGACTTGCGCGCGACGCTTGAAATCGATTCCTTTGAAACTCGGGTAGGGCACCCGCGAGATCATCAGCCATCCGAGTGCCAGCGTCAGCGGCACTGCCACGAGGCATAGCACGCGCGGCGAGCTGAACTCGAAATAGCTATAGGCAAGCGCGCTTCCGGCGATCATGATCGCGGCGCCCGGCACCGGCAGCCCAACGAAACGGCGCTTATCGACGGTCTCGACCTGGACATTGAAGCGCGCAAGCCTGAGAGCAGCGCACACCACGAACAGCCCGCTGACTGCGATTCCGAGCGTGCCGATCGGATGCAGCGCCCAGGTGTATGCGAGGATCGCGGGCGCCATCCCAAAGGCAACCACGTCGGAGAGGCTGTCGTACTCGACCCCGAACTGGCTCGAGGTGCGCGACAGGCGCGCGACGCGGCCGTCAAGTCCGTCGCAGACGAAGGCGACCAGGATCATCACGGCCGCGAGCTCGAAGTGACCGTCGATCGCGGAGATCGCGGAATAAAAGCCCGACAGCAGCCCGAGTGAGGTGATGGTTGCCGGCACCAGAAAGACTCCGCGACGAAGCGGTCCGGCGACTTTTCTGCGCTGCTCGAGAAAGCGGCCGCGAACTACGCGGACATGCTCGCGATTTTCGTCGGTGCGGATATCGCGAGTCCGGGTTACGCGCGTGCGGCGCGATTCGGTGCTCATTGTTCGATTTTCTCCGAGGCCAGTTCGGCGAGGATCGATTCACCGGCGCGCACCCGGTCGCCAATCGCGACGACGACTCTGAACTCCGGCGCAAAAAAGTGATCCACGCGACTGCCGAACATGATCAACCCCACTCTTTGGGCTGGCTCAATTCTATCATGGATCCGAAGCCTGCAAATGATGCGTCTGGCAAGGTATCCGGCCACCTGCATCATGCCGTAGCGCCGTCCTGCCGCGTCGGCGAAGACCATCAGATTGCGCTCGTTGCGCTCGCTCGCGTCGTCGCGGAAAGCGGCGCGAAATTCGCCCGCCGTATGCTCGACGCGGACCACCTCGCCTCCGACCGGCGCGCGGTTTACGTGCACATTGAGCGGCGACATGAACACGGCGACGCGGCGAAACCGCGCGCCCGGCGCGCCCGGCATTTCGACCTCGGCGATGTCGGTGACCTTGCCGTCGGCACCGCTTAGCACGACGCCGCCGGTGCGCGCGGGAAAGCGTTCCGGATCGCGAAAGAACATCGCGATCGCGACCGCGGCGAGGATCACGATTGCCGCGATCAGATGCATCCCGAAAATCGCAAGGATGATCCCAATAATCGCGACGCCGAGCGCCATCGCCACGCCTTCGGCTGCGATTCCGATCGCGCCGCCAACGCGCGCAACTATCGCGCCCGGATGCGCGCGCGAGCTGTCGAAATCGCCACTCACCAATGTCTAGTTCTTCGCGCGGTCCACCAGGCGATCGCTGGCGAGCCACGGCATGAAGGCGCGCAGCTTGCGTCCGACTTCTTCGACCGGATGAATCTCGCCCTGCTTGCGCATCTCCTTGAAGTGCGGCAGGCCGGCGCGATATTCGGCGATCCATTCGTTGGCGAATTTGCCCGACTGGATATCGGCGAGCAGCTTTTTCATCGCGACCCGCGCGTCTTCGCCGATCACGCGTTTGCCCCGGGACATGTCGCCATACTCGGCGGTGTTGCTGATCGAGTAACGCATGTTCGAGATTCCGCCCTCATAGATCAAATCCACAATCAGCTTAACTTCGTGCAGACATTCGAAGTACGCCATCTCGGGCGCGTACCCGGCATCGACCAGAGTCTCCCATCCGGCGCGGATGAGCTCGGTCAGACCGCCGCACAATACCGCCTGCTCGCCGAAGAGATCGGTTTCGGTTTCTTCCTTGAAGGTGGTTTCGATTATCGCCGCGCGGCCGCCGCCGATTCCGCTGCCCCATGCCAAGCCTACCTGCCGCGTGTCGCCCGACGGATCCTGCTGGATCGCGAGCAGGCACGGCACCCCGCGTCCCTTTACGTACTCGGAGCGCACCAGATGGCCAGGGCCTTTGGGTGCGATCATGAAGACGTTCACGTCGGGCGGCGGCTGAATAAATTTGAAATGGATATTGAAGCCGTGACCGAAGGCCAGGTACTTGCCCCTGGCGAGGCCCGGCGCGATCTCTTTTGCATAGATGTCGCCGCCCATTTCGTCCGGCACCAGGATCATGATCACGTCGGCCTGGCGAGTCGCTTCGGCGGTATCGAAAACCGGCAGGCCCTGCTTGATCGCCTTGTCGCGCGAGGTGCTCGAAGCGCTGAGTCCCACCCGCACGTCCATCCCGCTGTCGCGCAGGTTGAGCGCGTGCGCATGGCCCTGGCTGCCGAATCCGATCACGGCGATTTTCTTGCCGCGCAGCGCGTTAAGATCCGCGTCGCGGTCGTAAAAGACTTTCATTGAAATTTTCTCCCGATACCTGAAAATTATGGACGATGCTTGTGCGATGCTTAAGGTCGATGATGCCGGTGATTGTCGGCGCTTAGTTGTACCGAACGAGCCATCGCGACCTTGCCCGAGCGCACGATCTCCTTGATGCCGAGCGGGCGGACCAGCGCGATAAACGCCGTCACCTTGTCGCTGTCTCCGGTCAGCTCGACCGACACCGAATGCGGCCCGATGTCGATCACGTGCGCGCGGAACGCCTGGACGATCGAGTCCATTTCCGAGCGCGTGCGCTCGTCCACCGCGACCTTGACGATCACCATCTCGCGGTCGATGGTATCGACACCTTTGAAGTCGGTTACCTTGATCACGGAGACGAGCTTGTTGAGCTGCTTGTTGATCTGCTCGAGGACCTGATCGTCGCCTTCGGCGACCAGGACGATTCTCGAGACGCTGGGGTCCAGCGGATCGGCCGCGACCGTCAGCGATTCGATGTTGAAGCCGCGGCCCGAGAACAGGCCCGCCACGCGGGCGAGCACGCCGAACTCGTTTTCGACCAGGACGGATATGGTATGACTTGGCATGCTATGGGCGTGCTCGCGCGCATCGTGGCACTCTGCGGCTTCCGGTGAACCTGCCGATCGGATTTCGGCTGTCGTCAGGCTCGCCGGGCGTCGGTCTGATAGCGTTCCAGGATCGCCATCATCCGATCTTTGGAAGCCAATTTGAGCTTCTGAATGCGCTTTTCCTCGATTTCCTCTTCGTTGCTCAGATAGTGCTTGCTGCGATATTCTTGGAGTTTGTGCTTGAGCGATTCGTGTTCTTCGAACAACGACTTCAGCTCATCGTCATGGGTCAGATGCTGCCGAATGAGTTCTTCCTCTCTGCGCTCCATACGCCCTCCGTTATGGCCTCCGAGGCTTTAGCTGCGCGTGCGGCCTCGGCCTCCGGCGGCCGGACATAAAGCGGCTCGAAGGTGTCCATTAGGTCGGATTCTCCCCGCGCGATACGCGCGGCGCCAAGCGCGGCAATATAACGTCCGCGCGACTCGAGAATCTGACTTCCTGAAACAATCACTTCAACACCCTTCTGATGCAGAAGAGCGGCCGCGTCGTTTGCCTTGGTGTCGCCCGCCAAAATCGCATCCTGGCCAGATTGTGCAAGTTCCAATATCAAGCGAGCAAGCGGCATCACCAAATCCCGAGACAACTTCTCTAACCCATCCGTCACGATTCGGTAAAGGGCAGTGTAAACCTCGCCCTTGCGAGCGTCCAGAATCACGCACACCCTCAATCCGGGCCGCGCCCGCGGATCTTCACGCGCGCCGACCGCGATCGCGTCGAGGCTCGGAACTCCCACGATTGCGCATCGGGCCGCAAATGCGATTCCTTTCGCGTAACTCGCGCCGATTCGAAGCCCGGTGAACGAGCCCGGTCCAATCCCGACCGCGATTGCGCCGAGGTCTCGAGCAGTTATTCCCGCCGATGCCAGCAGCTCGTCAACCGCGCCGGCAATCGCGGCTCCGTGCGAGGTGGACGGCCGTGAGATTTCACCCGCAAAGCGTCCGCTAAGAACGATCGCGAGGCTCGCTGGGGATGCACCCGTATCGAGGCCGATCACCGCGCGGTTTGCGGCGCCCTGTTCGAGCAGATTCTCAGCCCTGCACAATACGCGCGATGTCATTGAAGATCACAAACGCCATCAGCACCACCAGCAGGAACAATCCCACCTGCAGAGCCATCTCGCGATGGCGCAGTGCCAGCGGCTTGCCGCGAATTCCTTCGCAAGCGAAAAACAGCAGATGACCGCCGTCGAGCAGCGGCACCGGCAGCAGATTTATAATTCCAAGCTCCAGGCTCAGCATCACGGTGAACATCGCGACGCTGGCGAATCCTTCGTGCGCCTCGCGTCCTGCTAGTTGCGCAATCATGATCGGGCCGCCGAGCGCCTCGCGCACCGGCACGGATCCCGAAATGATACTGGCGACGCCGGTGACCAACTGCACCGTCATCGAGCCGGTGGTCATGACCGCATCCTTGGCGGCACTGAATGGATTTTCGCGCTTGATGATCTCATCGCCGCGCGGCATCACTCCAATAATCCACTGCTTGGCCGCGGTGCCAAAGATATTCTTTTCGGCTTCGAGTTTGGGACTGATCGTCACAGTTGTGAGTGCCGAGGCGCCCGCGCCGGAGGGCACGACGGCGAGCGCGAGCGATTTTCCGTTGCTGGCTTTGACCATGTCGGCGAAATCCATCCAGGTCGCGGTCGGATGCCCGTCTATCGCGACGATCCGGTCACCCGGATGAAGCCCGGCGGACGCCGCGGGAAGTCCCGCTTTGACCGGGCCGACGACGGGTTGCAGAACCGGGATGCCGTACATGAAGACGATCCAGAGCAGAATCGGTGCGAACAGAATATTCGCCGCCGGTCCCGCCAGCACGATTGCGAAACGCTTCCAGAGCCGCTGCGAAGGAAAAGCTCGCGCACGAAACGCCGCGATCAGCGCGTCGGGAGGATTGTCGCGCAACACCGCGCGCGCCGCATCGAACGTGACACCCATCCGCAGACGATTCACGAGCGCGCCTTCTTCGGGTTTGAGCTCGCGACCCAAAACCGCAAGCGCGTTCGATTCGCCGGCCATCGCGACTGCGCCGCCCGCGGCGCCGATTGCGATCGCGGGTGCCGGTTCGGAAGAGATCAAACCGGCGACGCTGCGCACCTGCGCCTCGAAGTTCGCGCCGGTGATCGCGGTGCCGTGGATCCGTGCGGCGTTTATCAGATCGTGGCCGAGTTCGGTGATGAAGGTTTCGAGCTCCTCGGACTTCGGCTCCTCGCCAACTTCATCGCCGAGCATCCGCACATATCCGCCAAGCGGTGTCGCGCCGATTTGATATTCGGTTTCGCCGTGGCGAATCGCCCATACCTTCGGCGGGTAACCGATCGAAAACCGGAGCACGCGAACACCCAGGCGCTTCGCAACCGCGAAGTGTCCGGCCTCATGCACAATAACCAGGACTCCCAGAATCACCACGGCCGCGACAATCGAAGTCAGCATAGAACTCCCGCACGAGACTGATCAGGCATAAGGAACCACCTGCGGCATTCGCACCGCCTCACCTAAGACAATAGTAAGTCAACACTGTCGCGAAGACTAGGCTACACGTGCGGTCGATCAATCCGCCGTGCCCCGGGAAAATCCATCCCGAGTCCTTGACTCCGGCGGTTCGCTTGAACGCGGAACTCGCAAGATCGCCGGCCTGCGCGAGAATCGCAATTGCAGCCGAAATTGCGGCGGTTGCGGCGACGCTCCAATCCGGCGCGAGCCACCCTCGCAGGATCACGCCCGCGACAATCGCCGCCACGAGTCCGCCAATGGCGCCTTCGACCGACTTGCCCGGACTTACGC
>JBOHWH010000082.1:0-8001 GCA_050736695.1 Binataceae bacterium (SeqCode) | reverse complement strand
ACTGACACGCGATCGAATCGAGCGCATAGTCCCGCCAGTTCTTTCACCACGGCGATCACCTTGCGCGGCGTCGCGTGTTTGGGGGTCGGGATGCGCTGGCGCTTGTTGACGGGCTTGCCGCGCGCATCGAGAGTTTCGGCCTTGATACCGGTGCCGCCGATATCGATCGCCAGAGTAGCCATATCAGCCGGAGTCTTGGCGCTCGGTTTCGCGGAAGAGGATTTCGTGGTGGTCGGCATGATGGCTCCTTGATACGAGCGCGGCGGACTTTGGGTGGACGGACCGCACCATCGCGCGATCCCGCTCATAGCGCAAACTGGCGGAGTATTTCAGTCGCGCTCGGCCAGCACCAGCGCGCCCAAACGGCGCTGGGTGCGGGTATCGACTTTGAGCTTGCGCGCCTGCTCGTTGAAGAGCTGCGCGTACACCGCGCCGTTTCGCAGAAGCTCGGCGTGGGTGCCCATCTCGACCAGCAGGCCCTGGTCGAGCACCACGATCACGTCGGAATCGACGGCGCTTGCCAGCCGATGCGCGATCAGGAACGAGGTCCGGCCCTTCATCAGGCGGCGCACCGCGTCGTGGATCAGGTTTTCGACTTCGGAATCGAGGCCCGAGGTCGCCTCGTCCAGAATCAGGATCGGCGGATTTTTCAGAAACACGCGCGCGAGCGCTAGCCGCTGGCGCTGGCCGGTCGAGGGGCGCACTCCGCCTTCGCCGATTACCGTGTCGAGCTTGTCGGGCAGCGCCTCGACAAACTCGCGGATATTGGCCTGTTCGAGCGCACGCCACACGTCCGCTTCGTTCGCCGACGGACGGCCGTAGAGAATATTTTCGTGAATCGAGGCGCTGAACAGCACCGCGTCCTGCGGCACGATCCCGATCGAGTCGCGCAGCGACTTGAGCGTCACCGTGGATATATCCACGCCGTCGATCTCGATTCGACCCGCCGACACTTCGTAGAAACGCGGCAGCAGGCTCGCCAGCGTCGTCTTGCCCGCGCCGGAGCGGCCCACCAGCGCGACCGTGGTCCCGGGCGCCACGCGCATATTGATGTCGTGCAGGACGGTGCGCGGCGCGCCACCTTCGTAGGGCTGATAGGCGAAACTCAGATGATCGATCAGCACCTCGCCGCGGCTGACGGCCAGGGTCTTCGCGCCCGGCGGATCCTTCACCTCCGGGGTTTCGTCGAAGAAGTTGAAGATACGCTCGATAGCGGCGAGCGAGGTCGCGACGATGATCGACAGTTCCGAGTAGCGCTGCAACGGCAGGTACAGCGAGCCCAGCAATCCGAAAAACGCCACCATCGTTCCGACCGTCATGCGATGATGCAGAATGAAGATCGCGCCGGCCCAGACAACGATCAGCGGCGCGGTGCGGCCGATGAACTCGCCGAACATCTGATGCATCGAGGCGAGCCGCACGTTGCGGATAGTCAGGTCGTAGAGCTCGGTGGTGCGGTCGAAGAAGCGATGCGCCTCTTCTTTCTCGCGTGCGAACGACTTGACAGTCGAGACTCCGGCCACCCGCTCCTGCAGCTCGCCGGAAAACTCCTCGAGGGTTTCCTGCAGGTCGTGGCTCGCCTCCTTGATGCGCGGGGAGAGCATCCGGATCACCGCGACATAGAACGGCACGATGATGAGCGAAATCCAGGCCAGCCGCACGTCGAGCGCGAACATCAGGTAGAGCACCGCGCCCAGCGACGCCGCGTCCATCCACGTGTTGATCATTCCCGAGCCGACAAAGTTCTGCGCGCTCGCGATATCCGAGATGAAGCGCGAGACGATTCCGCCCGACGCGTTGCGATCGAAAAAAGAATGCGACAGACGCTGCATGTGCAGGAACAGCGCGTAACGCAAATCGAAGATCAGGCGATGTCCCGCCATACTCGCCCAGTAGTTGCGGAAGAAGGTCGAGACTGCCTGCACGAAAAAGATGACGAACATCGCGGCGGTCAGCGCCTCGAGCTTCGGGATCGCGCCGGTGCCCAGATGCAGCATCGCGGCGAAACCGATGCATCCGCGGTCGATGAAGCTGTTGAGGCGATCCATCTTCGGCTGCGGCACCAGCAGCACGTCGATCACGTACTTGAACGCGAGCGGAAACATTAGCGGCAGCGTGAACTTCAGCACCCCCATCAGCGCGCCGCCGGCGACCAGCCACGAATGCGGACGCACATAGCCGAGAAACCGCCAGAGCGGAGTGTTCGGGAGGAGACGCGCTAGCCTTCCGCGCTGCGACGCTTGAGCCGCGGCCGGCGGAGGAAGAGCCTCGCGCAGCGCCGCCTCGGCAGCGGCGGATCCGCCAGGGTCGTCGGCGGATTCGTCCGGCAAATCGGAACTATCCGGCGCCGCCCCGGTTCCAGGGGATGCGGGAATTGATTTGTCAGGCATCGCGCAAGACTAGCAGCGCGACAAAGACGAAAAAAGAGAAACCGCGGGCTCCACAGATTTCACAGACAAATCTGCCCGCGAAATCTGCGAAATCAGCGGATTTTGTTCTTAGGCGGAGGCGCCGATTCGGTCGACTACTTGAGCGATTCGGCTGCATTTGCGGCTGCCGGTCAGGCCCGCGGCTTCCAAGCGCTCCAGGTATTCGTGCGATACGAGGCGCATGAACTTGCCCGCGGCGATACGTCCGGCCCCGACCTGATCCTTTTCCAGGCCGCCGCCCGAGATGATGATCAGCGGCTCGAGCAACTCGGGGCTGCCTAAAAGCGCGAGCATCACATGCTCGGTGTCATCGACATATTCCTGCATCGCGGCAAGATCGCCGGGGCGATGCTTCAGGAAGTAGCGCAATTGGCCCGAACCGTAGGCGGTCTGCCGCGCAGTATCCTGCATCGCGTAACCCATCATCACGCGATCGGGTTTGCTCGGCGCGAACGCCGCGACGTGGCGGCAGATCGCGAGGACCATCCCGCCGAGCGCGAGATTGATCGAGAGCGAGCCCTTTGGAAACGAGTCCGCCCACAACCATTCCTTGAGGCCCTGCTCACCCGAGACGCTGGCGCGGCCTAGCCCGCCGCCACCGTAGAGCGAACGTTTGCGGAACGCTTCGTTCATGCGCGCCCAGTTGAACATCTGCGCGCACATCCAACTTTTCTGTTCGATGAAATCCTGATTGACCAGCGGAACCCATCGCGACGCGAAGTCCATCGAGACCAGCGCGCATTCCTGCAGAAAGGTGCAGAGCTGCGCGCACGCGGCCTCCAGCGGAGCCGGCAAAGGATGCGCGTCGAGCTCACTCCACGGAACATCGACGGCGGGGGTCCACCGCCGGGTTTTATCTTCCTCGTACAAATCGGTGACGTTGTCGGACCAAATTTCGGACTTGCGATTTACCACGTAGCCCATGTCGGGCAGGTTGCCCCACTTCTCGCTGCCGCGCGCGACCATCGATTGGCTGGTGCGCACGTTCTCGGGAATCGCGGTGTATCCGTAGCTGCCGAGGTCGAGGTCCTGATAGGTCAGGCCGCGGCGCAGGTCCGACGGCTTGCCTTTGACCTTTTCGGTTTTCGCATCATACCAGTGCAGGCTCAGATTGCCTGACATCACCTGATTGACGGCTTCGAAGACCGTCTGGTCGATCGTGTAATCCTTGTCGGCGTAATAGGCCACTTGGTTAAAACCTCAGAGCTTGATCCCGGCCGATTCGGCGGCGGCCTTGCCCATTTCGTACATCTGGTAAAGCTTCGAGCGCTCCTTGCGCTCCGGCATCCCGCACTTATCGAGCCGTTCGAAATGCTCTTCCATCTGCTTCAAGTTGAACTTGGTGGTGATCTTGATCCCTTCCTCGATGTTCTCTTTCTTAAGGCCGCCGCCCGCCAGGATGATGAACGACTCAGTCAGCTCAGTCGCGGCCGCGCCGGCGAACGAGAGGTTTTCGGCTTCATCGAGATGCGCGTGCAGCACCTCGCGCTTTTCGGGGAAGTTTTCGAGCACGTACTTGAAATGCTGCATCCCGTAGCCGACGTGACGCGCTTCATCCTGCATCACGAGGCGGAAGATGCGCTTGTCAACATCGGTCGGCGACAGATATTCGCTGAACCGGAACAATGTCAGCACGTTGCCCTCTGCGACCAGATGCAGCGCCACCGACATTTCGCTGAAGGAGTCGGCGTCGCGCAGATGCTTCAGCGCGATCTCGTTTACTGGACTCGCCTTCATCAGGCCCCATCCTGTCGTCAGCGCGCGCTTGCGGAATGCCTCGGTGTGGCGCGCCTCGTCCATCGCCTGCGACGCAATAAACGCTTTGACCTCGATAAAGTCGGGGTTGAGCCGCGGCAGCCACGCCGCGGGCGTGTCGGTCGCGATCATTTCAACTTCGGTCAGGAAGGTCATCAACTGCGAGAGTGCTTTGCCGATCGTTTCGGGCAGCTCGACGCCGTCGAGGCGCTCCCACGGGATGTCGGTGGTGACGTTCCACTGGCGGCTGACGGCTTCTTCGTAATAGCTCTCGGTGTTGAATGCCCAGACCTCGCTCTTACGCGAGACCCACGGCTGTGCGTCGGGAACTCCCGCGGGAATCTCTGCGCCGCGCGGAGCGTAAGAGCGATTGCCGCGAACCTTCTCGGGCACGCCGGTAAAGCCGTAGCTGCCGAGGTCGAGATCGCGATAGGTCAGGCCGCGGCGCGGATTTGCCTCATGCGGCTTGATCTTCTCGGTGGCGGCCTTCATCCATGACAGGTCCATCTCGCCGGTCCTCATCGTGTACAGCCACTTGTCAATGAAGGCCTTGTCCTCGAGGTAATTCGTGGTTGAAAGGTAAGCCATATTATCCGCGCCTCCGCGCCGGGTAAGCGACCTGGAAACTCAATTGAAGCTGACTTCGACCTGACTGGAGAGGTCGAAAAATTTCTGAATCGATTCCATGAAACGGTAGAGCTTGTCGTGGCCGTCGGGGTCGTCATAGACGATCTTCAACTGCTCGCCGAAATGCGCCAGCGTATTCAGATCGTGCGCGGAGTCGGCCTCGCCGTGGCGATGAATATTCTCGATCATCTCGCGCCAGATCTTTGCGTCGCCTTCGATCATGAAATCGACCTTCTTCAGATCGATCGCGTCAACCTCGTGAATCTCCTTGAGATCGAAGACCTCGAACTCGAGCACGAAGTTGCGCGCCTTGCCGTTTTGTCCGACCCGGACGCCGAAGGTCGTGTCGATAAACCCGAGGCGGCGAAACTTCTCCGGTTGCGCCGTCATCTTGCCCCTAAGGGCTTCAAAATAGCCGGTCGAAGGAAAACTGATTGCCATTAGTATAGTCGTCCCCGCGGAATTAGCTTTGTGTTGATGTTACGGTCAAAGAACCAATAGTTGCAAGCTCGCCACGTTACCGATCGAACGGTCGGTAGGTTTGTCCGGCAGTTGGCATCCTGATTATTTTCGTTTCCGCACAGGAGGTTTCGCCGGCGCACCAACGCCGCGACCGAGCGCCTCGATCACGCGCAGGACGTCGCCGACGCGGCCGAAGTCGCCGATACTCCGTTCGATCGCCATCGAGCCGAAAATGAAGAAGATCATCCAGGAGACCAGCTCGAAGCGTTCGCGATTTTCGGGCGCTGGTTTGAAGATCTGCTGCAGTGCGCGATGCAGGTAATCGTTGGTGCGCTTGTTGAGCGTGGTGACCGACTTGTGCAGCGCAGGGTCGGTGCGCGCGGCCACCGCGAGCTCGAGCCATGCGAAAAACAGCGGCCCGTTCCACGCGTCCCAGAATGTCGTGATCGCCTCGATCCACAGATCCGCGCCTTTGGGCAATCGCGCGACGGTCTCCTGGAACTCCGCGATGCGCAGTTCGATCAGGTATTCGACCGCGCTGGTCAGGAGCGCGTCCTTTTTTGGAAAATGATAAAGCTGAGAGCCGCGCGAAAGACCCGCGCGATTTGCGATCTCGAGCGTGGTCGTATTCGAGTATCCGCGATCGATCAAGCACGATAGGGCCGCATCGAGCACCCGGCGGCGCGAGTCCGCCGTCTTCTGCGCCTGAGTTAAGCGGGCCAGAGGACGGGCCACGTAGTTGAAGTGTGGAGCGTCGGCGTCCAGGGCTTTTACGGGCCGCGCGGACGCGGCTGAAGTTCGAAGAACCATGGGTTGTCGTGCGTGGTTATTCCGCGCCACCTGTATCGTCAATAGCCCAGCGCAATAAAACCGTCAAGCCTGCTTAAACCGGATGCGATGCCGGTTTGCGCCTGGGACGCGCGGCTGGCCCCGGACGCCGCGAGGCTCAAAATGGTCAGTTCGCACGCGCCTCTTTGGCACCCACCGCGCCCTTGGTGGCCAATTCGTTGTCAATCACCTGGGAGAATGCCTCTATCGGTTGCGCGCCAACGAGTTGGCGGCCGTTGATATAGAAGGTCGGGGTTCCGTCGATTCCGAGCGACTTGCCCTGCTCGAGTTCGCTCATGACGGTGGCCTCGGTTTTCGCCTGATCGAAGCAGGCGTCGAATTTCGTGGTGTCGAGTCCGATCTTCTTTGCGGTCGCCTTCAAGTCGGCGGGTGCGAGCTTCGACTGATTTGCGAACAGCTGATCGTGAAGCGGCCAGAACTTGCCCTGCTCTTCCGCGCATTGGCCGGCCTTGGCGGCGTCGAGCGCGTGGCTATGCATCGGCAACGGAAAATCGATATACACCAGGCGCACCTTGTCACCGTACTTCTGGATGACCTGTTTCACGGTCGGCTCCGCGCGTTCGCAGAACGGGCACTGGAAATCAGAAAATTCGACGATCGTAACCGGAGCGTTGGCAGGCCCGATCGACGGTCGCCCCGCGCTCGCAACCTCTATGCGCGGCGGTTTGATCATGAGCTTGAGCGGCTCGCTCTTGCGCAGCCCGGCCAGAACCTTGTCGCGCTGTTGCTGAGCGCGCTGATTCTGCATCAAGGAGATCAACCGGTCCTTGATCTGCGCATAGCTCACCGTACTGGCGCCCTTGTGCGCTTCGAAATAGGCTTTGGCTTCGGCGTCGGTTACCTTGGGGGTTTGGCCGATGATGTTTTTCTGCGTGTACGCTTCGACGGTCAAATGATCGTGCGCGGCAGCCTTCCCGATCAGATAGTCGTCCGCGAGCGACTCGATTGCTTCTTGTTTGAGGTCGAAAATCTTGCTTTCCAGCGCGGCCATTTGCGGTTTAATTTTGGCATCCACTTGGGCTTGGGTGATCTTATGCGCTCCCACCGTCGCAACTACCGACGCGGGTTGCTGCGCATACACGCGCGCGGGCATCGCCGCGATAGTCGCGATCGACGCACCCACGGCCAGGGAAACCAATGCGGACCGGTGCAGGTCTTTCAGGGCCAGTAGTAGTCTGTTATGCCTCTTAGGGCCGGAGTTTACCGAAATATGCATCCCTCCAGCGTATCATTTCCGGCCTGCCCTGTCGCAAGTCTCCGCGACCCGCGGCGGATCGGGAAACCGAAGTCATCGATCCCAATTTGCATTCCAGTTCGATCCAATTTGCATTCCAATTCGAATCACGCCGATGAAACCTGCCAGATGTCCGATCAGCGCTAACCTCGCGCACACCGGCGGATACCGAGGTTTGTAAATAACCGTGGGGCGAGCGGCAGTTGGAACCAAGTACGACGCGGCCGCGGCCAGTCGCGGTCTTGCGAAGCGGCTCGCCGACACCTTTACGCCGGTGCGGCGCGGCAACAAGCTCGTGACCTTTCGCTTTCCGGGACGTCTGGGACGAGATGGAAACCAACTTTTTCAAATCACCGCGACAATCGGGGTCGCACGCAAAAACTCGTGTCCGTTCATCCTGCCGAAGTGGGATTACGCGCGCCATTTCGCAAATCCCCACCCGCACTCCAACGAGCGCCCGCGCGCGCGCCGACGCCGCGAAACCACCGACCTTTTCATCGGCGCGGCGGCGTCTCCGGCTCTCTTCAAAAGACCTCGCGCTTCCAATAATTTGAAAACGTCCTGATTCGAGACTCGTCGCGAGAGTGGCGGAACGGCAGACGCGCTGGACTTAGGATCCAGTGCCGCAAGGCGTGGGGGTTCAAG
>JBOHWH010000081.1:0-10731 GCA_050736695.1 Binataceae bacterium (SeqCode) | reverse complement strand
CTCATCGTGCTGGACGAAGCATGGGTGATGCTCGCCAACGGCGCATTCGGTGCGAAGATCGAAGACTGGTTGCGCACGCTGCGCAAGAAGAACGCCGCCGTCGTGCTTTCCACGCAGAGTCTGGTTGAAGTTGCCAATTCGCCGCAGCGCGACGTAATTCTCGAGTCGTGCCCAACCAAGATTCTGCTACCCAATCCTGAAGCGCAGAATCCCATCACCGCCGATCTTTATCGCAAATTCGGCCTGACCAGCAGGCAGATCGAAATGCTCTCGTTCGCGGTGCCGAAGCGCCAGTACTACTACCTATCACCAGCGGGTCGGCGTCTTTTCGATCTCGCGTTGGGCGAGGGAACACTGGCCTTTATCGGTGCGGGATCGAAGCCTGAGATCCTTCAGGCGCGCCATCTAATCGCAAAATACGGAGATCGATGGGCAAGCGAATGGCTTCGTACCCGAGGACTGGATGATTGGGCGGAATACCTCGGCAAACTCTGCACTCGTGTCGAAACGCCTAAACGGGCCTTGCCCAACATCAACCGCCTGCCGTCGCTCCATACAAACGGCACGGCCAATCAACCGGAGATAAATCAATGAAGGGAAAAAGATTCTTCAAGTTCTTGTCGACAATTCTGGTCGCCATCGGTTTGCTGTTGTTCGCGTGCGTTCCCGCCCACGCTCTGTTCGGCGTCGGCGACGAAGTATTCGATCCGACGATGTACGCGAGCCAGCTTCAGCAGCTTCAGCAAGAGACTCAAACTGTCCTCACCGAAGCGCAGCAGCTTCAGTACATGATCAGGAACACCACTGGCGGAGACGGCGGCGTGTGGCAATCGAGCCAGTCTATGCTCGACGAACTGGGCGGAATCGTTCAGCAGCAGGGTGGCCTCTCTTACACGCTCAATAATCTGCAGGCGCAATTCCAGCAGCAGTTTCCGGGCTACACTGTGCCGCAGAATCCGGACCAACAAGAAGCCAAGAACATCGCCACCACGTTGAACACCCTCAACGGCACGCTGGCGGCGGCCCAGTCGCAGGCGCAAAATTTCGCCAACGAGCAAGCTCAACTCGCCGAGCTCGAAGGTATGAATAAAACCGCTGGAGGAAATTTGCAGGCAATCCAGGTCGGCAACGAAATCGCCTTGCAGCAGGTGCAGCAGATTCAGATGCTGAGGCAGTTGGTCGTCGCCATGATCAACGCCCAGAACGTCGTTGCCGCCAATGCAGTCAATCGCCAGGCCGCCGAGGACGCCAGCACTCAGCAGTGGTTGACAGCCGGACCGACTGTACCGTTCTCGACGACCATGCCGAGCAACGGGCTCGGAACTGGCGCCCAATAGGTGGAGACCACCATGAAGGGATTCATATTCTCTCTCTTGGCCGCAGTCCTTCTCCTCGCGTCCTGCAGGGGCAAAGCCAACGACACCAGTCCGCCGTTCGCTGCACTACAATCTGCCAATGCGGACGAAAACTACGGCGACCAATTTTGGAACGATCAATTTCAGAGAAAAACGGCACTTTGGAGCAAGGCCCTCAACTTTTGCCAGCAACCAGATCACAAGTTCTTGATCAACTGCCAACCCGTACTGGCAGCAGCCGCGCCTCGAGTTCCGTTCTCCGCAACGATGCCATCGAACGGTTTAGGCGGCGGGCTCTTTCCCGCACCATCTCCTAACGCGCAAGAGACTCATTGAGGACTTGCGATGAACAATCTCGACAATATCGGTCAGACATTCCAGTGGGCGGGCCAGCGGTACATGGCGATCATGCAGCCCTTCGCCGAGAAGATATTTTTCGGCTTGGTGCTTATCGAAATCGTCATCACCTGCATTCATTTCCTCACGGATCAGGAAGATCCAACGCGCTTGGTTGTGGAGTTTGTAAAGAAATCTCTTGCGTTCGGCTTCCTGTACGCAATGATCGTCAATGCGCCGATTTGGTTCAGCGCAATCATCCAGGGCTTTCAGCAGATCGGTGGACAAGCGGCCGGAATCCCGGACCTTAGCCCGAGCACCGTATTCAACGATGGCCTGGCGATGTTTCAAGTGATCTATCGCGGCTTCGGAAGCTTGGGATGGTTCCACCTCACGATCGCATCGCTGATTGCTCTTGTCGCGGGGCTGATCATGTTCCTCTCATTTGCTCTCATCGCTGGGCAAATGCTGCTCGCCCTTTCCGAGGCTTACATCGGCGTTGGCGGCGGCGTACTGATATTGGGCTTCAGCGGTTCTCGGTGGACGATTAAGTTTGCCGAGGGATTCCTCGGTTGGATCGTTGGCGTCGGCATCAAACTTTTTTTCCTATACCTGCTCGTGGGTGTAGGCATGACGATCGTTGTCGGCTGGAACGCTGCCCTGACTGGCTGGACCGTCGCTGACCCAACGCTACCGCTTACCATCGCGGGAGCGGCGCTTATCTTCATGCTGCTAGCGTGGACGATTCCTAACACCGCCGCTTCCATCGTCGGCGGTGCAGTCTCTCTGAATCTGAGCCATGCCTTCGAAGCTGCAATGGCCGGTTACGGCTTGGGCCGGATTCTGAGCAGCCAAAGGGCCGCGGGAGCTGAATCCGGTTCTTCTGCGCAAGGCGGACATTCGCTCGGCAGTAGCTTGGAAGCCGGCGACAGAGCCGCCGCCAACAACGGCGCTCGTTCGGCGTCATCCCGATCCACTGTCCGGATGCCCGCAAGCACCAACGGCATCGCTTCGCCTACCGTAAGCGGAAGCCAAACGGTTCGCCTGGGCCATGGTCCGGCTACTCAACAGGCCAAAAGCGTTGTCCAGACCACTCTGCTGTGACAACCGAAGGTTCGCCCGGATTCGCAACACTGACGCTGCTCATCGCTGACCCGGCGTAGAACTCGTGTTGGACAATCCACATGAATCGCGGATTTTCCGACGGGGAAATCGATCTGCCAGTACTAATCTCGCTATGGCACAGAAATCCGGAAGCGTCCCCAACATCTCGACAGATTTCGTCCACCGCCCAAAATTCGCCGGAATTGACCGTATACCGGGATTCGGTATAAAATTGAAGCGTGATTTGCTCATTCGGCGACAAGCGGACCGAGGCGTTGTTCGCCGATGACTTCGTGCGCGAGTTCCAAGGCATGGCGCGGCGTGCGAAGCGCAAGCTAGAGGCCCTCAACGCGGCCGGTAGGCTGGAGGACCTAAAGGTGCCGCCCTCGAATCGGCTCGAAAAGCTAAAGGGTGGCCTAAACGATTTCCACTCGATCCGAGTGAACGATCAGCGGCGCGTGATTTTCAAATGGCGCGCTGGTGACGCCCAGGAGGTCCGAATCGTTGATTACCATTAGGAGAGTTTCGATGAAGGATAAATTTGCACCGGTCACCCCCGGCGAGATGCTGAAGGAGGAATTTTTGGCCGAATACGGCCTGTCGCAAAACCAGCTCGCGAAGGCAATCGGTATTTCTCCGAACCGGATCGCTGAGATCGTAAACAACCGTCGTCGCATCACTGCCGATACGGCGCTGCGTCTGGGCTTGTATTTCGGTAACAGTCCGGAATTCTGGCTGAATCTCCAGACTCACTACGATCTCAAGATGGCGCGCAAGAATCTCATGCCCGAAGCCGCAGCACGGATCAAGGCGCAGCGGGCAGCCTGAACGACCTTTGCGACGAGAGAGGTTCTTACGCGTGTCAACCGTTGTACAATTTGGACAGTTAGAAGCCTCTAGAGTGCGCGACGCTTTGGGGCGTAGCTGAGAAGCGAAGCCCCGGATTCACCTTGGTGACAAAAGAGCCGGGCTGTCGCGGAACGCAGGAGTCGGCCTGCCGCGAGGTTGGACTGCGACTTCCATGACTAGGTGCGGTACTTCGGCCCGGGTAGAGCCAGGATTGAAAGGCAATGTGGGCGCGACCTGTATCACCGTACGATGTTCTAGCGATCTCAGATGTACATCGATCAAGTCGTACACGTGAGCGCCGGCGGTCAGCCTGAGCAGGTCCCCAATTACTAGCGACGCCGCGATCGCGCCAACGAACGGCGCACCTACCGTCAGGCCCGCTAGCTGCGTAAGCCCGCAGCGGTCGAGTCCCGCGGCAGCCAAAGCCTTATAGGCGGGTAAATCGATGGTCGCCTCGTCGGATTCGTCCGCATCAGACCAGAGATCACTTGCGCGCCGCGATCCTGGAAATGTGTGGGTGCGAAACGCAAGAAAATCGCTCGTCCCTTTACCCAGACCGGCTTCGATGACCCGGGTAAAGCCGACTTCCTCCAATGCACTGCGGGCCAGCGCATTGTCAACCCCGCACAGAGCAACCGAGGGCTCATTGGCCTCGACTCGGAAGTTCGGGGCAAACGCGCGCTCGACAATCCGCGTCCTGAAGCCCCGCTTTTCCGCCCAGGCCGCCATCGCGCGGGTCTTCGGCAATCCTATGAGACCCGTATGCGTGAGCAACGATGTGCTGTCATTCGGCTCCGCCAAAACATCGAAATCCTGTAGCACGAGCTGCGCGTCGCCAGGCGCAGCGTAAGGCAATAGGCCGAGAATCCACAAATACGCTTGGCCAAGATTGCCCAATCCGATAAGCCAGAGATTAGAAGGTAGGCGATCGATTGCTGGCCCAAATGATTCCGAGTGACGCCAGTCGAGTTCAGGGCGCCACAGGGAGATTCCAGCATCTCGTTTTCCAGCCGCGGAGTTGCTACCGCGCAGATACTGGAACGCTTCGCAGACCGCGAGTGCACCGGCAACGACGCCCGCAGGTGCGAATTCGTTTCGTTCGTCGAGGCGTGTGCCCGAACATAGAGGCGCCACACCACCATTCCAGCCGTCAAACGTCGCGCGGATGGCGAAAGGGCGATCGGTCCGTGCCGGGCCGTCGCCGACTACGACGAGAGGCGACGTTATATCGTGCGCGTCACCGAGATGTCCGCCAAGCTTGACGACAGCTTCGCCGAGCGTTGCGCAATCCGGCAGTGGTAGCATCAAAGGGGTATCGACCGGCCCTTGCACATGTACACCACCTAAAAAGGTGCGCCGGCCCGTGTTAACTATTGTAAGCAGCGAAGCTTGATGGGTTGGGCTGATCACCGCGTCCGGTCCGACAACCACTGCGAGCCTGTAAGTGGCAAACAGCCGTTCGGCTTCGACGATGGTTGCGACTTCTCCCGTGTCGATCGCTAGCTTCACCAGACGATGCAAGCGGTTCCTCAGATAATTCGGATCCATTTGCGACATGTCTATCTCCTAACCTTCGATTAACAAGGAATGGTGGATGCGTTGTCCACCAAGCCTTCGCCATTGATGATTGCCTCGATATTTGTAGAGACCGACGGTTTCCGGAATTACTGGCGGCTTGGCGAAACATGGAATGATCAAGGCGAAGTGGCCGGACCGAGCTATCATGGGATTCAGACGGTCTGCCTCACTCTGCCATGCACCTTCCTGATGAACGTGGACGTCTGCGATAACCGAACGGTCTTTGGCCCGGCACAAATCCCACAGCAGGCTGAAGCTGTCAGCACCAAGGACAACTATGCCGGTCGAATAAGCCGCGGGGTCGAGGTCGTCGTAGTAGACAACATGATCGACTTGACGACGATTATCGGCTGAGTATCCGAGCAAGAAAGCGCCGCTTTCATGCACTTGCTCTGTCCGGCGGTGCAACTCCGTCACTAGTGGTTCCCAGACGGGCCTCGGAATCACGAGTCTTCGCTCATGGGACACGCCTGCCTCCATAGTCTTTCGAGTTAAGTAGTTCAAAGATGATCACGAGATATTTGCAGATGCCCTTGTCTGGGTCCCACAGCAGTGACGGGTGCTGGATCCGCCAGTTGTCATGCCCTTCGATGGCGTGGCGATCGCAAGGCAGATAGAGGCAGCTGCCGTTCTTCCAGCCCGGATTGAATGCGAGTTGAACGCGGGATTGACCGCCTGGCCATTTATTTGGCTGCAACGGTGAGTTCAGCTCAACGTCCCAGGGCTGCGAAGTTACAGCTGTACGCGGATAATCTCGGCATTCAAATCGGAACCCGTATTCGACGCCATCGCGCGCCGTGACGGTGACGACAAGAAATGGCCAATCGAGTGAAACGAAGCGCCAGCGTCCGGCCGCGGTGCCGCTACGAAAGCGCCCCGACTCCAGATGAAGCCGGAGCACTTGTTCGTCTGGCGTGATAACTTTGTCGCTCAACAGTCAGCCCTCCACCCGCTTGTGCGGCACCAGGTTGAAGCCGATCTTGCAATGGTCCCCCGAAACGAGTGATCCGATGTGGGTATCTGGATCAGGGCGCGTCATCGTGCCGGTGATTTGGAGCACGTGCTCGGCGGCGTCGGCTGGGGTCAAATGGAAGGCCTTGATCGCTGCCCACCTTTTCACCGCTTCGACAGTTGTGCTCGGGCTGAAGTGATGCTCCTTTGTCTCACCGTTAAACGTCACAAGGGTTTCGATCTTACGGCATCGATGCACATGGAGCCGCAGCGGCTCGTCCGGCCTCGCCTCCGGCGCGGAGCTATCCGGATTTAGAGGTTCTTCTTCATCCTCGCCAAAAACCAAGAATTCGCCAGCAACCGGCTGACCTTTCCGCTGCTGGTCAGCCAGTACCAGGATGTCACGCACGCATTTGCCGTCTTCTAGCTTTACGAGCTGGATATCGGGAATGCCTTCCCCTTGCAAAAGAATCTCAATGCTCTTCATCGCCATTCTCCTTGATGACTTTTAGAGATTGGACGTCCGGCCTATTCCGGCGTCGTCTAGCTCCCTAAAGGAGTAGTCGGCGACGTGCAAAAAAACCGGAAATTCGGCGGTCGCGCTCAGTGCCGAGCGGATTCAGCGGAGCGGGGCAGGCCGGGGCAGATGAAGTACTGCGGACAACGGGGACAATCGCGTTCGCTCGTCTTGGGCGGGAATTGACCGGCGCGGATCGCCTGCATCGCGTCGTCGTACTTCTTGAGACGGTTGGCCAGCACCTTATCCGTCATTGATACGGGTCTGGCCTCATCTGTGCTGAGGTACAGTGCATCGATCCGTCGTTGTTTGCCGGGATAATACTGGCGCGCTCCGATATGGTAGAGCGCATATATGTCGTCGTCTATTTCTTTCGGCGGCCGACCAGTTCGCAGCCGCCGAACCACCACTTCGCGTCCTGTGATCTCAATGACGTCAGGCTTTACGCGAATTGTGCCGGCAGGACGGGGTATCTCCCAAACCGCCTCTGGCGGTTTGCTGATATTCGCGCGCCGGGCTACAGCGCGTTCCACCATCGAGGTCGCCGCCTTTAGATACATGGGTGCGAACGGGTGACCGGCCGGCCCCATTGTCTTCCACTCGTCAGCGAGCTTAGCCAACGCATCGGCATTAATGACTGAGGTTCCATCAGGCAGCCCATCCATCCACCGCAGTACCGCGTATACGCATCGGTGAAATTGAAGGTAGCTGTTGTCGCTGCGTGCTCCGCTTAGTTGCAAAATTCGCTGGTACAAATAGCTGCGCGGGCATCGCAGATACTGATCCAGATCCTCGGCCTCATGGGTCTCGGAATCCACGGCCAAGTCAGCCTGAGGTGGGGCCGGCACTGTATCCGGTCCCGAGTATCGCCATGTCGGCGTGGCATCCGGAGGACGAGGTAACTGCGATTTCAGACTGATCAGCAACGAAGAAGGCTTTCGTGAGACTCCATATTGTTCCGCTCGCGATAAGCAAAGGTGATCGCGCGCTCGCGATAGGGCAACAAAGAAAAGACTTTCCTCTTCGTCATGATGTGACTCGGCAGGATCTTCTTCCAACATGCCAACCGGTGCTGGACACGGGTTGTACTGTGCCGATACAGGAAATATGGTCGCGCCCAGCGCCGGCAGGTAGACGATCCGAAACTCTAGGCCCTTGCTGGCGTGCACCGTCATAAGTCGGACCGCGTCGATCCCAGCCGCAGCGGCCGGTAATTGGCGCAGTTGTCGCTCTTCGCCGAACGCCTCCAGACGGCGGACGCGACGCAGTAGACCACGCTTAGGATCGCCGCGCTCAGCCGACTTGTGTTCGAAGACGAACTGCAGGAATTGAAACAGCGCAAGACGTTCCTGCTGACCAGTCACGCCGCTCCTCGCAAGCGCCCGATCAAGATAGCGACTGCGACTGAAGAGATAGGTGGATACAAAATGAGCCGCGGGCGTATTAAAACTAATGCCGTCCAGATGCTCTGAGAGGAGCGTTAAACCTCGTCGGCCAGCGCCCGTGAGAGGGGCCACTTGATCCAAACGACGAAGGACTTCGACGGGAGTGATGCCCTGAACGCGCGCATACTCCAACGCTGCTCGCACGTCCTCAAGAGGTACCGAATACTCTGGAAACGTCGCTACTCTTAGCAAACCGCCGCGCTTGGGCTCGCATGTCAGCGACACTAACGATAACAGGTCACGTACCTCCGGCCGTTCGAAGAGGTCTCCAAGATACAGGACTGGGATGCCCTCCGATTCGAGTAACTCCGCGAACCGAGCTAGGTTAGCGTGCGACCGACAGAGCAGTGCCTGATCGCAGTAGGGGACGCCTCCTGCACGATGCCGGGTAATTTCCCGGCCGATACCGGCCGCCTCGGCGGACCGGTCAACCGCTACGTGCATCTGGATCTCACCCCCGTCCTCTCCACGATACGATGTCCATTTCGCCGATAGTCTGGTGGAGTCACCTCGCATCTTGGCGGCGAATCCCTCAACGAGTCGGACGATCGGCGTTTGTGAGCGATAGTTGGTGCTGAGAGCAAACCTTCGGGCGCCGGGAAAATCGGCCTCAAAAGCGCGAATGTTTACGGGAGACGCTCCGCGAAAACGATAGATTGATTGCCGCGCATCGCCCACAGCCCATAGGTTAGAGCCATCGCCGCTGAGAAGCCTTAGAAAGATGCCGCTCGCCCGATTAACGTCCTGGTACTCGTCTACCAGAACATGACGATATTGGTCACGGATGGCCTCAAGGGTCGAGGGTTGATCTCTGAGTACAGCGACTGACTTAACGATCAGGTCGGCAAAATCTACTGCTCGTCCTCGCCGAAGAATCTGCTCGTAAATTTCGTAGACCCGTGCGACTTCAATCACTTTCTCCGCGGCCACACGTGCTTCCTCATCTCCCGCTCTAGCAAGCATCGCGTTTCCAAGCTCAAGATATTTTGCCGGGGTGTGCAACTCGTCCTTTGCCCTCGAGATCGCCATCAATATGTCGCGCAGCGCGATGGCCGGCTCATACAGGACGAGGTAGTGGTTGAGCGGGAGCGAGGTCAGTTCAGATTCGAGTAGCAACAGCGCGTCCGTTGGATCCAGAACGCGCGTATCCGGCGGGACATCGATAAAGTGACCGTACTTGCGAACGATCTCCAGACCGAAGGCGTGAAACGTCCCTGTCCAGATCGCAGCGGCTGCCTCCGGTAACGCAACCGCCACGCGCTCCCTGATTTCCTCCGCGGCTTTGTTAGAGAAGGTGAGCGCGAGGATCGATGCTGGATTCGCTGAGCGCCCGCACAACCAGACGATTCGCGCGACTAGCGTTCGCGTCTTCCCGGTTCCCGGACCAGCTTCGATAAGCAATGGACCTGCCCCGGCCTCTGCCGCTTTACGCTGGGACTCATCGAGCTGAGGCGGCAGCGGGCTCGGCCCCACGGCGCTTTGAATTTCGGGTAACAGAAGTCCGTATGCGAGCTGCTGACATACGAGATTGAGAGGGACACCAATTTGCGCCGCGATTGTCTCGGCACTTGCGTGTTCATCCACGAACAATCGGCGCGCTTCACTACTTGGAAGAAGAAATTCCCGTGCGAAAACGTTGGCCTGACATTCGCGCCGTTCCCGTGAGGAGTAGCCCTCTACACGCTCTATGCCCAGCGGAACACGGTCCTCTGGCGCGGCTTCATCAATGTCATCCCGTGCACATGCTCCCCGTTCTCCGTCAAGCCAGTGATGTCCAAATTCGTGGGCTTGATAGAATGCTGCGAGATCAGCCACCACCGAGTTCTTATAGAAGATGGCTGGTACAGTCGGGTCAAGAATGGCCTCACCACCACATAAGAGTGGATCATCCGGCGAAACAGCTTGCCGTTGGATTTCGGTTAGGTCGGTCGCGGCTTGAAGGAGCGCCGTTGCGCTGCTCGCGCCATTTGCTTTTGCCCGAGCTTCACGATGGCGAGCGTGGGCGAGCAACTGAACGGTATCGAAGCCTGCCACGATTCGTCACTCGCCGTCGATTTTGGCGGTCTCCCTCAGCCACCGCGCCTTGTCTTCTGGGGCCAAAGATGACGACCGGATCGCGTCAGAGAATTTCTGACGCGCCGTGGCCTCGGGCTTGCCTCGGGCAAGGAACGAGCGGTGTGAAATTGTTTGCGGTGCCCGCAGAAAAAACGCCGCGATCAATTCGACCGGCCGTTTCAAGACCTGGGCGAAGCGAGCGGCAACGCTTGGCGGGATCGACTGCGGATCGATCTGTCGATTGTTGAGCTTGGTTAGCAATGCGAGATCCAAGTCGCATGCTTTAGCAAGTTCGCGCGCTGAGAAACCAACATTCTTTCCTTCGTCGATCAAAGTGGCGAATTGCGTCGCTTTGGCCCCTGATCCTTTCCGGTTCTCGCTCTGGCTGTAAATCACGTTCTGCACATGACTCATCGCGCGGTTGACGACTCTCTTCTCGTCTTCGGTGCTCAACTCGCGCGCAGGTGGAAGCATTTCCTGCTCGGCCCAGACGGCAACAAATTCTATGAGCTCGCGCTCGTATTGTGGGTATCGACCAATC
>JBOHWH010000080.1:0-12074 GCA_050736695.1 Binataceae bacterium (SeqCode) | reverse complement strand
GAATTATCCTGCCGATGCGCGCGGGAGTTGAAATTCCGTCGAAGCCGCTATTGATGCACTGGGTCGCGGCGATTTTCTCAATTATCGGCGGCGCGGTCACCGCGTTCACGGTGCGGCTGCCGTCGGCGCTCTTTGCGATCGCCGGGATGCTCGCCTGCTATGGTTACGTGCGCCGGCTGTATGATTCGACGGTCGCGTTTTTAGCCGCGCTGATCCTTGGAACCACGGTGCAGTATCTGCAGGCCGGCACGGGCTCGCGCGTCGATATGACGCTGACGTTTTTTCTCACGCTGGCGTTTTTTGAATTTATCATGATCGCGGAGAATCTCACGCGGCGCCGGATGGGCCTGTACCTGGCGATCGCGTTCGCGATTTTGGCCAAGGGGCCGGTCGGCCTGGTGCTGCCCGGACTGGTCGCGCTTATCTGGATGATCATCGAGCGGCGCTGGGATCTGTTGCGGTCGCTCAAGCTCGTCCGCGGCGCGATAGTCGTCGCGATTATCGGCGGCGGATGGTACGCGGCGGCGATCTATATCGGCGGAATGGATTTCGTGCGCAAGCAACTCGTCGGCGAGAATCTGGTGCGCTTCATCGGCGGCGCAACATTTCACGAAGGGCACGCGCATCCGTTTTTCTACGTCGAGCTCGCGCTGCTGATGGGTTTCCTGCCGTGGACGATTCTGCTCGCCGTCGCCGCAATTCAGGCGCTGCGCCGCCCGCTCACGCTGACCCCGCGCTTGGCGTACCTGATGACCTGGTTCATCGCGGTGCTGATCTTTTACAACCTCGCGGCCAGCAAACGCGGCGTGTATCTGCTGGCGGTGTACCCCGCTCTGGCGACAATACTTGCGATCTACCTGAAAGACGCGCTAGCCAATCCGCGCGACAGCCTGTCCTTCACCACCTTCGCCGGATGGGCCGCCGGCGGCGCGCTGGTCTCGGCGGGAGCGCTCGCGATCGTCAGCCTTGCGGTGCTGGCGATTGCGCCCGGCGAGATGCGCTACTTTCTGGCGTTCTGGGGAATTTTTGCGCCAAGCTTTGTACCGGCGCTACAGGCTGCCGCCCGCGAGCGATGGTTTATGGCGCCGATGATTCCGCTGGTGGTCGAGGTGCTGGGATTTTATCTATGGCGCAATCCCGGTTCGCTCGGCCGGCTAATCGGCACCGCGGCCGCCGCCACCGGATGTATCGCGCTCGCCGCCAACCTGGTCATCGTCCCGGCGATCGCAAACACGCTGTCACTGCGCGGCTTCACGATGGAGATAATCAACACGATCGGCCACGAGCGGGTTGGTTACCTGGGCGCGCTCGACTACGACATCGCATTCTATAGCGGACTCAATATTCCGATCGTGCGCGCGAGCGATCCCGACCTGCCGAATTACCTCATTAGCTGGACCTCGATGTATCGCAGCATGCCCGTACGGCTGCGGCAGAATTACGTGATCGCGATCAAGAGCAATCCAACCGCGCTCGATGGCACCGGCGTGATTGTCCTACTAAGGCGCGCCACGCTTAAGCCGGCGCCGGGATCGAACGCGGTCGAGGTGCGATGGAACCGGAGCCGCGATCATTCGAGCAGCGAGGCGCGCGCCGCGGGAAGCTCGTCGATCACATCGCCCGCGATATAGCCGACCGCGCCCATCCGTTTTGCAACGCGATCCGCCGCGTGGCCATGCAGAAAAACACCGAGCGCGAGCGCGTCGAACGGATCCATCTTCGCGGCCATCAGCGCGCCCACAATACCCGACAGCGCATCGCCCATTCCCGGCGTCGCCATCCCGGGATTGCCGCTCGAATTGACGATCACGCGGCCGTCCGCGTTGGCAATTACCGAGCGCGCACCCTTGAGCAGAACATTGGCGCCGGTCAGTTGCGCGAGCTTGCGCGCGGCGCCAATTCGGTTGGTGTTAATCTCCGCCGCGCTCGAGCCAAGCAGGCGCGCCATCTCGCCCGGATGCGGCGTCATCACGAGCGGCCCGGCCGCCGATGCGGCCGTGGCGCATCCGAGCGCGGCCAGCGCATTCAATCCGTCGGCGTCGACCAGCATCGGACGCGCGGGGGTTACGCCTTCGAGCAGCAGCCAGGTGACAAGATCCTTCGTGTCGTCGTTCATCCCGACTCCCGGGCCGAAAACGATCGCGCTCTTGCCCGCGACCAGATGCGCGAGCGTTTCCGCGGCGGTAGCGCCCGCGAAGTGTCCCTCGCGATCGGCGACCGACTCGGTCATCAGCTCGGCTTGCGCGGCCGCGACGATTGGCTGAATCGATTCGGGAATCGCGGTGGTCACCAGGCCGGCGCCGGCACGCAGCGCCGCGCGCGAGGCCAGAATCGCGGCGCCCGATTTTCCGCGGCTGCCCGCGATAATAATCGGATGCCCGAAATTTCCTTTGTTCGCATCGGTTGCGCGCGGCTTCAGATGCGCGCGCGCGTCGGCGGATTGGTAAAACCGGCCGCTCGGCGCGATCTCGCCAATCGCCTCGGGCGCGAATCCGATCTCGGAGATCGCGAGCGTGCCGCAATTGTCCGCACCGGGATATGAAACGTGGCCAAACTTCGCGTAACCAAAGGTGACAGTCAGCGCGGCGCGGACCGCGGCGCCCATGATCGCACCGGTATCGGAATCGACTCCCGACGCTATATCGACCGCGACGATCGGCGCGCCAAACGCATTCATTCGCGCAATCGCGGCGCGCGCAGTTCCACGAACGGGAGCGTTCAGGCCGATACCGAAGATGCCATCGACGATCGCGCCCGGCTTCGCGCCGAACGCCGCTTCGAGATCGGCTTCGGCGGGCGCCTGGATTATCGCGCCGCCCATGCCGGCCAATTCGTCATGCGCGCGCAGCGCATCGCCTTTCAAGTCGCCGCCCCATCCGAGCAGCACCACGCGCGTGCTGACGCCTCGCTGGCCGAGCCGCCGCGCCGCGACCATCGCGTCGCCGCCGTTGTTGCCCTTGCCGCAGACCGCGAGCACTCCGGATCGGATCGCATCGGGAAAATGTTCGAGGAGCCGATCTGCAACCGCCTCACCCGCGCGTGTCATCAGCGCGTACGAATCGACGCCATATTTTTCCTGACTGAGCCGATCGAGTTCCCGGCTTTCTGCGGCGGTAAGAAGAATCATCGTGGCACGCGTCGCGGCAATCCTAGCAGAGCGCCGCCGATGCCGCATCGCGGGAAACCATGCCTCATTCGAAGCGGCTACTATCGCGAATGGCGAGATTCCTCTCGACGTGCGCCGCACCACCAAATGCGCACGATGCGAATCGCGTGGTCGTTTCGCGCTCGGAATGACACTTAGGTCGTTTTGTGCTGAATACGCACAACGCGAAGCGAGCGGCAGATTCGCGCTCGGAATGACACATTGGTTTTTTATGAGAATCGTTTCGAAGAGGGTGCTCGATAGATTTGTGCGACGCGACTTTCTTGATTCCGCTTGTTTTGTGTCATTCCGAGCGCGAGCGGTCGGCAAAGTCGCGCCGAGATCGTCACGCGGCGCTGGGTTCGTCGCGAGGAATCTCGCCTTGTCGATCCGCCGGACATTGAGGAATGGGTCGCGGGAAAACGCAGGTTGCCTCGCGAGACCTGTTCTAGTGAAATTGCTCTATCTCCGATGGTAAAACTAAGCGTCAACGTCAACAAGATCGCGGTGATTCGCAACTCGCGCGGCGGCGACGTGCCGAGCGTGCTCGAGGCGGCGCGCGTCGCGATCGGCGCCGGATGCCACGGCATCACGGTGCATCCGCGGCCCGACGCGCGGCACATCACGAAGAAGGACGTATTCGATCTGGCCGCGATGCTCGCCGCGGAATTCAAGCAGATCGAGTTCAATATCGAAGGCTACCCGGGTCCCGAGTTCCTGGATCTGGTGACGCGCGTGCGGCCGACGCAGTGCACGATGGTGCCCGACCCGCCGGGCGTCCTCACCTCGAATGCGGGATGGAATCTCGCTTCAGGCGCCGAGTGGTTGCGCGGCGTGCTGGCGCGGCTGCGCGACAACGGGATTCGCACGAGTCTGTTTATCGAGGCGGACACCAACGCGGCGATACACGCGCGCGAGCTTGGCGCCGATCGTATCGAGCTGTACACGGGTCCATATGCGCACGCGTTCGGCACAGCGCAGGGGCGCAAGATTCTCACGCTGCATCGCGTGGCCGGCCGCGCAGCGCATCGCGCCGGCCTTGGCGTTAACGCGGGTCACGATTTAAACCTCGAGAATATACCGGCGTACGTGAAGGCGCTTCCGGATCTGGACGAGACCTCGATCGGCCACGCGCTGATCTCCGACGCGATCTATATCGGACTGGACAATGCAGTGAAGGCTTATCTGAAAGCGCTGGGCTCGCGCCCCGCAAGAAATAGAAAGAAAAAGTAACCCCGGATTTGGCGGATTACACAGATAATTTTTTCTCTTTAATCTGTGAAATCAACGAAATCCGTGGTTTCTCTTACGCGGCGCCGACTTGTTTGTGGATTGCGGCGCCGATTTCTTTTGCGAGCACTTCGATCATCGCGGCGTCCTCGCCTTCGACCATCACGCGCGCCAGCATCTCGGTGCCTGAGTAGCGCACCAGCAGGCGGCCCGACGCTCCGAGCTTGCGTTCGGCGTCGGCGATCGCGCGGCGCACGGCGGGCATCTCGGCGATCGGGGTGCGTTTGGTCACGCGGACATTTTCCATCGTCTGCGGCACCCGGCGCATCGCGCGCAACTCGGAGAGCGGCTTGCCGCTTTCCGCCATGATCGTCAAAACCAGTAGCGCCGTGATTAGCCCGTCGCCGGTGGTCGAGTAGTCCATGCAGATGACGTGGCCCGATTGTTCGCCGCCCAAGTTGTACGAATTGGCGCGCATCTCGCGCGCGACCGACGGGTCGCCGACTTCAGTGCGCACCAGCTTCACTCCGGCGCGTGCGAGCGCCTGCTCCAGGCCGAAGTTGCTCAGCACGGTCGCAACGACGGTCTTGGCCGCCAGGCGCCCCTGCTCCGCCATCCGGATGCCGAGCAAGGCCATTGCGTCGTCGCCGTCGAAGACGTCGCCTTTTTCATCGATCAGCATCGCCCGGTCGCCGTCGCCGTCGAGCGCGATTCCGACTTGCGCACGCTCGCGCGTCACGGCGCCGCGAATATTATCCAGATGCATCGCGCCGCATTCGTGATTGATGTTGATTCCATTGGGCTCGGCCGAGAGCGCGATAACCTCGGCGCCAAGCTCCTCGAGCACGTCGGGCCCGACCTTGTAGACCGCGCCGTTGGCGCAATCGATCACCAGCTTAAGATCCTCGAAGTTGGCGGTGCGCGGGACACAGGTTTTGAGGAACACCAGGTAACGGCCGAGCGCGTCGTCGATTCGCGCGGCCTTGCCGATATCCGCGTTGGTTGCGCGATGCTCGATCAACTCGCGGTCGTCGGAGACCAGCTCTTCGATCCGATGCTCGGTGGCGTCGTCGAGTTTGAAGCCGTCGCGCGAAAAAAACTTGATGCCGTTGTCCTGAAAGGGATTGTGCGAGGCCGAGATCACTACACCCGCGTCGGCGCGCATGCTGTGCGTCAGGTACGCGAGGCCCGGAGTCGGCAGCGGGCCGACCAGCCACACGTCCACGCCCATCGAGCAGATTCCCGACGCCATCGCGGTCTCGAGCATGTATCCCGAAAGACGGGTGTCCTTGCCGATCAGAATTCGGCGATGCCGTCCGGTCGAATGACGAACGACGTAGGCGAGTGCGCGGCCGAGCTTGAACGTCGTCTCCGAGGTAATCGGCTCAACATTGGCGACGCCGCGCACTCCGTCGGTGCCAAATAATTTACGACGCTTTTCCATCGCCGGTATCCAGCAGTTTTTGCCGATAAATTCTGAGCTTGACCGTGGCCGGTTCCTGTTTCACGAGTTGCATTCCATCAGGTAAATCGACTTCCAGCGGCATCTCACGCACTCCGGGCACGCCGCCTTGCGCATCCACATAAACTATTCCCGTGGGGTCCAGGCTTGCGAGCTTCAGCATCGGACCGCGCACCGTGATGCTCACTTTGCCGGGCTCGACGCGGGATTTGAAATCGGTGTCGCGCACTTCCACGTTAACGCCGTGGAATTCGCGGTCGGCGATTTGATCGCCGACATCGACCTTCGCCAGCACCCGCACCACCGCAAGGTGAACCTCCGATCCGGGGTTCTGGATACCGACGACACGTTCGAGGTCGGCGTCGGCGCCGCGCACGTCGAAGGGATCGGTCTCGGCCCGGACCAGCGGCGCCACGAAATGGCTCGGCCCGCTGACCGAGATGGTGGCGGGCTGCAGCTCGATCGAATTTACCTGATAACCTTTGGCGACCGGACCGACGAGGTTCAGATGCACCGGCAGGTCGCGGCTGACGACGCGATCGATATCGATCTGCACACCGTCGGGCGTTACCCGCGTGACCGTCGTTCCCCGCCCGACGTTGAACAGGTTCGGACTGATCTTGAAATCGGTGTGGCCGACCGGCACTCCGGTCAAATCGAGGCGCAGGGTCAGGCGCTCAGGGTCCAGCAGCGACAGCAGGGTACGCGAGCCGGTGACTTCGATCTTAACGAAATCCGGAGGATGATTGACGATGACGTAGCCGGGCGGCAGCGAGCGATAGCTAATCGGAACCGGCAGCGTGACGACCGAGTTGCGCTGGTCCGCGTTTACGAACATCCACAGGCCGATCGCAAGCAGGATCGCGATTAGGCGCAGACCGGAGTTACGCCGCAGGTTTTTGCGCAGCTCGTTCCAGTTGATCATTTCCCGCAGTCGATTCATCGATCGTTCGCCCCAACCGCCGCCCCGCACAACCAGTCCTTATGCCGGCAAACTCCTGAGTGTGCTCAGGACCTCTGCCGACTCGAGCCCCCGCTCGAGCCGTCCCTCGCGCGCGATCGAGATTGTCCCGTCCTCTTCGGATACCACCAGCACGATCGCGTCGCAGTCCTCGGTCATCCCGATCGCGGCGCGATGCCGCGTGCCGAGCGCGAGGCTCACGTTCGGATTCGAGGACAGAGGCAACACGCACGCCGCCGCGAGAATCTGATCACCCTTTATGATCACCGCGCCGTCATGCAGCGGCGAACCGCGCATGAAGATCGTCTCGATCAATTCGGGCGAGACCTTGCCATAGATCAGACGGCCGCTCTCCATGAATTCGTTGAGGCCGTCTTCCTGCTCGATCACGATCAGCGCGCCGATCCTGCGCGCCGCCAGCCATGCCGCCGCGGTCGCCAGCTCTTCAGCCGCGCTCGAAGCGGGCGCGCGCGGCCCGAAAAACGATTGCGCGCCAACCCGGGTCAGCGCGCGGCGGATATCGGCCTGGAAAATCACCACCAGGATCACGAACAACGACCCAAGAAAATTATTCAGCAGCCAGTTGAGCGTGAATAGTCCGAGGATCTGCGAGGCGACGAATGCGACCCCAACAATCACCAGACCGACCACCATCTGCATCGTTCGCGTACCGCGGATCAGCAACGCGATTCGGTAGATCACATAGGCGACGATCAGGACATCGAGGATGTCCTGCCATCGGGGCACCGGTATCGCCGGCAGGTAATTCGGCATCGAGTCTACCTCGCGCGACGCTCGCGAATCGCCGCGGCCATCCTCACCACCGCACGCGCCGCGCCCGGGTCATGCACCCTGACGATCGACGCGCCCGCCGCAACCGCGAGCGCATCGGCCGCCGCGGTCCCAAATTCGAGCTCGCGCTCCGAGCCACCGGCAATCCGCCGGATAAAGCTCTTGCGCGAAGATCCTACCATTACGGGATAGCCGACCGCCGCAAGGCGGGGCAAGGCGTCCAGCAAGGCCAGATTGTGGCGGGCGGTCTTGGCGAAGCCGATTCCGGGGTCGAGAATAATTCGCGAGCGGGCAATTCCGGCGCGGACCGCGGCCTCGGCGCGCGCGACCAGGTAGGCGATAACCTCGCGCGCTACGTCGCCATAGCGCGCGAACTTCAGATGGTCCTCGGCGCCTCCGCGCATATGCATCAGCACGACTACCGCGCGCGTGCGGACCGCTACCGAAGCCATCGCGGGGTCATACTCGAACGCACTGATGTCGTTGATTATCGCGGCACCCGCCTCGATTGCGCGCGCCGCGACGGTTGACTTGCGCGTGTCGATCGAGATCGGCGCGCGGAGCTTTGCGGCCAGCGCTTCGACCACCGGCATCACGCGGCGGAGCTCTTCTTCGATCGCGACGGTGCGCGCGCCAAGGGGCCGCGTCGATTCTCCGCCGATATCGATAATGTCCGCGCCCTGCGCTTCCATCTCGAGCGCATGCTCGATCGCGCGCGCCGGATGGAAGTACAGGCCTCCGTCGGAAAAGGAATCGGGCGTGACATTGAGCACGCCCATCATCGCCGGAAAACGGATTACGCGCCCGTCGCGAAGGCGCATTCGCTTCGGCAGGACCGGCACGCGCTGACGCGCCGAGCGGACAATACGCAATTTCGGATTGTGGGAATTATCGGATACGAGCCGCATTCGCGAGCATTAACCTCGCCCGGCCCCGCGCGCGCCGCGCAAGAGCGCGCCGAACTAAACCAGCACAGGTTTGGGTGGCAGACCCGGAACGGCGGCCGGTTCTTCCGCGTGCTTGTCTTTATCTTTGCCGGGGTCGAGGCTCGCACGCGGAGTCGAGCCGGCGGCCGGCGGAAACGACGCGGGCAGCGGACGCCCCTCGCGATACGCGGCGACCAGGGCACCGACTTCGGCGCCCTCGAGGACTTCCTTTTCGAGCAGGCGCTCGGCGACCGCGTGGAGCAGAACAATATGGTCGGAAAGCAGTTGCCGCGCCTTCTGATAAGCGTCATCGATGATGCGCCGGATCTCGCGATCGATCTCGATCGCGGTGTGCTCGGAGTAGTCCTTGTGATGACCGAGATCGCGGCCCAGGAAGACCTGCTCCTCGGCCTTGCCGAAGGTCATCGGGCCGAGCTCCTTGCTCATGCCGAACTCGCAAACCATCTTGCGCGCAAGCTCGGTCGCCTTTTCGATATCGTCGCCGGCGCCGGTGGTCATGTGGCCGAAGATTAATTCCTCGGCCGCGCGGCCGCCGAACATCATCGCAAGCCGCGTCTTCAGGTAATCGCTCGAATAGGTATAGCGATCGTCGAGCGGAAGCTGCTGGGTTACGCCCAGCGCCATGCCGCGCGGGATAATCGTAACCTTGTGCACGGGATCCGCGCCCGGCAGCAGCATCGCAACCAGCGCATGGCCGCCCTCGTGATAGGCGGTGTTCTTGCGCTCGTCCAGGGACATCACCATCGAGCGCCGCTCCGCACCCATCAGAACTTTGTCCTTGGCCAGCTCGAAATCCGACATCTCGACCTTGTCCTTGTTGCGCCGCGCGGCCAGAAGCGCGGCTTCGTTGACAAGGTTTTCAAGGTCCGCGCCCGCGAAACCCGGAGTCGAACGCGCCAGCTTGTCGATATTGACGTCTTCAGAAAGCGGAACCTTGCGCGTATGCACCCGCAGGATTCCGTCGCGTCCCTTCATATCGGGACGCGGAACAACCACTCGGCGGTCGAAGCGGCCCGGACGTAGCAGCGCCGGATCGAGCACGTCGGGACGATTGGTCGCGGCGACCAGGATCACGCCCTCGTTGGCTTCGAACCCGTCCATCTCGACCAGCAACTGATTGAGGGTCTGCTCGCGCTCGTCATGACCGCCGCCCAGGCCCGCGCCGCGATGACGTCCGACGGCGTCGATCTCGTCGATAAAGATGATGCACGGCGCGTGCTTCTTGCCCTGCACGAACAGGTCGCGCACGCGCGACGCGCCCACGCCGACGAACATCTCGACAAAGTCGGAGCCCGAGATCGAGAAGAACGGCACGCCCGCCTCGCCCGCGATCGCACGCGCCAGGAGCGTCTTGCCTGTACCCGGAGGCCCCACCAGCAGAACGCCTTTGGGGATACGGCCGCCAAGGCGCGTGAAGCGTTTGGGGTCGCGCAGGAACTGGATTATCTCTTCGAGCTCGTCCTTTGCTTCGTCGATTCCGGCCACGTCGGCGAATGTGACTTTATGCGTATTCTCGGTTAACAGCTTGGCGCGGCTCTTCCCGAACGACATCGCCTTGCCGCCGCCGATCTGCATCTGGCGCATGAAGAAAATCCAGAGTCCCGCCAAAATCAGGATCGGGAACCACTGGACCAGCATCACCATCCACCAGGGATCGCCCTCGGCGGGTTTGGCGGCGATCTTTACTCCCTTCTCACGCAGGGTTTTTACGAGGTCGGGATCGGTCGGCGCGTAGGTCTTGAAATGCTCGCCGGCGCTGGTGTCGCCTTTGATCTGATTGCCCTGGATCGTGACCGAGGCGATTTGTCCCTTATCAACCTGATTAAGGAAGTCGGAAAAGATAATCTCGGGCTCGCGGGGCTGCTGCCTGCTGAAAATATTAAACAGCAGGAGAAACATCAGGCCCAAAACGAGCCAGAGAGCAATACTGCGGGAAAACTGGTTCATCCCCATCAAAATCGTACCACGCTCGCTAAATCCGGCGCAACGACATCCTAATCAACCCGGCGAAACTTCGCGCGCCGAAATTCTAAGCACCGTCTCGCTGGCAGAGGTTAACAATCCGTGCCCGGATCGCACCACTCCGGGAATCCATACAACGTCGTCTTCTGCCGCGACAATCGGAATTCGCGCGCGGCGTTCTCGCGCCACCTTCGAGTCTATCAGAACATCCTTCACCTTGCGCGTGCCGTTCATCCCGATAGGCCGCACCCGATCGCCGGGCAGGAAGTTGCGCACGGTCAGCCCGGTGGCGGCGATTTCCCGCAGATCGAAGAGCGCGACAGATTTGTTGTTCGGCATTTTTGCATCCGCCGCGGCCATCACGACCGCATCGAAAGCATAGCCCGCCGCCTCGACAACGGTTGCCCCTTCGAGCGCGAGCGGAACCGAGAACTCCGGCCGGGTTCGCGCCGTCTCACGCGTCAGGCGCAGGGTCGAATAGGCGCGAACGGCGCGCCATCGGCCGGGCAGCGAGATTTCGCCGTTGGGCGGGCCGCCCTGGACGAGCGAGACCATCGCGTCGAGATGCGCCCGTCCGACACGGCGCAGACTCCCGATTCGCTCGGCGACAAACGCGCGCAGGACAGGCGCTCGCAGAGCAGGATCAAGCATAGCGAAGCGAGAGAGCTCGAGACCGCCGCCGACGATGCGCATCGCGGCGAGCTCGCGCAGAGCCTCGCGCGCGAGGTAGGCGTCGAGCGTGCGCATCTCGCCGGAAAGTTCCGCCAGACGAGCGCCAACGCCACGGGCGTAGTCGCGTTCGAGGGTCGGCAGCAGCTCGTGCCGGATTCGATTACGCATCGTCGCAACCGAGGCGTTCGTGCTGTCCTCGACAAATGACGCGCCGATCGCATGCAGGTATGCGCGGATTTGCTCGCGCGAGAGCGACAGCATCGGGCGCAGGATACCGTCGGCGCGAGCCTCGTCCATCGCGCCCAACCCCGCGATTCCCGTTCCGCGCAGCATCCGCAAAAGGATGGTCTCCGCCTGATCATCGCGATGGTGCCCGAGCGCGACATGCGTTGCTCCCAGAGCCTCGGCGGTCCGGCGCAGGAAGCCGTGGCGAGCCTCACGCGCAGCCTCCTCGAGGTTCGGCATCGTGGCATCAAGGCCAGCAGCGCGCCGGGCAACGAGATCGATCCCGAGCCGGGCGCATAGCGCGCGCACGAATTCCTCATCACGATCGGACTGCGCGCCGCGAATGCGATGATTGAGATGCGCCGCCGCGAGCCGATAGCCAAACGATTCGCGCAGATCGACCAGCGCATGTAGCATCGCCACCGAATCGGCGCCACCCGAAATCGCAACGAGGATCAACGTGTCGCGACCGGCGCGGACCCGAGCGAGCGCACGAGAAATCGCGTCCAAGACGGTATTTTCTCCCTTGTGGGCCATCGCAACGTAAAGGCTATGCCGCCGCCGGTTGCGCGGCAATCTCGGTCGCACCGTCGGTGAGCAATCCTCGTTCAGGAAAAAGCGTGATTTCCTGGCCGGTCGCTCTTGCTATTTTTACGGATTGAAAACGCACCATAATGG
>JBOHWH010000079.1:0-2598 GCA_050736695.1 Binataceae bacterium (SeqCode) | reverse complement strand
CGGCGACGACGTAGATTGGCGCGAGGCCCCCGGCCCACGAAAGCGCCGTCGCGATTCTCGGAGCTTCGGGCGCGGCGTCACTTCCCCGCGCAGGTACGGGCGTAGCAGCAGCACTGGTAGCCGCGGCGGCGATTGCGATAGTCCCCCTTTGGACGCCCCTGAAAAGGCATCAAAGCCTATCGAAAGCCGATTATGCGCCGTTAAGGCGGCGTATCGCCAGCCTCTGCGAGGCGAGGTCAGTGCATCGGGGCCGGTCCGGCGGCGGCCTGGTTTTTTCGCATCAGTAAAACCAGCGGCAGCATGCACAGCGTGGCAATACCCATCAGCCTGATAACGTCGATATACGCCTGCGCGCTCGCGGTCCGCAGGATCCGGCCGTAGATCATGCCCATCGCCCGGTTGTTGATGTTGCTGGAGCCGGACAGAAAAAGCTGATGCCCCAGTCCGGTCAGTTGCGAGTGCAGCGTCGAATTAAACGGCGTGACGCGCGTCATCAGCGTGGTCTGATGAAATTGCGAAAGACGCGCCAGCATCGTCGTCACCATCGAGATGCCCAGGCTGCCGCCGATATTGCGCGCGAAATTCATGACGGCCGAAATGTCGTTATTCTGATCCTGGCGCATCCCGGTGTACGCCATCGTCGTGATTGGAATGAACAAAAACGCGAGACCCATCGACTGATAGATGCGATAGAACATCGCGGTGCGAAAATCGACGCCCGGATAGATTCCCGTCATATGCAGCATCGCAAGGCCCGTGATCACAAACCCGATCGCTATAAGCCATCGCCCGTCAACCCGCGAGATCAGCGCGCCCACGATCGGCATCGTCACCATCATCGCAAATCCACCCGGGGTCAGAACCATTCCCGCCTGCTGCGCGGTGTAACCCATCAGCTCCTGCACGTACTGGGGAAGGAGCACGGTGGTTCCGAACAGCACCATTCCAAGCGTGAACATCATGGTGGTGGAGATCGCGAAAGTGCGGTCCTTGAACAGGCGCAGATCGATCACGGGATGCTCCGTGCGCAGCTCCCAGACGATAAACGCGGCGACCGCGAGCACGCCTATGATCGTGAGTGTCGCGATAAAGTGGGACTGCAGCCAATCGAGGCGCTGACCCTTGTCGAGCACGATCTGCAGGGCGCCCAGCCCGAGCGCGATAAGGCTGAGGCCGATATAGTCGATCTTGATCCCTCCCTTGCGCTCCTTTACTTCGCGGGTGACGTAGGGCGGATCCTCAACGACGCGGTAGCTCAGCAGCAGCGAAATAATTCCGACCGGAACGTTGATAAAGAAAATCCAGCGCCAGGCGAAATTGTCCGTGATCCAGCCGCCCAGCGTCGGCCCGATCGCCGGCGCCAGCACCACCGCCATCCCATAGATCGCGAACGCCATTCCGCGCTCTTCCGGCGCGAAGGTATCGGCGAGAATCGCCTGCTCGCTCGGCTGCAAGCCCCCTCCTCCCGCGCCCTGGATCACACGGCACAGCACCAGCATCGCAAGCGACGGCGCCAAACCGCACATAAACGAGCTCAGCGTGAATACCGCGACGCATCCCATGTAAAAGCGCTTGCGTCCGAAAAGGCCGGCCAGCCATCCGCTGATCGGCAGCACGATTGCGTTGGAAACCAGGTATGAGGTGAGCACCCACGTGCTTTCGTCAACCCCTGCCGACAACCCGCCCGCAATATGCGGCAGCGCGACGTTGGCGATACTCGTGTCGAGCACTTCCATGAACGTCGCCAGCGTCACCGTCATCGCGACCACCCACGGATTGTGCGCGGGGCGCCATGCGCGGTCGGCGCTTGACTCCGCGGCGATTGGCGCGGCGCTCATTTCCGCCGAGCCCGCCTGGACGGTTGGCGCTTGCCCGCCGGCGCCGCCATCCGCCTGCCCAGCCATCCCAGAAATTTTGTGCGCGCGCGGCGGAAGCGCGGATCCTCGGGAACCATGCCGGTGACAAGCCGGGTAAACTGCGGGAACGCGTCTGGAAACGCCGTCAACGCGATAACCGAGAGAAACAACTGGTCGAGGTTGATCCCGCTTGCGACCTCGCCCGCGCTTTGCGAACGGCGCAGGCGCGCGTGCACGATCCCGAACAAGCGCCGGCGTTCGGCCCGCGCGACCATCGGTCCTGAGGCGGGGCCCAGCGCCTCCCACTCGAGCATCCTAATCCAGTCGCGATCGTCGCTGCCGATTTCACTCCAGTACTGAAGCGCCGCGCCCAGGTCCTCGGGGGTTTGGACGATCGCGTCCGCCTTTTCGGCGATCTTGCGCCGCAGCACCTCCGCGTACAGCCCGCGCTTGCTGCCAAAGCAATAGAAGAGCATGCGCTTGTTGACGCGGGCGCGGCGCGCGATCGCTTCGGTGCGCGCGCCGGCCAGGCCGCGCGCCGAGAACTCCGCGAGCGCGGCCTTCAGAATCCGCTCGCGGGTGCGGGCAAGATCGCGGAGAGCTTTCTTCATGCTCTTGATACGCTGCGTCAAGACGCCAATTAACTGTCTGGTTAATACTCGGGCGCGAGGTTCATAGAAATCAAACCCGCAGCCCGCGCGCAACCCCTCTCTTGCCCGCGCATTACCGCATTTTATATCTT
>JBOHWH010000078.1:0-27001 GCA_050736695.1 Binataceae bacterium (SeqCode) | reverse complement strand
TCTATAATTGAACAAGTGTATACTTCACCAAATCTTCTCCTATTACTACTAGCTTTTTTCCTATCGTCGACCTCTGACGACCATAGGCATACGGCGGCGCCGCTGCGTGGTACACATCGCGCGGAATCACTAAAATCGCATCGAACCCACCGTTTAGGTGAAATTCTCCAGCAGTTTCAATGATAATTGCCGCAGGGCACTATAGAAATGTACCAAACGAACCCACTGCGAATTCGGGTTCGTGGCTTCCCTTTATGCCGATGCGCCCGGGGAACTCTAAAGTGGCTATTACAAATTACTACCAGCAGAACTCCGGCTTACCGGCTGCGTAATGGCCACAGCGGTCTAGCACCGAGGTCACTTTGGAGTTGCGCGATAACGGCCGACTCTCAGGCAAGTCACGAGATCTGAAACAACATCCCGAAAAATGCGATCCGCCCACACCGCTAAGGCTTGGCGTGAGTCCAGTCTTTCGGCACCGGCTGTGCGCGCTGATGCGTCAGCAGCTTGCCGCGGCGGTTTCTCTCCTCAGGAGTAATCGAGGCTGGGTCCTCGCGGAATTCGGGGCCGAGCGCCATGGCTTTCTTGACCGCGGGACGGCCGCCAACCTCGGCGAGCCAGCGTTTGACGTTCGGAAATTCTTCGATGTCGAAGCCTCGCGTCTGCCAGCCCGACGCCCACGGATAACAGATGATGTCCGCAATAGTGTATTCGCCGGCGGCGAGGTAGCGCTTGCCTTCAAGCCCGAGATTCATCACCCCGTAGATGCGATGCGCCTCGTTGTCGAAGCGGAGCAGTGCGTATGAGAGATCGCCATGCTTGGGATCCTGCGCGACGCGGCGGAAATGACCCTGTTCGCCCAGCTTCGGTCCCTGGTTTCCAGTTTGCCAAAGTATCCACTGACAGACGTCGTACCTGCGGCGCACGTCCTGCGGGAAAAACTTCCCGGCCTTCTCCGCCAGGTACATCATGATCGCGCCCGACTCGAAGATCGAAATCGGAGCGCCGCCACCCAGAGGCTCATGATCGACGATCGCCGGCATCCGTCCGTTCGGCGAGATTTTCAGAAAGTCGGGCGAGAGCTGATCGCCGCGGCCGATATTGATCGGCTTGATAGTGTATGGAAGCCCGCACTCCTCGAGCAGGATGATGGGCTTCTTTCCGTTTCCTGTGGGCCAAAAATAAACATCGATCATTTTATTCCTCTCAGAGCGACGTATCGGTTTCGCCTCAGTGGCTAATGGGTTTCGCGGGTATACGCTCAGGGCGTTTCCGACGTTTCGCTCGGCTAATTTTAGCCGAACCTCGCCCGCACTGTCGAACAACCGATTGTCATGAGCGAAACGACATCACGGCCCGCGCTATCCAGCACAAACAGTCAGAGGTTCATAGTTCGACGTGCATCCGGATACCAGGCACAAAGACCGGGCCCCGATCCCGGTTGTACCCGGGATTGTCGATGTACTGAAAATCAAGCGCGCCAAACAATCCGCTGTGCAATGGAATCGGCAGGTTGTAGTAGCACTCCATGATCTTTTCGGGACCATATGAGAGCGCGCCATCGCCCAGATCGAACCCAAGACCTCCCAAGGCGAGGTATTCTCGATGGTTACGCGAGATGCCATTGACGACGAATGCCGCGCCGAGCTTGTCCGAGGGACGGCTCCAGAGTGTCCCGCGCAGATCACCTCCGAAGGCAACGGTTTCGTCGCACTCAGTGTAGTTCCACGATTCGTGCTGACCCTCGTTCCACCCAGCCCGAAAGAAGCCGCGCAGGTAGTCGCCCAACTCTTGCTCGGCGTTGATACCAAAGCCGTATTTCAGACTTACCTGCCGCGGGTGGTCGGTGATCTCCGGCGTCGGCGTCTTTCCCGCGCGAAAGAGATCGATCGCCTGGTGGTAATCGCCCATATTGGCAAAATTGGTAAACGCAAGCAGGCGGATCGCGCTCGTCCGGTTCTCGATCAGAGCGGGCCGGAACTCCAGTTCGTAATTCTCGGAATGCGCGTCCTGCAGATTCTTCTGAACGTTGAGCCCATTGGCGCGCCTTGACAGCATCGCCTCGCCGAAGCGAACTCCCCACCAGCGATCCTCGAAGTCGAGGATCAGTCCATAGGTGTACCCGCGGGTATCTGCCGCGTAATCGTAGGCGCCATTGTTGACCACCGTCCAATTCATGAATTGCATGTGGCTGTCGTTTGCGACGCTGTTGAGATCGAAAAAGTCCACCAGGTCGAACTTGCCGAAATGTATGTCGAGCCTGCGGACCGGCAGCGTGGTGAGTTGCGCCAGTGGGCCCCGTTCGACTTGGACCGTGTCGTCGCTCAGCGAGATCACCTCGCGGTACCAGAGCCTTGCTATGTAGGGCACCGTGTCCAGATTTCTTACAGCGTCCACATTGGTCAGGCCCGCCAAGCCGACTATATTGCCGAGGCCACGGCCGCCAGCGCTCTCAAGATCGAACACTGCCTCGGTCGTCGGACTCAATCTGAGACCGGTGTAAAGCGTTTCGACGGCTGAGACCGCCTGTTGTGAAGCATGCGCGAAACTATTGGCTCCGCTGTATTGCGCGGCAAACCGCGGATGCCATTGAAAGATGAAGTTGCCTTGCGCTGAAATCCACAGAGGCGACGTTTGTGAGTGCGCGAAAATCGTGTCGGCGCCGGTGTCGTAGCGGATCTGCGCCTGCGCATTCGAGCAGAATAAAAGAATGGCGCTCAGCACGCCGGCCGGTGCGAAAAATACTACGGCGAACGAGCGTGACATCCCAGTCTTTCGATCAAATGGGTAGGAACTCAGAGATCATCTCCCAAAGAATTTGCCGTTGCTATGTTAGGCCGAGCTGGTGGCCTTAGCCACCAAGGGAGCGATGCTTTGGCGGGGGATAGATTTTCGCGACCTCCGGCGATTTGGCCGTGAACAGCGCGCGCTTGACTTCTTCTCCGCATGGACTACTGACATGCGAGAAGTAATACGAGAGAGGTGACCGCCCGTGGCAGAGCTTGCCTATTCGAGCGCCAACGCAATCGCGAAAAAGATCCAGCGGCATCAGATTTCCAGCCGGGAAGCCGTCGATTATTTTCTGGCGCGCGTCTCCGCTCTGAACAAGCCGATCAACTGTGTCGTGACCGTCGATGCGGATCGGGCTCGGACCGAAGCCGACGGTGCCGACGCCGCGTTGGCGCGCGGAGAAGTGCGCGGTCCGCTGCACGGCGTGCCGATGACAATCAAAGACTCATTCCAAACCGCGGGAATGCGCACAACCTCAGGCGCACCGGAACTGACGAGCTTCATCCCGAAAGAAGACGCATGGCCGGTGGCGCGCCTGCGCGCAGCGGGCGCGATCATCTTCGGCAAGACCAATCTTCCGATTTATGCCGGCGACCTGCAAAGCTACAACGAGGTCTTCGGAACCACGAACAATCCTTACGATGTGTCCCGCACTCCGGGCGGCTCATCCGGCGGATCGGCCGCGGCCCTTGCCTGCGGCTTTACGCCGCTGGAACTCGGCAGCGATATTGGCGGCTCGATTCGTTTGCCTTCTCACATGTCGGGTGTCGCCGGCCACAAGCCGAGTTATGGAGTCGTGCCGGCCCACGGGCAAATTCCCGGTCCTCCTGGAACGTTGACTCTCGCCGATCTCGCGGTCGCGGGGCCGATGGCACGCACCGTCGACGATCTCAAGCTCGGGCTGAGCATCATGGCCGGACCGAACAGGTGGGAGCATCCCGCATGGCGGCTGAAACTGCCGCCGCCGCGTCATCGGACGCTCAAAGAATACCGGGTGGCCGCGTGGCTTGACGATCCAGCTTGTCGCGTCGAGCCTGACGTACGCGACCTGCTGGAAAAAGCCGCGCAGACGCTTGCCGGCGCCGGCGTACGAGTCGATCACGACGCGCGGCCGGAATTCACGCTGGAAAAAGTCGCGGATACGTTCGGCGCCCTGCTGCAAGCAGCGCTGGCTGGAGGAGTGCCCAACGATCGCCTCGACGAATACGCCGCCACGGCTGGCGAGACGCCCGCCGCGCAGACTCGGCGTCTGCTCGCGATGCGGCATCGCCAGTGGCTGAGTTATAACGAGCGGCGCTTGCAGATGCGCAAACGCTGGGAAGCGTTCTTTACCCAGTGGGACGCGATTCTGCTGCCGGTGATGCCGTGCGCGGCGATTCCGCACGATCATTCGGAACCGATAGCCAGCCGATTTGCTTCGATTGGAGGTGAGCAGCGGCCTTACTGGAGCCTGACCACCTGGATGGCTCCGGCGGGCGCGTGCTATCTGCCGGCAACGGTGATTCCGGTCGGTCGTCTGAATAGCGGCCTCCCAATCGGAATTCAAATTGCCGGACCATATCTGGAGGATCACACGACGCTTTATATCGCCAAGCATTTGCTCTCGATGCTCGGCGGCTGTCCGCGGCCGGCTCTCGGCTGAGTCAAAAGGAGATACCCGAATGCCCGATCCTCTATTGCTCGCCGCCGGAATCGAGGAAGTCCGCGCGCATCGCACCTGGTTCTTCGTGATCGGCATCCTGCTAATCATCTGCGGGACGATTGTGCTCGGATACACCTTCGAGATGACGATCGTCTCGATGGTATTTCTCGGATGGCTCCTGGTGATTGGCGGGGTCATCGAAGTAGTTCATGGATTCGCGCGCCGCGAGTGGAGTGGATTCTTCATCAATCTGCTGGCCGGCATTCTCTATTCGATCGCCGGCGTGCTGATCATCGCGGAACCGGGCGTAGCGGCGATGACGCTCACGCTGATCATCGCGCTGATCCTGATAGCTGCCGGCGCCTTTCGCCTCTTCGTCGCCTTTAGCACCCCGATGAAGCATCGCGGATGGCTGATCTTCAACGGCGCGATCGCGGTGGTGCTCGGGATTTCGATCGCGGGTTCATGGCCGGTTTCCGGCCTGTGGGCGATCGGCCTGTTCATCGGGATCGATTTGATAATCGACGGATGGACCGAGGTGATGCTGGCGGTTGCGGCGCGCTGATGCCGGTCGATAATCGCCCGTCGAAATTCGAGTAGACTCAGTCGATACAAAAAGGGGAAAAGACGGAATTGAATTTTGCGCATGCGCCGGTGTAGAAGACACGCATGAACACGAAAACCGGATCGAACAAGCCGCTGCATCGCAGAATTGCCTTATTGACTTCGTCGGCGATCGTTGGCGCGCTCTCGCTTCTTTGCGTGAGCGCGATGCTCTCGGGATGCGCCAAGACGGTGCAGAACCAGCCAAGCGTCATCGGAAAAGCCCTTGGTGAAAAGCCCGTGGTTCCCGCCGCGACCGGCTTCCTTGGCAGCGACTACGCCCGCCTGCAGCCGGGTCAGGAAGGGCAGGCGCTTCTGGTTTATATCGACCAAACCGCGCAGTGGCGATCGTACAACAAAATTTTGCTTGAACCGGTGCAGTTCTGGGACGGCGAAAATTCCAGCGTGCCACCCGCGGATCAGCAGATGCTCGCCGATTATTTTCACAACGTGATCAAGAAGGATCTGGAAGCGAAGAACTTCACTTTGGTGGATCAGGCGGCGCCCCGCGTAATCAGGCTTCAGGTGGCGATTATCAATGCCGCGGCCGCCACGCCCGGGCTTCGCACCGTCTCGGTCCTGGTTCCGCAAATCCGCGTGATCAATGCGGTGCAGTCTTTGGGGACCGGGAGCTACGCGTTCGTCGGAGGCGCGGAGGTCGCTCTGAAAGCGACGGATTCACAGACCGGCACTCTGCTGGCCGCGGCGATCGATCAGCGCAAAGGCGGATCATCTTTGACCAATGTAACGGTTTTCAAGTGGGGCGACGCCGAAAACGTAATGGACTTCTGGGCTGAGAAGATCACGGCCAGGTTTGGCGAACTCCGGTCAACGGGAGGCACGGCTAACACATCCCATTGAACCAACGACGAGAGGTCGCATGACAGCGAAAAATATCGAACGAGATTACCTCAACATAGGATGGGGAACTCTGGCGATGGCGGCGCTGCTTGCTTTGGTTGCGATGTTCGCGCGCGCCGAATCCGCGTATGCAATCTCGTCGTCCGCGTTGATGCATCGGGTCTATGCCGCTCTACGCGCAAACGATAATCTGAATGGAGCAAATTGCTACACGGCCTCGGCGGGCGTCGTGGTGCTGTACGGCACGGTGTTCAACAAATCGGATCGCGCGCTGGCACAGCGGACCGCCGCGGGGGTGCCGGGCGTAACGCAGGTGGTCAATAGCCTGCGCACAAAAACCGGCGATTGGATCGAAGAAGAAGAGCGCATCAACAACACTCTGGTGCTGAACGACTTTCAGGATGTTTCCGTGCGAGTGGTCGGACCGGATGCCTATCTTTCCGGCACCGTCACGAGCAACGCGGAAAAGCAAAGAGCGCAAAACGTTGTAGCGTCTGTATCCAAACTCAAGATCGACAACGTTATCTGGGTGAAACCTCCGCCGCTATTCTAAAAGCGAACCGGCCGTGCCAAGAATCCAGCCTTCGATCTCGGCCTTTTTGCGTTCGTCGGGCATCAGATAAGGAGAAAGGAATCGCTGGAGGCTGCCGTCGAGATCGGCGCAGCGCATCCACGCTGCGACGCAATAGGCATCGTGCTGATCTGAGGTACGATCCTCGCGCGGATAGTTTCGACTCCACAGCGACGGATAGACCTCGGCGACGACCGACTTTCCCGCCGGGGCATTCCATCCGTCGAATGGCCAGAAGTGAACCCGCCCCGCGGCGTGCTCGCGAATGTATCGAAGCCACGGCAGTCCGGCGTGGGTGGACTTCGCCACCGAGCCCGGGACGTCGAAGTGAAAGACCGATTTCGCCGCGCCGGTGCGCAACTCCGCGAGCCGCCGCCAGCGCGAATTCCCAGATCGCGCCGCGCCATCGCCGGTTTCGCCTTTGCGGACAAAATCGACATAGGTGTAGTTCCTGTCAGTCGGCCAGCGAAGACGAAAATCGTCGAGGAAAGCCGGCCAGTCGTGCGGCAAACCGTACTTCTCGAAATACTCGAGTGGAAACGAAAAGCCGTGATCGATCCCGATCAAGGTCGGGACGCCGGCGGTCAGGCGTGCGACTAACCACTGGGCCAGCTCCTTCCGACTCCAATATTTTTTCGGTGCGGGCGGCGGAAGGATCTCTGAGGGCCGCGTATCGACTCCGGCCGAATAAACTCTGAGCCCCTTAAGGCTGGCGGTTGGCATCTCCGCACCCGAATAGTCAATCCCGATGTATCGAGAGAACGCAGGCATGGAAATGCGGCCGGCGCTCAGCGTGCGATTAGGTCTTCCGACACCGACCACAGCCGCCGCGCGTGTTCAGGGTCGAGCGCATACGGCATCACACCGGAAAACGGGCTCTCAGCGGTCCACGGCTTCGCGATACTGCAATCTTCCAGGTAGTGGCCGCCGTTGCCTTCGAGATCCGGAGAGACAGCCGCGTAGATCGAGGTCGCAGCGCCCTGCTCGGTACTTTTGAAGCGCGAGTTCACGTTGCCGTGCTCATCTATCCATCCCATCGCGAGCTGCTCTTCGCGTGGAACAAATTTTTGCAGTCCGGTCATGATGCCCCCCGGATGCACCGCGTTGGCGATGACGCCCTCTCCCGCCAATAGCTGCGTGAGGCCGACTGCAAACAGAGAATTGGCGGTCTTCGACTGCCCATAGGCCGACCATCGCTCGTAAGGCCGATTGCGAAAGTCCAAATCGTCGAAGATGACGTCCGAGCGCCGATGACCGATCGAGGTCAATTCGACCACGCGGGCGTTGCGCGCCGCTTTGAACGCGGGCAGCAATCCGTGAGTGAGCGCGAAATGTCCGACATGATTTGTTCCGAATTGCGACTCGAAACCGTCGCCGGTATATGCCAGCGGCGTGGCCATGATGCCCGCGTTGTTGATCAACAGATGGAGCGGACGCCCGCTGGCGAGGAATTGCGCAACGCAGGCGCGGACTGACGCGAGCGATCCAAGATCGAGCATCGCGAATTCGATCGCCTTGTTGCCCGTTTCGTTGCGCAGCGCCGCTGCCACCGCCTGGCCCTTCGTGCGATCGCGCGTGGCAATAACGACGCGCGCGCCCGCGGTCGCGAGTGCGCGCACGGTTTCGACACCGATGCCCGATGCGCCGCCGGTGACGATAGCTTCGCGGCCACGCAAATCGTGTCCCGCGATGACCTCGCGCGCCGTCGATTGCGCACCGAACTTTGCGGAAGAGAGTTTTGCGGAAGCAATGGAAGACTGTTCAGTCGATCTGTCACTCATCCAAGTTTGTATATCGCCGCCGCCCCTCCTTGGCCAGCGACGGCCTGCCAAACGCAGGATCCACATTGGCCGGAAAATCTTTCAGATGTTCCGAACCACCGGATGAGCGAACTCCCGGTGGCAAAGAGTCCCCATGCAATTCCGTGGCGCGCGTCCAGGATAAATCGTTTGTGCGCGATTGCGCCAGGCATCGCGACAACTTCAGGAAAATGGCGAGACAGAGTCTTGCCCAACTTGGCTCTGAGCTCGACCTCATCGCCGGCAGTGCGGGCAAAGGTTACGCCGCCTTGGCTTTGTTCAGTTGTTTGATCGCCGGAGAAAGCGGTCGTTCCGACGCGCAGTAATCGTGCCACGCGTTGCTCTTCGCGATCAGTCGCGGCACGGTTCTGATAGTGAACCGCTTCGGATCGAGACCCGATCGTAGCTGCGTCCACAGTAGCGGCATCGACACTGGCGCACCCGCTCGCGCACGCGTCGATAGAGGAGCAACGGCGGTCGCCATCCGATCGTTGCGCAGATAGTCGAGGAAAATTTTGCCGCCACGATCTTTCTTGGCCATCTTGGTCAGATAGCGACTCGGGCTATCCGCCGCCATCTGCAAACAGACCTCGTGCGCGAATGATTTGGCGGTAGCCCAATCGAGCCGGTCTTTTTTTTCCTGCGCGAGAGGAGTCACCACATGCAGCCCCTTGCCGCCGGTGGTTTTGCAAAAGCTGACCAGGCCGAGAGCTTCCAAACGATCATGGACTTCCCGCGCACCTTTGATAACCGCCGCGAAAGCCACGTCTTCGGAGGGATCGAGATCGAAAACGAGCCGGCCGGGGATCTCGGGCTGTCCCGGCTGGCAATTCCACGGATGCAATTCCAGCCCCGCCATCTTCGCAACTTCGGCCAACGCTTCGACCTGATCGATCTGCATGTAGGGCTCGGTGATGCCCGCAACTTTGACTCTCGCGAATAACTTTGACGAACCCGCCATCGGATGACGCTGAAAAAAATGTTCGCCGTCCACGCCGTTGGGTCCGCGAACAATCGAGCACGGACGTCCCTTGAGATGCTGGATCATATGTGGACCGACGGCCTCGTAATAGCGCGCGAGGTCGAGCTTCGTGATTGGCTGGCCCTTGCCGTCATCAGGCCAGAGCGCTTTGTCAGGTTTGGATATCGTCACACCCATCACGACTGCATCGCCCGGCGCCGCGGGCTTGAGTGACTTTGCTGGCTTCGTTTTGATCGACGACTTCTTCGCCGTGCCGGCGTCTCGAGCCATGCCGTCGTGGTTGGAACTCCAGACCGCATCAGCCTTGGCTTTCCTGGCCGTCTTGAGGATGAACGGCTTTGGTCCGCGACCGTTGCCTGCTGCGATGGCGGCCATCGTGCGCGATGACGCAACCGATCGATCTTCGGCGAGTATCGCGTCGTTGTCGCCCTCATGCGCGAACTCGTCGCGATGCTTGATCAGCAGCCAATTGGTCCGTTTGCCGCCGGACCGGTCATGCTTCATCCGCACCAGGACCCAACTTCCGTGCAATCGTTCACCGTCGAGAGTGAACTTCAAATTGCCGGCCTTGAACGCCGCTTGCGGTGTGATGCCATCTTCCGGCGTCCAGTAGCCGCGATCCCACAACTGCACGGTCCCTCCACCGTATTGACCCGCGGCGATCACGCCCTCGAAGTCTCCGTAGTCGAGCGGATGATCCTCAACTTCAACGGCGAGCCGTTTGTCGTGCGGATCGATCGAAGGTCCGCGCGTGACCGCCCACGATTTCATGACTCCATCAAGCTCGAGCCGGAAATCATAGTGAAGCCGCGAAGCGGCATGCTTCTGAATTACATAACGAAGGCGATGCGAAGAGGCGATCGCGGCCGCGCCGCTGGGTTCGGCGGTTTTGCTGAAGTCGCGCTTTGCCCGATATGTGGACAGCTTTGTATTTGCCACAGTATTTCAGTCGCTGGCTCAAAAATTTGCGTTCAAGCGGAGCCACGCATTGCTTTAATCCCCAGGGAGTCCGTCGGGCGATCATTAAGATTTCGGGCCGCCGAACAGCCGCAGCACGTCTTCTTCCTTGACGACTGCCGCACGAATTTGCACGAGCTGGCGCTCGATCGTTTTGCGCAGATCCGGAGAAAGCGGCTCCGTGAGCGCCTTTTGGTACTGACCGATTACCTTTTCATCGTCTGCTCGGCACCATTCGACGACGCCGGTGTCGCCCTTGCTCATGATGACGCTGAAATCGAGTGCTTCGCGATCAACGAACCCACCGATCGTTCCGGACTTTTCGTCGTCGATCCCGAGGCGGCGGCGTTCAGCCTGAAGTTCGTCGCCCGCGCGTTTGCGGAAATCGGCTTGCCGATTGAGAAAATTCTCCAGATTATCGCGTTCTACGTCTCCAGCCGCATGACGATAGCGCTTTTCGCTATCGACGCAGGTCGAGATCAGGGTATCCAGGATTTCAGAAGTCGTCATGTATGCCTCGCGATGGTGAGCGTTGGATATGCCATCAATAGTACACGACATTGAGTCCGTTTACGCGATATGATTAAGCGGACTGGGAAGAATTTACTTGATTGCGGCAGCGTTCTGCGGAATGCATAACGATAACGCGACTTTCCTTAGATTCCAGTCTGGTTTGTCTCTTGCTTGATTCTCGCCAGAGTTTAATTCGGTGGACCGTCCTCCCAAGGAGATTACTAATGAAGTGCAGCCATCAACGATGCAGTTGCGAGGCCGACGCCGGTAAGAAGTATTGTTCCAACGAATGCGCATCTAACGAGCGCGATGAAGGCGCCACCGACTGTCATTGCGGGCACGAGCACTGTCGCGCCTCGCATGCAAACGATCGCGACAGCACTCGCGACTGACAGCACCGGCGATCCGATGATCGCGAAAGAAATCCTGATGCACGCGGCACCAAAAGGTGGCGCCGCTGATCACGGATTTCGGTACAGCATCGGATTCCTCGCCGTGATTCTTGGCTATCAGCATCTCTATACGAAAACTCTTTGACGGTGTTGCTTCCGTTGCTGACCAATCGAGATCTGGAAACTCTGTGGGCTATGCTCCGCTTATGGGGCATCGTGCTGATCGCAAATGCGGCCAGCGGAGGTCTGCGCGGTTATACGGATGTGCGAATGTTCGATCGTCTAAAGTCGCGGGCGGGGTGAAAGCCGGCCGCCCGCTCGCGATCGCGTGGTGGGCAGCGCTTTGGTTGCGGGGATTGTTGCCGGCTCTGTTCGCAATCGCGATGGGAGTGCTGGTCGGCGCCGTACAACGCCACGGTCCGCTCGCAACAGCGCTTCTCTTTGTCGGCTTGATTTTCGTGCTGCTACAGATTCTGCCGCCGCTCCATCACGCCCTCGGTGCGAATCTCGGCGACCGAGCCACCCCGTGGCTCTATGACCAGTTGACGATCCGACTCTCCGGCCGTTGAGAAGGGCTTTCCTCACTGTCTCGACCCGCCACCGAGTATTGCCACCTTTCTTAATCGCGCACTGCACTCCGTCCCGAAATGGGACTAGTTTGAGCGGAACGCATGCGCATTCTTTCGCGTCATGAACCCTTTCTGGAGAGGTCTGAATGATTCCCTTTGCCGGCAATCCCCTTAATCGTGCGAGCGAAAAGCGCACCGATTCCAGCTGGATCGAATCCAAGCGGCACGATCCGTCTTCGCTGATACTACCGATCTGGCGGCTGGAGCCGTTTCTCCTCGGATCAGAAAAATCAAACACCTCTGCCGAACTCGGGCTGTTGCATCCAGGAATAGCAGATTCGCTTGCGAGCGAAAGCGCACCCTGCATCTTTCTGGGTTTGGACGGTGAGGTCGCGGTATTTGCGCTCGATGTCTCCGAAGCGGGCGATCCCGCCAATGATGGACCGCTCGCCAAACTCGGCTATTTCCGCGATGCGCGTGTGGCGGCTCAAATGGTCTCGATCAAAGATGCCGCACTTATCGCTCAGGCTAAGGCGATGATCGATTGGCATCAACGCCACGGCTTCTGCCCGCGGTGCGGCGCCGCGACGAAGATCACGGATGCGGGTTACCGGCGGCTGTGCGGCAAATGCGGCGCCGAACATTTTCCGCGCGTCGATCCGGTGGTCATCATGCTCGCGACCAACGACGACGCGTGCCTCGTCGGTCGTGGCAAGCTGTTTCCGCCCGGGATGTTCTCCGCGTTGGCGGGCTTTATCGAGCCGGGCGAAACGGTAGAAGAAGCGGTGCGCCGCGAACTGATGGAAGAAACCTCCGTGAAAGTGGAGGACGTGACGTACTACGCGACCCAGCCCTGGCCGTTTCCCTCGTCGCTAATGATCGGATGTTTCGCGAAGGCGATAAGCCGCGACGTGAAGGCGGATGGAAGCGAGATCGCCGAGGTGCGATGGGTGGAGCGAAGCGTCGCTCGCGAGCTCATAACCGGAAAGCAGGTGGACGGCATTCGAGTCCCGCCGCCGATCGCGATCGCTTATCACCTGATCAAGACGTGGGCTCTCGGCGAAAAATGACCGCGCCCTGGCCGGCGATCATCGGACACAGGCACTCACGGTAGCGGACGATCGGGGCTCTGATCACTTTCGGCGATCGAACTCGTTCTTTGACCGCACCCGCCATACACGTGTCTATGGCGGATTACTGATTTTCCACAGTAAGATACACCACGGTCCCCAACCGTGGTGGTGCTTTCTACTACGAATCTCACGGCGGGTCTCCGCGCCGACAGCAAAATCTGCTTATTTAATTTACCAACTACGATGTAGGGGAATCTTTCCGGGCGACCAAAGACTGCGAAGGAGCGCGTAGCCGCTTCGGCTTAATTGAAAGGCTTCCGGCATCAAACGGGATGCGGCTGAGGGCGCCGAAGGCTTTTCGCGGTGAACAACAGTGATCGTCCCGCTGTGCAGTCGGACAAGCGGAAGCTTTGATACCGCCGGTTACAATTGGACGATTGACAATTGCGATTCACTTAGAGTAACGGTTGCGATCTAGAATTCGTTCTCGGCTGAAAATGTGGTTCACCCACTAGTCTGACTTCCTCTCCTTTCTATCCGCACGGCTGGTGGGAATATCTTCTCGCGAGAACCGGTCATGGTTGCTGGGGTGATTTATATGGAAGAACTCCGGCTGATAGATCCACGATGGCAGGAGAACTATTCAGCTCAACGGCGAGATGAGTTTGTGCAGCGCTGCCATGCGCGCGGCCTGGCGGTAACGCCCCAGCGGCTCGCGGTCATCCAAGCGCTCCTGACCTCAAGAACCCATCCCAGTGCCGAGCAAATCTGCGCCACGGTGCGCAAACAGCTTTCCTACATATCGTTGGCTACCGTCCATCGCATCCTGGAGCAGCTCTGTGAAGCCGGCGAGGCTCGCAAGGTAACGTTGCTTCATGACAGCGCGCGTTACGACGGTCACGCGGAACCTCATCACCACGTGGTGTGTGTGCGGTGCAAACAAGTCCGTGACATCGAGATACCGGCGGCGGACAGACTTATTGCGGGTAAGACCAGCCTCGGGGAGTTCGCGCTGCTGGGCTGCTCGTTGCAAATCAACGCGCTTTGCAGGCGGTGCCGAAGCAAACAGCCAACCCCCGGGCGGGCGCCTCGCGCAAGACGCAACGAAGGGAAGCAACCGTCACGGGACAACCAACCAGGGCGGCTGAAGGACGAAATAGATAAAGACTGTCTTTAAAAAACGAAGAACCGGCCGCTGAATAAGGATTAAAACATGTCAACCGAAGAAAACAAGTGCCCGGTAACGGGCGGTGCCAGCATACTCACAGGCCCAACGAATGCGGACTGGTGGCCGAATCAGCCGAACCTGAAGATCTTGCACCAGAACTCCCCCCTCTCCGATCCTATGGGTAAGGAGTTCAATTATCGTGAAGAATTCAAGAGCCTCGACCTGGATGCCGTGATCAAGGACCTCCATGCCCTGATGACGGATTCACAGGAATGGTGGCCGGCCGACTTCGGCCACTATGGGGGGCTTTTCATTCGCATGGCGTGGCACGCGGCAGGCACGTACCGCATCGGCGACGGTCGCGGCGGCGCGGGAACCGCCCAGCAACGCTTCGCGCCGCTCAATAGCTGGCCGGACAACCAGAGCCTCGACAAGGCGCGGCGGTTGCTCTGGCCGATAAAGCAGAAGTATGGCCGGAAGATCTCCTGGGGCGACCTTATGATTCTCGCGGGCAACGTCGCCCTCGAGTCGATGGGCTTCAAGACTTTCGGCTTCGGCGGCGGGCGCGAGGACGCCTGGGAGCCCGACGAGACCTACTGGGGGCCTGAGCGCAAGTGGCTGGGGGAAGATCGCTACCACAGCCCTGGTCAGTTCGACAATCCTTTCGGCGCGGTTCAGATGGGCCTGATTTACGTGAATCCGGAAGGACCTAGTGGAAAGCCCGATCCAGCCGCTGCGGCACAGGATATACGAGAGACTTTTCGCCGCATGGCAATGAATGACGAAGAAACGGTCGCACTGATTGCCGGCGGGCACACGTTCGGCAAAACCCATGGCGCTGGTGATCCGGCGCTGGTGGGCCCGGAGCCGCAAAGCGCCCCGATCGAGCAGCAGGGTCTCGGCTGGAAGAGCAGATTTGGCACCGGCAATGCCGGTGACGCAATCACCACTAACTTAGACGTCACCTGGACCGCCAACCCAACGAAGTGGGACAACGGCTTCTTCGAGAACCTGTTCAGCTACGAATGGGAACTGACCAAGGGCCCAGGCGGAGGAAATCAGTGGATACCGAAGAATGGCGCAGGCGCCGGTACGGTGCCGGATCCGTTCGACAAGTCGAAACGTCGCTCGCCAGCCATGCTGACCACTGACCTCTCTTTGCGGGTCGATCCTGCTTACGAAAAAATTTCAAGGCGGTTCTACGAGCATCCAGATCAGTTCGCAGACGCGTTCGCAAGGGCGTGGTTCAAGCTAACGCACCGTGACATGGGGCCTGTCTCGCGATACCTTGGCCCGCTCGTTCCCAAGGAGCATCTGCTGTTTCAGGACCCAGTTCCTCCAGTCGACCATAGGTTGATCGAGGAGCGGGACATTTCTGCTCTGATGGCGAAAATCCTCGCGTCTCACCTCTCCGTTGCCCAACTGGTCGCGACTGCTTGGGCGTCAGCGGCGAGCTTCCGCGGCACCGACAAGCGTGGCGGAGCGAACGGGGCGCGCATTCGCCTCGCCCCGCAAAAGGACTGGGAAGTGAACCAGCCGGCTCAGCTGGCGAAGGTGCTGCAGACGCTCGAAGGGATCCAGAAGGATTTCAACGCTTCGCAGTCTGGCGGGAAAAAGGTCTCGCTTGCGGACCTGATCGTTCTGGGCGGCGGCGCAGCCATCGAGGAAGCTGCCAAAAGGGCCGGGAACGATGTGAAGGTTCCATTCGCGCCGGGTCGCACGGATGCTTTGCAACAGCAAACCGACGTGGAGTCATTTGCCGTACTGGAGCCCACCGCAGACGGGTTCCGCAACTATCTCCGGAACGGACACCAGACATCAGCAGAAGAGCTGCTGGTGGATCGAGCGCAGCGGCTGACGCTGACTGCCCCTGAGATGACGGTTCTCGTCGGTGGCATGCGCGCCCTGAATGCCAACTTCGGCCAGTCTCGACACGGCGTCTTCACCAACCGGCCTGAGACGCTGACGAACGATTTCTTCGTCAACCTTCTCGACATGAGCACGCAATGGCAGCCCTCCGCAGGCCCTGAAGGCGTGTATGAGGGGCGCGACCGGAAGACAAACGAGGTCAAATGGACCGGCACCCGTGTCGACCTTGTCTTCGGTTCGAACTCCCAGCTCCGAGCAAACGCGGAAGTCTATGCCTGCGCGGACTCTAAGGAGAAGTTTTTGAAAGACTTCGTGGCGGCTTGGAGCAAGGTGATGAACCTAGATCGCTTCGACCTTGCCTGATCTCGGCGAAAATGTCTTCAGCGGCTTCTAGAGCGCGACCGAGAACGAGGGTGCCCGGGCCCGTGTGCGATGCTCCGAGAATCTGTACAGGGTCTCCAAAGATCAGGTGAGTTTACGCCGCTCCTATTTCCGCCCGGCCGCCTCCCCAGTCAAGTCCGAACTCTACACCTGCACCAATCTGGATTGAACACAGCGGCGAGGGGGAGGTCCCAGGGAGGTCCCCCTCGCTCTCCCTCTGATTCAGGCAGCGCAAGGTGGGTCAATTTTACTTCGGCGCCTCCGCGCAAATGCGGGTTGCCGATAATCCCCTTGCGCAAACAATTAAGCGTCAGGATGACCCGAGCGCACGGCTCTCGCAAGCTCAAAGGGTCGGTCAAGTTCCAGCCGGCGTTAAGAGCGTTTTTGATGGTCAAAGAGACATTTACGATTGGCTGCCTTTCGCTGGTGGTGCAGGTCTCTCAAGCAGCGATAAATTCGCGGACCACACGATCGAAGTGCTCGGGTTCGTCGCGATGAACTCCATGGCCCGAGTCTTTGAACCGCTCCAGGCGCACCAACCCGGAGGGAATCGCCTTTGCGATGTCTTCCGAATTCTCGATCGGCGTGATCGGGTCCATTTCACCCGCCGTGATTAGTGTCGGACATCGAATACGGCCAAGTTGGGGCAGAAAATCAAAGGTGCGAATCTCTTTCTTGAAGAAAAAGGCAGCGAGATCCAGATTCTGAACCGATCGCTCCACCCACTCGGTGCCCTGCTGGCGTTGAGTATAAAGCGGCAGGCATTTTTGGGAGTATTCCGCCGCTACGCCTGGCGAAGGATCATCGAAGAAGCGACGAGCGATTTCGCGCGCCTCTTTGCCGCCGAGGCGTTCAAACGCTTCGAGCGACCGATCGTAGCGCATTTTCGCGGCAGTGCTGGCCAGGATGAGTTTTCCCGGATGCTCGGGATGCCGCGTCGCATACGCCATCGCGACCATCCCGCCGAACGACTCGCCCATCACAATTGGGTGTTCGATTTCGAGCGCGTCGCAGAAAGCGCGGATGTCGTCGCCCCACTGATCGAGATTACAGCGCTCCGGACCGTCACGATCGCTGCGGCCGTTGCTGCGATGATCGAGATAAATTATCTGCGCGATGTCCGTGAGCGTGGACAGCCCCGGTTTGAAAATCGAATGGTCGAAGCCGGGGCCGCCGTGCAGCAATAGCAGCGTCGGCACCTCGCGCATGACGGGGCCATCCGGCCGAAGCTTCGCACCTTCAACATCAAAGAACAGGCGGACATCACCAATTTGCACTCGCATGACGAGTTTTCTAACTCGATTCCGTTGTCGCTGCAATTTCTCGCTTCGCGCAGCCGTGGATGACGCCGGCAAGACCGCCCGCTCGTCGCCGACAGGATAGAAGTGCTAAGATAACGATGTAAGCGAGATGCGAGGACTCAGGAGGCGCCGAATCACCTTCTTATATTTCTTGTTCGGATCGGCGCTTGTCGCGTTCGCTGAAGGTTCGTGTTTCGCAGAGATGAATGCACCTGAAATTGCCCGCCCTGGGCTTGAATGGTTTAACGTCGCGGCGCCGTTGCCAATCGCAAGCCTGCGGGGCCGTGTCGTGATTCTCGATTTCTGGACCGAAGGCTGTATCAACTGCATCCAGATAATTCCGACGTTACGCCGTATCGAAGAGCGGTTTCCTGATAAAGTCGTTGTCATCGGCGTCCACTCACCAAAATTCGCCAACGAAAAGAATGCGGCCAGCGTCAAAGACGCTATCCGCCGCTACGATATTCGGCATCCGATCGTACACGATCCGCAGATGACAATCTGGCGGGCATACGGCGTGCAAGCATGGCCAACACTGGTGGTTATAGGGTCCGACGGCACCGTCGCCGGCGCGATTCCCGGCGAGCCGGATCCGGATCGGCTCATGGCCGCGATCGATAAACTAGTATCCAGTTCCGCGAGAGCTGGCACGCTGAAACCGGCGGTTCTCGATCTCACGCCACTGCCCGAACCCAAGGGTCGTTTTCTGTTCCCGGGGAAGCTGAAACCGTTGCCGGGCTCTGGCAAGCGTTGGGTTCTTGCCGACGGCGGCCACAATCAGATCGTCGTGCTCGACGATACTGGCAAAGAACTCGAGCGCTACGGCAGTGGTGAGGCCGGCTTGCGCGATGGCGCGGAAGACAAGGCGCAATTCAATCACCCACAGGGTTTGATCGCGTCGAGCGATGCGATCTTCGTGGCCGATACCGAAAATCACGCAATTCGGCGTATCGATCTCGTAAGCGGCGCGGTAACTACTCTTGCCGGAACCGGCAAGCGGGGAATGCAACTCGGAAACCCCGAGGCGGGCCGCACACAAGCGCTGGCCTCTCCATGGGACCTCGAGAAGAAAGGCGACGAGCTATTTTTCGCCAACGCGGGGACCCATCAGATAGGCGTGCTCGATCTCAAAAATGGCACGGTGGCTACTCTGGCGGGCACGGGTGAGGAAGGTTTGCGCGACGGGCGCGCGGCCTCGGCCTCTCTCGCGCAACCGAGCGGGCTTGCATTGAGCGCCGATAAAAACACTCTCTACATCGCGGATAGCGAAAGCTCTGCCGTGCGCGCAATCACTCTGTCGAAGGATCCACAGATTGTCACGCTGGTCGGCGCTGGGCTTTTTGATTTTGGATGGGTCAACGGCGACTTCCGCAGGTCGCGCTTGCAGCATCCGCTCGGAGTAGCGGTCGGCGGCGATCAACTGCTGGTTGCCGACACCTACAATAGTGCAATTCGGGAGCTGGAACTGGCAAAACATGAGGTAGTGGACTTCGACGGTGGCAAATTCACCTGCGTCGATCCGGTGTGCGTTCCTACCCGCGAGCCGGCGGGGATCGTAGTCGACTCTCCGGATAGAATTCTCCTTGTCGATACCGGCAACCATCGCATCGAAGAATACAGACCCTCGGCCAAGGCCTATCACACCTGGTCGCGCTGATTTGCTTCGCACCGCCGCCGTTCTGGCGGCACCTCTCGGATAGAGTCTTAAGACGCCGCTTAGAAAAAGAGCTGCAATTGAGACTCGAATACGCTTTCGTTCGGCCGATCCTCGACGCCGGTAGTCGAGCCAGCGCCCCCGTTAAAGAATGTATTTGCGTAATCGAATTGCCATTTCACGGTGCTGGATAGATACCAATTGACGCCCAGTGCCCATTCGGTTGCAGTCTTCGCGGAGGCGTTTGGACTGGCAAAGGCTAGCTTGAACTGGCGCGGATCCGCCGAGATATTGCTGAGGCGCGCGGCCAACTCCCATGCGCCCCACGCTCCGCTCTCCGGTTTGAACGGACGGATCGGCTTGACCCATCCGTAGCTCGCGTTTTCATCTGTCAGCATAATCGACCCCTGCAACATGTATCCCGTGTCCATGAAGGTGTCGGTGCGGTTAATATATTTCGTTATCGCTCCCTTCTTGACCGTAGTGTCCAGATTCAGCGAGTGTTGATCGAAAGCATATTCGGCCATAAAACCAAATCTGCGCCAGTAGTAATAGGCCTGCGGCTCGAGCCGCTCTCGCTGGCCCGACGCGGTCACGCCCGGGTTGTACGCAAAGTAAGTCGACTGGCCATATGTCTTATAGCTCGATATCGCGGCTCCCCGCTCGTCGCCGATGCTGCCGCCAATTCCTAGCCCAAGCTGCTTGAGCCACTGGTTATCGCCAAGTATAAACGGCGTCGCGAAGACGCGGCCAACGAAATCTTTGCCATCGTTCAAATCGCTGTCCACCGACGCGGTGTTGTTCGGCACTCCATTCATAATTGCCGCGTCATAAAACAGCCGCCCCTCCAGCAGCCTGCCATGCAGGTCGCCGCCGTAGTCGCGGTTCGGCACGAGGTTCTGGATTTCCGAGCGTTGGCTGAATTCCAAGTCGCGATCGATCTGCAGGCGTTCGAGATCCAGCGGCGCTTTATATTTTCCCGACCTCAGTTCCGCGGATTCGAAGTACCTCATATTCAGATAGGCATCCTGGAGTACCACCTTTCCTTGGCCAAAGTCGGGTGTGATGTTGAAGATATAGTATTTCGCAAGCGCGCCGGAAAAAACCATTCGCGCCCTGTTCAGATAGAAAGTACTCCCCACGTTCTTGTCATTGCCGCTGGAGAAGAAACGGCCGTTGCCCTGAATGACGCCGTTGAAGTTGATATTGTTCGCGTTGTTGGCGGACGAGAGCGAGAAACCCTCCTGACTCACTTTGACGATTGGCGCCTCAAGCGCCTTCTTATGTTCCTCCGTCCGCTGAACTTCCAGCTGTTGATCCTGTGCGCCGAGTTTTCGATCGATCACTTTCACTCTTTGATCGAGCCCCTCCAACCTCTCCACCCGCTGCTCCAATTGCTTGACCTCGGTCTTCAGCATCCCGATTTCCTGGTCTCTTTGATCGTCGGCACGTTTCGACTGCGCGGACGCCATCCCCGCGGTAAGAGCAACCGCGAAAGCTGATCCGACGATTAGTACAGGAAAGACAAGCAGAGTACGATTTTTCATTAGGCGATCCTCATCATGGGGCATTCTTCGGTTGCCGCGTCATCGCTGGCTTTGCCTCGCAGCTAAAGATCTAGCCAATGCGAAGAGTGAGCTAAAGCAGTGATGCTGAATATTCTCGGAAGGAACTGAAGGCAGCTTCTTTCTAGAGAGACCGGGGAATCGACGATCTTAGCCGGCTCAGACCCCGAAGCAACTCGGAATTACGGTTTGCCGACAGATCGTAATGCGCGCGGCGGCTCAAAAAAATCGGCGCGCAGGCAATCGATTCGATCGCGGAGACCGACGAAGCCGTGAATGCGCGCACGAGTTCGGGACCAATCAGATAGGATCGTGAGCCCATCGCGCGGCAGCGGCGCTCAGAGCAAGCACTGGGACGCATCCAGCCACGATGCTTGTCCGCAGTGCCTCAACAACCAGCCGGCAGGATGGATCGCAATCGACGCGGAGTTTCCCGAGGGCGACAATACTCATCCCAACTGCACCTGCGACCGGCGCTTCCGCACCGAGCCCGCTCACGATCACGATGAATCACCGCCAATCCGCTTAACCTCGCCGAAAGCGATGAATTAACTTTGAGAGGGTGGATTATTCCACTGAGGCGGGCGCGACGATGCTCCGATCATTTGGTTTGATCATTTTTCCGGGGCGGAGCTTCCGGGCATCCCAAAAGCGCGTCACGGCACATCGGCGACGCGGTCGGAAGATCAGACCAACTGATCGCGTAGGGCCGGGTGACGATTAAATAGCGGCAGTTGATCTATCGGGGAACTGATTCGTTGGCGGATGACCGAGTCCGATGTAAACCGCTCTCCGCGTGAAATTCCCTGATCAAAGGGAGAATACAGGGAATTTAGCGATTTTTGGGTTCAATCGCCTTCTTCGGACGCCAAAAAAGGACCGAGATCGCTATAGTTTTTTCCAGAATTCCCTACAAATCGGAACAGGGAATTAAAAAAGTCCAAGAGGGAATTAAATTTCCCTGATCCGTTGGTGAACAAGGATTAAACCTGTGTATGGCGAATTACTGATTTTCTACTGAAATCAGCAATTCGCCATACACAGGTTACATCATCACGAGCGACGTAAAGCCCTGCGAGGACCAGAGCGGTAACGTAGGGAAAAAGACGCCGATGATGAAGATGTGGAGCGATCAGCCCCGACACCGCAAGATCTCGGGCGTGCGCCGCTGCGGATGACAGAGCGAACTGATACTCTCGACGGGCCGCCTTAGCGGCGAGCTGAAGCTTCGCATGGTCGTGCTTTATCGCCTTACCTCCAGTTTTGAGGGAATTATGCTATCGCCCCCCGCAGGATTTTCTCTCTTGGGGTATTGCCAAGGCAGCGGCTGAAGTTATAGACGAAGTGCCAGAGGAATTTGGGCGCGACTGTCCGCAAGCTCCATCGTTGGGCCGCCGTCCTCTGAAGGATCCGTTATCAAAAACTCAAAATCGAAATTACGGCTACGCCCTCTTATAATACTCCTTGCAGTCGCGGCGCTTAGCGCATGCGGCGGCGACAGCGGCGGCGGCCCGAGCTCGACGCCACCGAATCTTGGCAGCCCCGGCCCGTCGGACTCGATCGGAATCGATTACACGCCGGAGTCGCGATGCAGCGACAATAACTGGTCAACTACTACTCCAGTAGCCTGTAATCCGCAGCTTTCCTTCAGTTGCCCAAGTGGTAATCCGCTGAGTCTCTGCCCGGCCTCCTGCCAGAGCTGTTACGTGAGCGATCTCACCAATCTTCAGAGCTTGCTGAAGACCTCGACGATCACATCGTATCAGCCGAACTACTATATTCTCACTGCCGCCGATCAGCTTCATATCAAGGTGCTGCAAGGGCTGTTCAACGACGCAATACCAAGTCTCGCGGCGCCGAGCACGACGACGAATTGTACTTATGCGGGTGTGGCGATTGCGCTGTGCGGATCGAAATACGCGGACGCGATGCTGGATGGCGCCTGCGGAACTACCACGCCGTGGAACCCCGCAACCTTTTGCACCGCAGGGGCATATATCGAGCCTCTAAGCGCTCCGACGGGGCCGGCCGGACAATTCATCAAGGACGGAACGATCATCGCGATCCAACTGGGCAATGAAGCGCTCGGCAAGACCGTCGATGGCCAGATGATCACCGCGCAGATGATCAGCACCGCCGCACAAACATTGCGCACCGCCCTCAACGCACGCGGATTCAGCAGCACGCCTATCGTCGTCTCGCTGGTGTTGGGCCAGGAGCAGGATTTTTGCACCGGCGGGGCGCCGCCGGCCGGCGTGGACTTAATCGCGGCTCATCCATATTGCAACTACGTGGCAAGCGTTCCGCCGCAATGGCCGAATGATGGAGCGCAATGCTGGACGCAGGTACAAACGCTGTTCAGCACCATCTCGCAGCAGGATTGCGGCGCGGCGAACACGTTTATCGGGGAAACTGGTTATAACACCGGATGCCCGAATAGCCCGAACGTGCCATCGACGACGATCAGCGACGAGCAGATGTTCATAAGCGATCTCACGGCCTCGGCCTGCGCGACGCCGTCCGCATCGGGATTTCCTGCCTTTCTGTTTGCGTATTCGGACGTCTGTCCGTCAACCGGATGCGCGCCCGGATGCAGCGATGCGGGTCTGCCGAACGAGGGCAATGGCTACTTTGGAATATTCCACACGGCGAACTACCAGACCGAGGGCGCGGCCGTGGCAAAGTTCCCACCGCCGTCGTTCGCGTGCCCGTGATGATTTATATCTATGAAACAGATCTTATTGGGACAAATGGCGTTCGAGGAACTGAGCGATCTCAGCATCGCGAGGACGTCGCCGCGATTTCGGCCGTTCCCAGACGATACCGGGATAGTCCTTAAGCGGGATCAGTCGTTTGCCGGTGTAAGTCCAATCCTGAAGCTCCTCGATGGCTATGTGATAGCGGGGCTCGCGGCCGGTGCGGCCGTTAAAGAGTGCCCGCGGTATATTAACCATGTGTCGCGAGCGCTTGCGCTCGTAAAAGAGAGGCGCCCCGCATCGGCAGCAGAAGCTTCGCGTTGACCCGGTGTTAGTATCTTCGAAGCGAGCGATGCTCTTTTGGCCCTTCACCACGCGCCTACGTTTGCGCCAGCAGCCGATATAGGTCGCATATGCGGCGCCATGCGCGCGAGGGCTCGCCGCGGAATGATCGTGCCATGACCAAGACACGGGAAAGTCGATCTCTATCTCAACCGCACCGCAAAGGCATCGGCCAGATACATGCCGACAAGTGCGCTTTGACACCGCGTTTACATTGAGCCTTTCCAATTTCATGCTCTAGCCGCGCGATATTGCCGCGCCAAGGTGCAGCGCAACTTCGACGTCACTGCACTAGATTTCGGATCGATAGTCGATTCGGCAACGACCCGCCGCTTGGTCAACTATTTCGTTATGCCCCACTCACTACGCCGGTAGATTTAATTTGTCCTGGGTCGTGGTCTCAAAGTCGCTCGCGTCGTGCCGCTCATGCAACTGATCGAGGGCTTCCCCCAGGTGCAGTTGACCTTGCGCCCGCGCTGGACCGCCGGGCGCTGCCCGATCGTCTCGGTCCATCGCTGAACGTGTTTGTAACCTTGAACGTCGAGGAACTCCCCGGCGCCATCGACGGCACCCTTGGCGAGCGCGCCATACCATGGACAGACAACCATATCGGCGATGGTGTAGTTCTTCCCGGCCAGATACTCGGCCTCGGCCAGGCGACGGTCGAGGACATCCAATTGGCGCTTGACCTCCATCGCGTAGCGGACGATCGCGTATTCGATTTTGATCGGCGCATAGGCGTAAAAGTGGCCGAATCCGCCGCCGAGGTACGGGGTGCTGCCTATCTGCCAGAACAGCCACGAGAGACACTCGGCGCGGGTCTTGGGGTCGTGGGGCAGAAATGCATCAAACTTTTCCGCGAGATACCGCAAGAGCGCGCCGGACTCGAAGACCCGAATCGGCTCGGAACCGCTTCGGTCCATCAGCGCGCGGATTTTCGAGTTCGAAATTGACCGCGACAAAGCCGCTGCCGAACTGATCGCCCTTCATGATCTGGATCAACCAGGCGTCGTATTCCGCTCAGCGCCGAGACGCTCCTCAACCGGATCGACCTGCCGCTCGAATGGCCGGAGCAGTTGAAGGCTCTCGGTATCAACTAAGGTTCGGGTTTCGGCCTGACGCCGGCCCTTCTGAAACATTCTGATTCGATCGCCGCCGAGTGAGTTTTGATTCTCATGCGCAGAGGCGATGGATGGGCGAACGCCGGGCGGAAAGCGTCCCGACGCTGAAGCGAACCGAATTTTCTTCGCACGGAGAGAACCCCGCCCAATTCGCGCGGTTCCCGGCCGAGCTTGCTCTCTCTGGTGCCCTTCGAACGGAAAAGCGCCGCGACACGCGCCGAATAATTGTCTTCTCCAGATTGTAGGCGAACTCTACAGACTGTTTGGCGGAGAGGGGGGGATTCGAACCCCCGGAACCACTAGGGCTCACGTGATTTCGAGTCACGCCGGTTCAGCCAGACTCCCGAACCTCTCCGCAACCGGTCAGCATTTATGTTTGCTCTGTGACAGTCAAGGACGGTCGAATTTAATCCTGCTGCATACATGGTGCAGACATGGCAGGCAGGCTCACCGACCGGGCCGCACAAGCGGCCAGAGGCCGAAAGGAAGGCCAATTTCTTATCCGTGACGCCGACGTTAGAGGCTTTGCATTGCGGGTCACTCCCAACGGCTCAAAGGCTTGGGTTTGGGACGGCCGCATTCATCGCCAGATGCGCCGCATCACCATCGGCCAGTACCCCGATCTCAACGTCGCGGAAGCTCGGGCCGAAGCTCTCAGGATTCGCCACGATATTGCTATTGGCCTTGATCCAGCGCGGAAGCGAGAGGAAGCCCGCAAAGAACTTACCCTCAAAGACTTAGCCAGCCAGTATCTCGATAACTATGCGCGATCACACAAGCGATCTTGGGAACAAGACGATCATAGAATCCGCCTCCATTTCAAAGTTTTGGCAGGCTGCAAGCTTTCGGAAATCTCCCGCGAGACTGCCTCTGTGTGGCATCGGCGAATCGGTGAGAGACGTGGACTGTACCAAGCGAATCGGTGCCTGGCTTTGTTGTCCGCAATTTATGGTTGGGCAATTCGGCTTGACTATTGGCAGGGTCAAAATCCAGCCAAGGGAATCGCTCATTTTCGCGAGGAATCGCGATCCCGCTACCTGAATGCCGAAGAGCTAGCGCGCCTGTGGGACGCTCTCGATACCGAGCACTCGCCCTACTGGCCAGCCTATTTCAAGCTCGCCCTACTTCTCGGAATGCGTAAGAACGAGCTTCTACAAGCCCGATGGGAAGACGTAAACCTCCGAGAACGCCTCTGGTGCCTTCCGATCACAAAAGCGAAGCGGCCTCACTTGTTACCCATACCTCAAGCCGCTCTTGAAATCCTGCAAGCGTTGCCGAGCCACAATTCCAGCCAATGGCTGTTCCCCGGCAAGACCCGTCCTGATCGGCCTCTTGCCGATGCCGAAGATGCTTGGGAGCGAATCCGCGCCCGAGCGAACCTCTCCGATGTTCGCATTCACGACCTGCGCCGAACCCTTGGCAGTTGGCTTGCAACGCAAGGCTACTCCCTTACCCTTATAGGGAAAGCTCTGAATCACACAAACGTTTCCACAACCGCCGTCTATGCCCGGTTGCACCTTGAGCCTCTCCGCGAGGCGCTCGAAAAGAACGCGACGCTCATGCTGACTCAACTACATCCAGTTTCTAGCAAACGCTAGTCACCAGTCGATTCACAACATGCGATCACTCCGCTTGACTCCGCCCGTCTCAGTGCCTACACTCGACCTTGCCCGTACACGTTCCTCGGCCATTTCCCTATCCTATAAATTTACATTAGTACGCTCATTGTGAGGTGTAATATGTGAGGTATTACGACTGATTAGATATGCTCTCTCTCTTATTAATTCGCCGCGTATTGCCCCAATCATATAGGGCGCGATTGCCATCCCATTAGCGGGACGCTTTACGCGGCCAAACACGCTCTTCAGGAGACCCAATAATGGTGATCACTTGTACAGATTGCAAAACGCGACTTAAGACCAAAATAGATTCGGCGAACCCACTCCGCGCGTTCGGCTGGTTCGCCTATGAACACCCGCTGGCTATCAGCAAGCATCAGAAAGAAAAGGCCGTCAAACGGCTCTATCGGTATCGGTGCCCTTGCTGTTCTCTTGACAGGGCATTCGGCGCAATCGAGGGCAATTGATGAACACCATCATCGCAACAGATCACACTGACTACTCAGTCTATTGACAACTGAGTATGTATATGC
>JBOHWH010000077.1:0-14507 GCA_050736695.1 Binataceae bacterium (SeqCode) | reverse complement strand
TTGACCGGTGATCCAGCTCGACGCATCGGAGCTGAGAAACAGGATCATGTTGGCCGCGTCCTCCGGCTCGCCGATACGTTTGATCTGATACACCTTCAGGACTCGCTTGAGTGCTTCGGGATCGGCCATCCCGCGTTCGGTCGCGGGCGTGCGCGTCGCGCCGAGCGCGACGCAGTTGGCGGTGACGTTAAAGCGGCCCGCGTTTTTTGCAACCGCGCGCATGAATCCTGCTGCTCCCGCTTTCGCTCCCGAGTATATTTCCAGGCGCGGCTCACCGACTCGTCCCGCGTCGGAGATCACGGTGACTATCTTGCCGTAACCGCGCTTGATCATCTCGGCGCCCGCGACCCGCACGCAGTTCAACACCCCGAACAGATTGGTGCCGAGGAAAGGCTCCCAGTCCTTTGGCTCCTGCTCCCAGAATGGCTTACGCGCGACGGCGCCAGGATCGGCACCGGCGTTGCCTGCGTTGTTGACGAGAATATCAACCGCCCCGAACTTCGCTCTGGCCGTGTCGAACATTGCATTCACGGCGGCGAAATCGGTCACGTCGCATTGGACGGGCAATGCCTTAACCCCGAGTTTCTCGACCTCCGTAGCGACCGCCTGCGCGCGTTCGAGGCGGAAGTCGTTGACGAGGACGCCGCCTGCGTTGTTCTCGGCAAATCGTAATGCGACCGCGCGCCCGACGCCCTGCCCTGCGCCGGTCACAAGGCCGATTCGTCCCTTTAGATCGAGAATATTGTTAGCCAATCTGATGGCCTCCTGTTCTGTAGATGAAGTCGGTTCAATAGTCGGAAGCGTTCACGCGAGAACGCCAGCTTTCTCGAGCTCGGCGATCTGTTCGTCAGAAAGGTGGCAGACGCCGCGCATCACCTCGCCCGTATGTTCTCCAACTCGCGGCCCGCGACGAGTTTCCACGTGCGGAGTCCGATGCAGCCGGAAGCGCGGTCCTTCGATTTCAGCTTCGCCCATCACAGGATCGCTGATCATACGAAGATGATTGGCCGCCCTGAGATGGGAATCGCGCGCGAGGTCGCCGCCTCGGGAAACGACATGCACCGGCGCTCCCGCGCGATGAAGTTGTTCCTCGACGGCCTGAGCGTCCTGCGGCCGCGTCCATTGCGCGATCGCGTTATCGAGCGCCTCGCGATTCCTGAGCCGCCCGATCAACGTGTCGAATCTCGACTCTTTCAATACTCCCCCAATGGCTTCACGCAGCGCGTCCCACTGTCCGTCCTGCGACGCATCGATTGCCACCCATCGGTCCGCGCCCAAACACGGATAGATGCCGTGCGGAGATCTGAACGGCGATCCCGCCGTGCCGCGGCGCATCGGGATGGCGCCGTTGGCCGCGTACTCGTAGTAGGCCGGCGAGACGAACTGGATGCCCGCTTCAGCCTGCGCGACATCGATGTAGCAGCCTTCGCCCGTGATCGATCGGCGATGAAGCGCGGCGAGAATACTCGCCACGATGAAGCGCGGCGCGACGCCGTCAGTCCACGGACCAAACGTGCCGAAGGGCGGGCGATCGAGCCATCCAAGCAGAAAGCTCGCACCCGACATCGCCGCGCCCATCGTGCCGACACCGCTGGTGCCGTTCGCATGCGGGCCGGTCTGTCCGAGGATACTGGTCGAGGCCATTATGACGTCGCCCTTGCGCCGCTTCAGATTTGCATAATCCAGTTGGAGGCTCTCGAGCACTCCGGGCGTGAAGCTTTCGAGCACGATATCGGCCCAATCGACGATGCGCAGAATGAGTTCGCGTCCGCGCGGATCTTTGAGGTTAATCGCAACGCTTCGTTTTCCCGCGTTCAAGTTGTGATAACTGACCGAGCGTTCCGGACCCGGTTTTCCGTCCTTGAACGGGCCCAGCGTACGCAGCGGATCGATTCGGCCGTGGCTCTCGATTTTGATAACGTCGGCGCCGAGATCGGCCAGGCACCTGCCGCTGACCGGACCCACCATCACCCAGCTCAGATCGAGCACGTGAACGCCTTCCAATGGCGAGCTCATCGCATGCCGCTCCTAAGTGATCCCTGGCTAAATGATTCCATGAACGAACAGCGCCTGCAGCTCGGTTGCGGAGATTCCAGCTTCGAGACTCAGTACCTCGGCGGTATGCTCCGAAAGCGCGGGCGCGCCTCGTTTGGTTTCAATCGTGAAGTTGGAAAACTGTGCGAAGCGTGCGGGAGCGGCGACCTCGCGTCCGTCGCGTCCAATCTTGACCGGCGTCCACAGACCTCGCTCGCGATACTGCTCCGACTCGGCTACGTCTTTCATATCCATCAGCGGCGCCGCGAGAAGCCCGAGTCTGCGTGCCGCGGCGGCGAGTTCCGCCTTGGTCTTGTTCCGGCAGAGCGAGGCGACGCCTTTGACCAGGGCTTGAAGCTCGGCGGGCGAGACTTTTTTCGCGCGGACATCGGCGGGAAAGGTAATCCAGTTCACCTCCGCGACGTCTTTTGACAGATGTCCCTCTTCGGCGGCCCACTTCGCCAGGCGTTGCGTCATCGGCCCGAAAGACGGCCCAAACGCCGGAATTGTAACGATCATATAGCCGTCGGCGCATTCGAAGATGCTCGGGATTCGCGCATCCGGCGACAATCCTGCAATGCCCGATCGCGTCAACTCCGGGTTCCCCGCGCCCACCGCAATCGGCACGCTCAGCGCACTCATCATCGCGGCGATGCGTGCGGAAACCTCGGCGTGCTGTCCCTCGCCGTCGCGATCGCGCGCAAGGATGCAGGCCAGCGCGGCAATCGCCGTCTCGGCTCCCGCTTCCATGATCGATTGGGACACGGTGTGGAACAGCGGCGGACGATCAGGATCGCCGGTCATCCCAGGCGTCCCGGTCGAAGCCATCACCAACAGATCGGAAGCCGCGTAATCACTCTTCGGGCCTGATCGCGCAAACGCGCTCGCGGTGCATCGGATCGTTTTTGGACCGAGCTTGAAATCGTCGAGTGGCGCGCGACCGCCAAGTCCCGCCGACTCGAGAACGACGTCGAACTTGCCGGCGAGAGCGGCGAACAGGCTGCGGCCGTCGATCTTGGCCAGGTCGAGCGTGATCGCGCGTTTGTTTCGATTCAGCGCATGCCAAGTCAGACTTCGCTCGAGTCCGGGAATGTCATCAAGGAACGGCTCCATTCTACGTCCCGGCGATCCGCCCGGCGGCTCGACCACAACCACGTCGGCGCCAAGATCGGCGAGAATACTCCCCGCGAGCATTGTCTCGGGCGCGGAAATCTCGAACACGCGCAGATCGTGCAGCATCAGGCTCGCTTCCCCTTCGTCGCCAAGGTTAGCTCCAGGTTCCTGTTGAGTTCGCGGCAGACCGCTTCGAGATCGAAAGCGCCCGGCCGGAGCAAATTCTCAATGACCAATCCGCGCAGCGTGCCCACCAGCATCGCCGCCTGCGCCAAGGGATCGACCCTGCGGCGGATTTCGCCCGAGCGAATTCCTTCCTCGATACGGTGCTGGATCGACTTGCGGAAATAATCGTCGGCATCCGCGAGGTCGGACTTTATCTCCGGCACCGGACCGAGCGCTTCTCCAATCAGAACGTAAAGCGCCATCCGCTCGACCGAAGTCGCGGCACGAAGGTATTTCTCGCAGGTCAACTTGAGCGCGTCGATCCCTCTCTTCTCGCCGAGCACCGGCAACAGCGATTGCGCGAACTGGCGCTGTAGCTGCCGGACCAGAGTCGCTATAAGTTTCCCCTTCGAGCCGAAGCGATGACTGACAAGGCCGTGCGTGTAGCCTGAGGTTTCTCCGATTTGGCTGAGCGTCGTGCGGCTGCTGCCCTGACGCGCAATCAGCTCGGCTGCGGCCTCGAGCATCCTGCTGTGCGAGAGTTGGCGGCGCTCGCCCTGAGTGCGCCGGATAGGTGCCTGATTCAGGCGCTTGGCCTTCATTGGCGGACACCGTAACATATTTGTTGACTGATTAGCAAGAAATATCGTATGGTCGCCAAATCAAAAACTCTGGAGACCCTTAAATGCCCGAAGTTGTCGCCGCGGCGCCCGACCTCTACGCCGCCTCGCCGGACGGAATTCCGAAATTGAACGGCGGACGCTGCCGCGCTTGCGGCTACGTCTTCTTTCCTCCGCAATCGTACGGATGTGAAATCTGCGGTGCGTCCGGAGATCTGCTTCAGCCTCTCGCGCTCAAAGGCGAGGGCGTGCTCAAGTCTTTCGCAACGGTTCATCTGTATCAGGGCAAAGGGATCGAGGCGCCATTCACGGTGGGGGTAATTCTGCTCGATGACGGCCCGGCCGTTCGCACGATCCTGACCGAGAGGACCGACGCCGGGCTCAAGATCGGCGATCGGATGCGCACGGCACTGGTTCACGTGGCGTCGGACGAAAGCGGTGGCGGCACAAACGAGCTTCGTTTCGCCCGGCAGGAGTCAGTGAGATGAGAAAGACGCTGCGTGAGTTGCGCCCGGTTCATGTGGTTGGAATCGGCCTCCACAAATACCAGCATCTGAGCGATACCACCTACGTGACGCTCGGCCTGACCGCCGTGCGCGCGGCCCTGGATGACGCCGGCATCGAGTGGCCTTCGGTTGAATCCGCGTACACGGGGACAGCGCTTATAGGGATGGCTGCGTCGCGTCCGATGCTGCGTCATTTGGGAGCGACCGGAATCGCGATGGCGCAAGTCGAGAACGCTTCGGCCTCGGGCTCGACCGCGTTTCGCCACGCCTGCCTGGACGTCGCCAGCGGAATCAGCGATGTAGCGCTCGCGATCGGCGTGGACAAGCCCGCGATGGTCAATGCGGCGCCCGGCAAGACCAGGATTCGGGATCTGGCCGGTGCACGGGTCGCTCCGTTTACTCACTTCGCGCTTCTGGCTAATGAGTATATGAATCGATACTCAGTCGGCGCGGAGCAAGTCGCGCAGGTTGCGGTCAAAAATAATTGTAACGGCGCCCACAATCCATTCGCTCAACGGCAGAAGGCGGTCAGCCTGCAAGAGGTGATGGCAGGCCCGGCGATCTCGGGCACGCTTACGCGGCTGCAATGCTGTCCCGTCGGCGAAGGAGCCGCGGCGGTGATCGTCGCTTCTGACGACGCAATCGAAAAGCTGAAAATCGATCGAGCCCGGGCCGTGCGAGTGCTTGCGTCGATCTCGCGCAGCGAACGCGTCTATCGGGAAGCGAAGAACAACGATGCCGAATTGACCCGCGAGACGGTCGCACAGGCATACGAGGAGGCACGCCTGGGTCCCGCCGATCTCGACCTGATTGAACTGCACGACGCGTTCACGATCGAGGAGTTACTCTATGTGGAGGCGATGGGCTTGTGTGGCGACGGCGAAGGCGCCGCGATGATCGGCAGCGGCGCGGCCGATATCGGCGGCAGATGCGCGATCAGCGCGTCGGGCGGATTGCTCGCGATGGGGCATCCGATTGGTCCCACAGGCGCGGGGCAGATCGCGGAGATCACGCGTCAACTCCGCGGCGAAGCGGGCGTACGCCAGCAGCCCAACGCCCGAGTCGGGCTCGCACATATGGTTGGAGTCGGCGCGGTTTGCGTCGTCCACATATTGCAAAAGGACGCGTGAGTGATGCTCACGAATCGGCTTCCGGAGAAAATCGTCAAACGGTTGCGCCTCCCATTGATCGCAGCGCCGATGCTCGCCGTGTCGGGTCCAGATCTCGTCGTGGCGGCGTGCAAGGCCGGAGTGATTGGCGCGTTCCCGCTTGCCAACGCCCGATCGCCTGAGGGCGTCGAAGCGTGGCTCGCGCAAATCGAAACTGATCTCTCGCGCGCAGCAGAGGAAAATCCCGGGCGCCCACCCGCTCCGTTCTGTCCGAATTTGATCATCAAACGCGCTGAGATGCGCGCCGAGCTGAAGGCGTTGGTGAAGCATCGCGTCGAGCTTGTGATCACCAGCGTCGGCTCTCCGATCGAAGCGATCGGCCCGCTCCACGACGCCGGATGCATCGTCTTCTGCGATGTCGCCACTCTTCATCATACGCGGCGCGCGATCGCGGCGGGCGTGGATGGATTGATTCTGCTGACTGCTGGCGCAGGCGGCCAGACCGGATGGCTTAATCCGCTCGCGTTTGTGCGCGCTGTGCGCCAGATGTTCGACGGTCCTGTCGTCCTTGCAGGCGGTATCTCGGACGGCAACATGCTCTGGGCGGCTAAGGTGATGGGCTGCGACCTTGCGTATATGGGAACCAGGTTCATCGCGACGCACGAGAGTCTGGCCGCGCCCGCTTACAAGAAGATGCTGGTCGAGTCTGACATGGACGACGTGATGCTGACGCAGGCATTTACCGGACTCGACACCAATATGCTGAAGCCGTCGATGATCGCCGCGGGACTCGATCCGGCGACTCTGCCGCCGCGCGTCTCAATCGAAGAAGCCGCCAGGAGTTTCGGCGGGATGGGCGAGCGGCCGGGGCCGCGGCGCTATAAGGACATCTGGAGCGCGGGCCATTCGATTTCCGGCGTGAGCAGGATTCAGAGCGCCGCCGACCTGATCGATCAAACGCGAAAAGAGTACGATCGGGCGCGGGCCCACACGATGGAACTACTCGATTCCTGATAGCTCACAACTCGACCTTGAACATATCGCGCACGAGACCCGCGTATGAAATGCGCTTGGGCTTCACTCGCACCATCCGTAACTTGTCGCTTGCGAAAAACGGAGCTTCAAAGGGATTCTTCTTCAGGAAGACAACCTCGAGCGATTTCCATTCCTCACTGCCTGGCGGAACCTCTTGAGCAACACCTTGAATTGAGGCGCGCACGACCTGAAACTTCGTGATGTCGCCGGCAACGCGAGCATCGACCAGCACCGTCACGTTTGGATTGCGCAGCAGGTTGTGAAACTTGTCCGCGTCCGCGCCCACAATAAAGAGCAAATCCAGAGCTTCGGTCTCAGCAAAAGCCTGCAGAGTTGCGGTCGGCCATTGGCCGCCTTGCGTGATAAGCACCGCAACCTGTTCCTGAGCGAAGAGCGAAGCCAACTTCGCCTTTTGGTCCGTATCCACACGCCACCTCGTTGAGCGATGCCGCGGCGGCTCTTCCCCAAGCACGTCGAGCTGGTCGTCAAAGGGCCAGATCGGGTTGATGCGACTTTCGACGAACGCGACGCCCGGGTGAGGTTCGCTGCCGGCAAACCATTTAGAGGACAAATCATAGCAAGCGAGCCAACTTTCAGTGCGAGCCTTTACGGGATGTCGCGCGAAGTATAACCGAGAATCGCGCGCGCGATGATCAAACGCTGAATCTCGCCAGCGCCCTCATAGATGCCAAATATTCGGCTGTCGCGGAAGCATCGATCAAGCGGATGATCTTGTGTGATTCTTCCATTTCTCAATCTGCTCCGGAGTAGCGACGGTACTGAGGACTGTATGCCTAACCCCATTTGCTGCGACGCAGCGGCATCCCACCCCACGCGATCTCCGACATCACACTAGAGATCCTGGCGGCGATCTTTGTGCCGCTCGACGTACCAGCACGGCGCGTAGCCGAGATGCGGGAACGGCGAGTTCACGCACGCCTGATTCTCAGAACCGTTCATGATGAATTCGGTCTTGCCGTTCTTCAGCGGCACCGCGAGAAGCTTATTTACCCGCACCGAGCCGAACCCGGCGCGCGACGGCGGAATTTTGAATCGAAGCGATAGATCGTCGACGAGATAAAGCGCGCCGATCACTATCAGCAGGCCCATCAGCACTCGCCCGGCCGTAGCAGCGAGCGCCCACCATCGCGCCATCGCATCGTTCATCGCAATAAATGTCCTTTACCCCGGGTCGGCGAAGCTGGCAATCGCGATGCTATTAGATAGCACTGCCCCGCTTGCGAAACTCTCGTCCAAGGACGAGAAACTATCCTGATGAGCGTCAATCCCGCAGACTCGCAGATTTTCGGCGCGCTCTTCGGCACCGGCGAGATGCGCGATCTGATTTCCGATCGCGCGCAGCTCGCCGCGATGCTCGAGGTCGAGGCCGCGCTGGCCCGCGCCGAGGCTTCGCTTGGAATCGTGCCGCTCGAGGCTGCTCGTAAGATTTCCGCCGCGGCGCGAATCGAGAACCTTTCGCTTGACGCGATTGCCGCCAGCACCGCGACCGTCGGCTACCCCGTGGTCGAGTTGGCCGCGCAGTTGGGACGCGCAGCCGGCACGGATGCCGCACGCTATGTCCATCTGGGCGCGACCACGCAGGACATCGTCGATACCGCGCTGGTGCTGCAGATGCGCCGCGGCGTAGCGGTGATCCGGCGCGATCTGGCCACGACGGCGCGCTCGCTCGCCGAACATGCGAGTAGATATCGCGATACGCCAATCGCGGGCAGAACCCATCTGCAACACGCGGTGCCGACGACGTTCGGACTTAAGTGCGCGACTTGGGCTGCTCCGCTTGCGGCGCACATTGCCCGTCTGGACCAGGCCGGCGCGCGGGTCTTCGTCGTGCAGTTCGGAGGCGCGGCCGGCACGCTTGCCTCTTTGGGCGCCTGCGGTCCGGCAGTTGCGGCAGCGCTTGCCCGCGAACTCGATCTTGCCGTGCCCGATCTTCCGTGGCACGTGACGCGGGACGCTCTGGCCGAAGTGACCGCGATTTTCGCACTGATCTGCGGCAGCCTGTCTAAATTTGCGCTCGATATCGTCCTGCTGACTCAAACCGAAGTCGCTGAGGTCTTCGAGCCGCACACCCCGGGAACGGGGTCGTCGAGTACGATGCCGCAGAAACGCAATCCTGTCCTGAGCGAGTGCATCCTTGCCGCGACTCGCGTGGTGCACGCGCTCGTACCGATCATGTTCTGCGCGATGACGCAGGATCACGAGCGCTCGACGGGAGCGTGGCAGAGCGAATCGCTCGCTCTGCCGCAGATCTTCACGCTGACGGCGGGCGCGCTGGCGCATGCGCGCGACCTCGCCGCCGGGATGATCGCCGACCCGGCGCGGATGCGCCAAAACCTCGACGCGACCCGCGGCCTCATCATGGCGGAGGCGCTGGCTGGGCTCCTGACCTCCGCGATGGGCCGCGCGGCGGCGCATCATGCGGTGGCGCGCGCATGCGATCTCGCTCGCGCGGAGGATCGCGCGCTCGGCGACGTGGTCGCGGATGACGCTGAGCTCAGCTGTCGTCTCTCGCGCGAGGAAATCGAACGCGCGATGGACCCTGCAAGCTATCTGGGCTCGGCCGGCATATTTGTCGATCGCGTCGTCGCGCGCATCGCGGCGCTAAAATGAACAATCCATTTTCGATCGGAGGCCTCGATGCGCAGCATCGATTTCTTCTTCGACTTCTCAAGCACCAACAGCTACTTCGCCGCTTTCATGCTGCCCCAACTCGCAGCTAAGACCGGGACCGAGGTGAACTGGCTGCCGATTCATTCGGCGGGCTTGTTTCGCGGCACCGGCTTCGACGTGATGGCGATGACGCCGCGCAAGGCGCGCTATCTGTGGCGCGATCACGCGCGCTACGCCGAATTCACCGGGTTGCCGTTTCGCAAACCCAGCCGTTTCCCGATCAAGACCGCCACCGCGCTCAGATGCGCGATCGCATTATCCGGACCCGCGCGCACCGCATTCTGTCAAGCAGTCTTTCGATCGTATTGGGAACGCGACGAGGACATTTCCGATCCGCCGGTGCTCGGCGCGCTCGCGCGCGGTGCGGGCCTCGAGGCTGACGCGATCCTGCGCGCTGCCGGCTCGCCTGAGATCCGCGGCGAGTTGCGCGCGATTACCTCCCAAGCGGCCGAGCGCGGCGTGTTCGGGGTACCGATGTTTTCCGTTGACGGTGAAATGTTCTGGGGCAAAGACCGGCTCGACTTCGTGGCGCGATTGCTCGAACGCGCCTGAACAGCTTGGGCGGCGTGGTTGATTGGCGGCGGCTCCGCACCCTGCTCTGCACAACACGGCGCATCACGACGAAATAAAGCCTTCCTACAGTACGTTTTACCCTACTTGACAGAAAGTAGGATTATACGGACAATAGCGCGCTATGAGAACTCTTCGTTCAGTCGCTGCTGCGCGCACTGGCCGGCCCGACGGAGGTTACGCCAGTCGCTGCGACTCGACCCTCGCGCTGTTGCCGCTGCCGTGCCCGGACCCCTCGGATCCGGATGCTCGCGTTACCTTGCGCCCGCACGCGCATCGATGTGCCAGTTGCCGCGGTCACTACCGATGTGCCGGCGCCGACGAGACCGGATTCTGCCCGCCCGTATGCGCGCCCTGCTACTGGGTCGAATTGGGCGGGCAGCTAACCGCGTATCGCGCAATTGTGTCGGCGCTGGAGCGGAAACGCGGCCAGCTCGAACGCGCAGCGGGACGCGAGGCCTGTCTGCGAGCGCTGGAGAACCGTCGCCGCGGCACGCAGTTGGGCACCGCGCGCGCGAACCGCAAGGATCGATCGACGACTCGGCCGATAGATGGCGCCGCTCAGGAATGAAGCGATTCAGATAGATCATTTGGCGCGCACGACGGTTCTTGGAGCCTGCTTTGCGCAAGCCTGAAATAAATCTGCGCGTGAGCGCATTAGGTAATACAGGGGGTTTCGGTAAGTGATGGGCAAAACGAGTTTCGGCGAAGTGATTCGTGAACGGCGGCGGCGGATGAATTTGACTCAGCGCGAGGTGGCAAGCCGCGTCAGCACCTCGACGCCATACATCGGCCATCTCGAGTGCGGCAAACGGCATCCGTCGGAAGAAATCGTTGCGCGCCTGGCCGACGTGCTCGGCTTCGACTGCAAGGAGCTTTTCTTCCTTGCCAATCCGAAAGCGCATGCGCTGGTCGCCGCGCCCGAGGAGAGTTCTGCCAGTTCGGCATGGGAAGAATTTCGGCGTAACGATCAACTTCGCGACTCCATGCGCGTGACCGGACAGGAGATGGAGATGCTGTCGCGTGTGGCGCTGATGGGCGACGTAAGAAGCACACGCGACTTTATGTACATCCTAAACACCGTTCGGCAAGCGCTGAACTCTCAATAGAGGCGCGGGCGTACCTCCGTTCGCGCGGAGTAATTGCGCCTGCAACGGTCAGCGATGACGCTAGCATCAGTTCTTGAAACTCGACCGAGTTCCGCCAAGAGACGGCGCCTGTGTCATCGCTGCGACGTCGCCTTGAGCGCGCGTTGCAAACTGACATCGGCGAAAAGGCGTCGATTTCCAGTACTGGTAGAGCCGGAAGCTCGGGCGGCCATATGTAGTATGGCACAAGACTTGCGGACTACGTTTCGTGTTCGATTTGCTTGTGGTCGCCATTTAGTCCTGATCATACTACTGTGTGATTTCCGGGGAGGATGTGTCGCGTAGAGCGTGGGTGCCTGTATGAGCGCAGCAGCGATTATTTCGCCTGAACTTGGCAAACGCATCTCAAGCCGCGGACCGGACGCGATGGCGGCGCGCGAGGTGGACGGGCTTATCTCGCGGCTGCTGGGTGAAATCAAAGTGCCGTTCAATTCGATGGGCAAGCGCGTGCTGGTGCAGCTCACCGATCTGAAAAAAGTTCTGTCGGCGAATTATCTCGAGGAACCGGCGATGCCGGAGCGACGCTTGGCGCAGGAACTCGCCCAAGTGATCGACAGCGACATCAAGTCGTACGACGGACGCTGGAAAAGCCTGGACAGTCCCGAGGTTATCGACAAGCTGTTTCGCAATTTCGGTCCGCGCGAGATCGAGTTGCGCGCAGAACCGTATCGGCAGGGCGCGGGACTTTCGCTGCGCGGATTTTTCTGCCGCACCAGTATCGGCGACAGCAACAAGTTCGTCATCTTCATAAATACTGCGCATCATCCGGCGGCTGTCGCCGCGACGCTCGGCCACGAACTGGGTCATTACATTTATGGCTCGCTGGTCGGCGAAAAAGCTCCTATGACCGCGTTCATGGAGGGCGCCTTCTCGAGCCATCTGAAGGAAGGCGACGAGTTGTTTGCCGACAGCCTGGTGGCGTTGGCCGCGTACAGCAAGGAACTGATGTCCGAGATCGGGATGATCGGCGGAATCGCGCCGCGCTCGCCGGATGATCTGTTTCGCCGGATGCGCAAGGCATACGGCCTGATCGGTTCCCGCTACAACGTGGATCTGAAGAATGGCAAAATGCCCTCGGCGTGGCGTGTGCGCTACCTGACCTCGATGACGCATTTCTTCAAACTGCGTTGCGCGCTACATCAATCGGCCGGCCTGTAGCCTGCGTTTCTCCGCCCGTACAATTCTTTCACAGCGACTCATACACCGCGTCGATCAGCCGGTACGTGCGCGGGTCCATCACTGCGTCGACTCCCATCTTGTTCATCGCGTAGCCGAAGCCGATTTTCGCGCCGGGATCTGCAAAGCCCAATGATCCGCCCGCGCCCGGATGGCCGAACGAATGCGGATTCGGTCCGAGCCGTGCGCCCGCATGCGAGAGCATGAAGCCCAGCCCGATACGTGTGGGTTGCCGCAGCACTTCATCCATTCCGAACGCCTGCTCGGTATGGCCTCGCGCGATACTGGCCGGGGTCAGCACGCGGTGCCCGCCGATCTCACCGCCACGCGCAAGCGCGCCGTACACGCGTGCGAGCGCGCGCGCGGTCGCGTGACCATTGGCCGAAGGCAATTCCATCGCACGAAACGCGCGGCTGTTCACGACCTTCGGATCGAGCACCACCTCCGGAGGATTCATGATCGCGCGCGCGATCATCGACTCGGGGTTCTTGAGCATCTCGGCAAATTCACTCGGCGCGTCTGGCGGCGGTGGCGGCGCAGGCACGATTTCCGCCACCCGCGCGTCTTCCTTCGCATCGAGTCCGACGTGCGCGTCGAGTCCGAGCGGACCCGCGATCTCGTCGCGGAAGTACGCGCCCATCGTCTTGCCGCTCGCGCGGCGAATCACCTCGCCGACCAGCCATCCGTAGGTAATCGCATGATATCCGTGGCGAGTTCCCGGTTCCCACCAGGGCTTCTGCTCAGCCAGCGCTGCGCACATCGCATTCCAGTCGTAGAACGTTTCGGATGCGAGCGGCTTGCTCACCGCGGGCAGGCCTGCCTGATGGCTCAGCAGAAATCGCACCGGCAGTTTCTCTTTGCCCGCCTGCGCGAACTCGGGCCAGTAGCGCGCGACCGCGGCGTCGAGGTCAAGTTTGCGCTGATCGACCAGGCGATGCGCGCAGATCGCAGTGAGTCCCTTGGTCGTCGAATAGACGTTCACCAGAGTGTCGCGCGTCCACGGCCGGGTGCGCGCATGGTCGGCATGACCGCCCCAGAGATCGAGGACCGGCGCGCCGTCGACGGTGACGGCTATGGCGGCGCCGATCTCGCCGTCGTTCTCAAAGTTCGCAGCGAACACTTCGCGCACGCGGCGGAATTTTTCATTGCAGGTCCCGTCGATCTTCACCGCCATCGCGAATATCTCCTACAGCGCCGCGTACGCCGCATCGATCAAGGTGGTCGCGCGCGGGTCGATCAGGATGCCCGCCTGCATCTTGTTCATCACATATCCAAATCCGATTTTCGCTTCGGGATCGGCGTATCCGAGCGAGCCGCCCGCACCCGGATGGCCGAAAGATCGCGGGTTTGGTCCGAGTGACGCGCCCGGCTGCGACATCATGAAACCCAGCCCAAAGCGCGTCGAGATGAACAGGACTTCGTCGGGCCCGCTCGCCTGCTCGCTGTGGCATCGCACGATACTGTCAGGGGTGAGCACGCGGTAGCCATCAACCTCGCCGCCGCGCGCGAGCGCGCCGTAGAGCCGCGCCAACGAGCGCGCATTCGTATGTCCGTTGCCGGCGGGAATTTCGCTCGCGCGCCACTGGCGGCTGTTCACCAGTCCGGGCGCGGCCAGCACGGGAGGATTCGCGAACGCCTTGGCGGTGACAGACTCGGGATTCTTAAGCACCTCGGCGAAGAGATTAGGTTCGCCGGGCGCCGGCGGCGGCGACGCGATCATGCTCGCAACGCGCGCGTCGTGTTCCGCGCCAAGTCCGATATGAGCGTCGAGCCCAAGGGGCTTCACGAGCTCGTCGCGAAAAAAAGTTCCCGGAGATTTTCCGGTGATCCGGCGAATTACTTCGCCCACCAGGAATCCGAACGTAAGCGCGTGGTAACCGTGGCGCATTCCCGGATCCCACCACGGCTTCTGTTCGGCCAGCGCGGAGCATATCACGGTCCAGTCGAACAGCGCGTCGGGCGCAAGCGGTTTGCTGATCGCAGGAAGGCCGGCGCGATGCGAGAGCAGGAATCGCACGGGAATTTCTTCTTTCCCCGCCGCCGCAAACTCCGGCCAGTACTTCGCGACCGGAGCATCGAGATCGAGCTTGCCCTGATCGACCAGGCGATGAGCGCAGATTGCGGTCAGGCCCTTGGTGGTCGAGTACACGTTGACGATTGTGTCGCGCGTCCAGGGTTTGGTCTTTTCCTTGTCGGCGTGGCCGGCCCACAAATCGACCACTGGTTTTCCGTCGAGCGTCAGCGCAACCGCGGCGCCCACTTCCGTTCCTGCTTTTGCGCCGGGCTCGAAATTAGCCGCGAACGCATCTTTGACCCGATAGAATTTGGGATCGCAGGTTC
>JBOHWH010000076.1:0-30490 GCA_050736695.1 Binataceae bacterium (SeqCode) | reverse complement strand
GTGAAGTGGTCTCGGTCCGGGGGTGCCCGTTGACACGGCGAAGCTCTCGCGGCGAGCTCGCTCCACTGTCTGTGGTCCGACGATTCCATCCGCGACGAGTTTGAATACTTCCTGAAATTTTTTGGTTGAGTCGCGAGTCTGCGAGTCGTAGTCGCCAGTAATCCGGCCGCTATAGAAGCTCTTTTTCGCAAGAAACCGTTGCCGCGCCGCGATTTCCGCTCCGTGCAAATCCGAGTGGCCCGAGCCGAGTTCATTCATAGTCCGATTGCTCCTTGTTGAAGCTCCGGTTCATTCGGTCCGATCGGTCAAGGGCGGAGACGGCGGGCGGCGGAACGCGCTCGGTGAGGACAACTCTTAGTTTACACAAAGATGATCTTGCCCACAATCCTGACACCGATCGGGTGGCGGCTCACCAAGTCATCGAGGATGACAGGATGTTGAGTCTGCGACAGCCGAGCGCGAGTCTGAACGGAGCGCTAGTTGATCACCTTGGCCGCGCGCAATTCTTCCACTTGGGTGCGATCGATTCCGGACTCGCGCAGGACTTCCTCAGTATGCTCGCCGAGCTTGGGCGGCGTGCGCCACATCCGCGCCGGAGTCTCGCTGAAGCGCGCGCCCGGATTGACCGTGCGGACCTTGCCCGCCGCCGGATGATCGTAAACCTGGAAGCTTTCGTTCGCGACAATCTCCGGATCGGTAAGCAGCGTATCGTAGTTGTGTACTGGGCCGCACGGGATGTCGGCCTTCTCGAGAATCGGCAGCCAATGCGCGGTAGGATGCTCGGGAAACAGCTTGGCCAGCCCGCGCATGATTCCGCGTCCGCGCTCCATCCGGTTCTCAACCCCGTCGTACCATTCCAGATGCTCGACGGCGGCGCACAGGCGGCGCAACTGCTCGTCGGTGAACGGCGCGATCGTGAGCCATCCGTCGGCGGTGCGGAACGGATCCAGCGTCGAGCTCTTGGGCGCGGTGCCCTTGAACTCGGCTTCGGGCAGAAACGTGTATTCGTAGATCGAGTCGTTGGCCGTGAACGCTATCATCGCCTCGAGCATCGACACCCTGATGTGCTGGCCGACTCCACGTGAACGGGCCGCATGCAGCGCGCTGACGATGCTCAGCGCCGCGGTCATTCCGCTGACCTTGTCCGCCAGCGCCATCTTGACCGCGGTCGGCTGTCCGCTTTTTCCGCCCTGCACATGCTCCATCCCGGAGTAGCCCTGGATTACAGGATCATAGGCGGGAAAATTCGCGTAGCGGCCCTTGGGTGGAAAGCCGCAGATCGAGCAATAGACGATCTTCGGATTCGCGTGGCGTATATCGGCGTAGCCAATTCCCAGACGATCGGCGACCCCCGGACGATTGTTCTCGACGATCGCGTCGGATTTGACTGCGAGCCGGCGCACGAGGTCGCGGCCGTGCTCTTTTTTGATATCGATCACGACGCTGCGCTTGTTGCGATTGAAATTCAGAAACGCCGCGGTCATCCCGTTCTTTTTCGGGCCGATATTCCGGCGCATCGAATCGCCCTCGGGTGACTCGACTTTGACCACGTCGGCGCCGAGATCGCCCAGCAGCATCGTGCAGAACGGTCCCGAAATAACCGCGGTCAAATCAAGGATACGAAAACCGGCCAGAGGTCCCTCAGCCATAAAAATGATTCCTCGACTACTTCCGTGCGTGCGCCCGCTGCGGACGCATCCCCGAATCGGCGGACCGTCGGTAGGCGGTGCGCTTTCAGTCTCGCGCGATCACAGGTGAGCAGCCTGCTTAACCTGCCCAGAGTTTGGCGTCAAGGCGCGTTGAGAGAGATTTCTCCGCGGCGATGCACCCTGCGCGCGGCGGCGCCGCGAATTGCGCCCGCGCCGGGCCTATTGCGCGGCTGGTTTGGGAATGCTGGTTCCGAATGCAACCTTCAGGTCGTCGCCGGCGAACGGATAAACGTGGACCATCCATCCGAACGCGAGCGGAAGAAAGTTTCCGCCTGCCGACTTACACGCCGCCGCGTCGTGGATTTTTCCGGTGAATCCGAAACGTCCGTCGGCGAATACGCCGTACTTCTGATCGCGTTCGAGCGCTTCCGGATTCGCCGCGATCGGAATCATCCCCGGAAGATTCTGCCGCCCCTGGCCGGCGTCGCCCTGCATCAAGTCGCCGAGCGTAATGCTCTCGGGCAGGCAGATATTTACATGCTCGTGCCAGCGCGCGATTCCGAGCGGAACCAGTTGATCGAGCTGCTGCGGCGTGAAGTCCGGCGGTGCGCTGTACATCGCGCCCACCAGCACATAATTCCCGCCGGGCTGCTTGACGTAAAGAATCGAGCCCGGATGCGCGAGATCGAATCGCCCGCGATATTCGTCGCCGGCCCACGCGTAGTTGGTGAAGTGATAGACGTCCTGCGGAACGGTTGGCATGAAAATCCGAAAGCCCTGCGCCAGCGCCACGTGATAGTTGCGATACGGCAGGAGCACGCGGCGCAGGGTCGCCAGGATGTCGTTGGCGCGCTCGACGTCCAGAGGAGTCGGGTCCTGCAAATCGGTCATCCGCATGTGCTCATCCATATGCATCTGCGCGCCCATCCCGTTGGCCGCGGACATTCCGGGCATGCCATCCATCGAAGACATGTCGTGAGCGTAGGCTGCTGGCGCGGCGGCGAGCACGGTCAGAGCCGCCGCGAGTACGAATGCGCTGATTTTCTTCATTGCGATTCTCCCCATGCGAACCAGTCGCGCCAATTACTTACTTGTGATCGGTGAGCAGCCGCGCATGCGATAGCGCGGGCAGCTCTCGCCGGACGCGTTCCAGGTAATCCAGATCTATCGGCGCGATCACCACGCCTTCCTGATCGGCGCCGCGCGCCAGCACTCGTCCCCACGGATCGACGATCATCGAATTTCCATAGTCGCTGAACCCGTGCGGATTGGGACCGAACTGCGCCGGAGCGACCAGGTAAACCTGATTCTCGATCGCGCGCGCGCGAATCAGCGTCTCCCAATGCGCCTCGCCCGTCGGGAAGGTGAACGCGCTTGGCAGCGTGATAATTTGCGCGCCGCTGAACGCGAGCCGGCGGTAGAGTTCCGGAAAGCGCAGGTCATAGCAGATCGTAAGCCCGATCGTTCCAAGCGGAGTCGGCGCGGCGACGACTTCGGCGCCGGGCTTCTTCGCGTCCGACTCGCGCACGGTGACGCGTCCGGGCAGGTCGATGTCGAACAAATGAATTTTGCGATACGCGGCAAGCTGTGAGCCGTTGGGGCCGAGCAGCACCGAGGTATTGTAGTTGCGCGCCTCATTTGGCGCGCGCTCCGCGATTGATCCGGCGATCAGATGAAGCTGAAGCTCGCGTGCGAGGCGCGCCATCCGCGCGATCGATTCGCCCTCGAGCGTCTCGGCTGCCGCGGGCTCTTCAGAGCGCTTGCCGCGCCAGTTGAACATCTCGGGCAGCGCGACCAAATTCGCTCCGCGCGCGGCCGCAAGCCGGACCAAGCGCTCGGCGCGGTCGAGGTTGGCGCCTTTGTCGGAAGTCGCCGCCATCTGGATTGCGGCTGCGAGAAACGTCATGCGGATTGTCCCACCGGAAGATTATCGCGCTTTTCGGCGCGGCTTAGTAGCGTCAGTAACGCGGTACGGACGCATCGGCTTCCAGGGACCAGGCGTTGATTCCACCGGCAAGATTGACGACCCGCTTGAATCCATTGCGCACCAGGTACATCCCGACCTGCGCACTGCGCATCCCGTGATGGCATACGACGATCGTTTCGCGCTCCGGGTCGAGTTCGCCGATCCGCGCGGGAATGTCGTTCATCGGGATATGTGTCGCGCCCGGAAACCGCGCGAGCTCGATTTCCGCAAGCTCACGCACGTCCAGGATGACGATCGCGTCGCCGCGTTCGAGACGCGCTTTAAGCTCGAACGGGTAAGTCTCGGTAAGCTCCGCCATTGAGTGGCTATGATTGCCGCGATGATTCGATCGCGCGCAGCCCGTGCGCTACTGGTTACTCGCTACCTGGGTCACGACGTCGGCGTACAGCCGAACCTTCGCGAATCGCGGCAGCATCGGCATCGGGATGGAGAAAGAGAAATGATCCGTCGCGCCGGGTTTGAGCGGATCGAAGTGCGGCTTTTCGTTCAGGATCCGGGCGACTTCGGCGTCTTCACCCAAGCTGACCGCTTGCGAGTTGTAAACCGATTCGGCGTGAACAACTTTGCCGTGGCTGTCTTCGAAGCTGAAGGTCAGTTTCACATAGTTGATCGGCTTGGCGTCGATATTGACCACATTGCCCGCAACCACCAGGCTGGGCGGCATGCAGCACGAGCGCATGATCTGGTCGGTGCTGATTACCACGCGGACATCCTTGACCGGGACAACCTGCGTCATCGGATGATCGTACATCCTGTGCATCTGGGCTGTGCGCCGCGCGGCTTCGGAGTCGTCCTTGACCGTGACGGTGGCGAATGCGCTGGAAGCGATTGCCAGCGCGACGAATCCAACGACCCCGATATATCGTTTCATGTACAGGCTCCCCACCGCGATCTTGGTCGAGCCGCCCGTCAGTGTCAAACTCATATTAGCAACCGAGACTGACTAGCAGAGCGGATTGAATGAGCATGGAGGATGGCTCGGGCCGAAGTTCCAACGAAGACCGCGCGCTGATGGCGCTCGCGATCGGCGAGGCTCGGGCAGCCGCTGCCGCGGGCGAGGTCCCAGTTGGGGCGGTGGCAGTAGCCGCCGGACGGGTCATGGCGATCGGGCGTAACCGTCCGATTTCGTTGAACGATCCGACCGCCCACGCCGAGGTGATCGCGATTCGGGAGGCCGCGCGCGCACTCGGCGTTTACCGGCTTACAGACGTTGCGATCTACGTCACGCTCGAGCCATGCACGATGTGCGTCGGGGCGATGATCGCGGCGCGAATCTCCAAAGTGGTGTACGGAGCGCGCGACGAAAAGGCGGGCGCGCTGGGTTCCGTGTACGATATCGGGCGCGACGGCCGTCTGAACCACCGGCTCGAAGTTCACGGCGGCGTGATGGCCGATGAGTGCGCTGCTATCCTGCGCGAGTTCTTCCAGAGTCGCCGCTAAAAGCCTGAGACGGGGGCAAGGGCGCAAAAAAAGGGTGATGGGTAATTTCAGATTTTATCGGCGGATGCGAATCTTCCCGGGACTCTCGGTGAACGTCTCCAAGTCGGGGCCGAGCCTGACCTTCGGGATGCGCGGTGCGCACGTGACGGTCGGCTCGCGCGGGGTGCGCAGGACGATCGGAATTCCGGGCACCGGAATCTACTACACCTCGCACAGCGGCTATCACTCGGGGATTCATACGGCGCAGGTCGAGCGTCCGCTAAGCGATCAACAGCAGGCCGCCGCACACGGAATCGGCGCCGGAATTGCGCTCGTGCTGATCCTGGGATTCGTGCTGCTGATCGGCGTCGCGATCGGGCAGGCGATGAAGCCGTGAGGCGAAAGCGCTTCGCGCCCGCGCCTACCATGTGTTAGGTTATTGCAGATGAACACCACGCAGGATTTCGTCGTCGATTGCGACTCGCACGTGATGGAGCCGCCCGACCTGTGGCAGAACTATATCGAGCCGCGCTTTCGTGATCGCGCGATCCGGATTGCGATCGATCCCGCCGACGGGATGGAAGTCCTGATGATCGACAATCAGCCGATGCTCAAGGGGATGCTCGCGGGGCTGGGCGGTGCGAATCTGCCGCGTCAATCGCTGTTCGTGCCGGGCCAAAAAAAATATCTCGACGGATGCCCGCCCGCGTCCTACCTGCCCGAGGAACGCATCCGGATGCTCGACGATTGGGGCGTCAGCGCGGGAGTCCTGTTTCCCACGGTCGGGATCCTGTGGGATACCGCCGACGACGCGCTGGCCGCCGCCTACACTCGCGCCTACAACAATTGGCTCTGCGATTTCGCGAGCCGGGCGCCGGGCCGCGTAATTCCGATCGCGCATATCGCAATCCAGGAGCCGGTCAGCGCGTTGGCGGAACTCAAGCGATGCTTAAGGCTCGGGTTTAAGGGCATTTTTCTCGCGCCGGAGACAATCGGCGGTAAGCGCTTCTCGCATCCCGATTTCGATCCAATCTGGAGCGAATGCGAAGCCGCTGGAATTCCCGTCTGCCTGCACGTGATCGTGCGTTTCAATCGCGCGCCGGGAATCCTGGGCCAATTTTATCAACCCGGCGAATTTCGCGCGGTGTACGGCTTCGCGTTAGGCGGCTTCGCGCAGGTGGTGCCCGCCGCGATGACGATGGTCGCCGACGGCCTGTTCGACCGCTTCCCGCGACTCAAAGTGCTATGCGTCGAGGCAGGCTGCGGATGGGCTCCGTACATCATGGATCGGATGGATGAGAAGTATGAGCATCTGGGATGGACCTTCCCGACCAAGCTCAAGCCGTCTGACTATTTCCGCCGCAACATCTGGGTAGTCGCCGAACCTGAAGAGCGCACTATCGGCGCCACGATGGATTTGCTCGGCGAGGATCGCGTGCTGTGGGGCTCCGACTATCCGCATATCGATTCGACGCTCGAGGCGGCGCGACTAATTCGCGAGAGCGTCGCCACGCTAAGTCCCGAGCGGCGGCGCAAGCTTTTGGGTGGCAATTCGCGCGCGGTTTTCCCTGACTGACCTTGCGAATTCCGGAGGTCTAGAAGATGCCGAGTGATAAGGCCAAAGAAAACAAGGCGCTGGTAGCGACTTGCGCCGGATGCGCCAAATCGGTTTCCACCGAGAGCGCAGTGGCGCTCATGGGCGCCGATAACGGCCGTCGCAAGCAATTCGTAGTATGCGTCACCTGCGCCAACAACGGCTGGCGCCCTCCCGGCTTCGCCGGTGTGTATTCCTCCCGCCCGCGCTAAGAACAGATTCGTTCAACTTCCCGCATTTGAGGGTGCCGACGCTGTCGGTGCGGAGATCGGGCCTTGCGGGCCGATTGCCGGCACTGCGGGTGCCGCGACTACCCCTGGCGGCGCGATGATCACCGTCGATGCGGCGACTGCGGGGGCGGGTACAGTCGCTGATGAGACCTGCGCAACGGGCGACGATTGAGGAGCGGGTGAGGCTACAGGAAGTGCCGCTTCCGCAGCTTGAGCTGGAGCAGACTCCGGTGGTTCAATCGCAGCAGTCTGTGCCTGGTCCGGCGTCGTTAAGCGCACAATTTTCTGATCTTTGTAGCAAAACGCAATCGGATGCTTTTCGCTCTTGGTGACGCCCTCCGTCGGCGTCAGGACAATCTCCGCCAGTCCCAATGTAAAAAAATCCGCAGCGCCCTCAGCGACGGCTATCGGAATTTTTCCGCCAGCTCCATAACCCTTGGTGTAGAGCTGGTACAGATCGCAGCTAGCCCCGTCGGATTCCACGACGGTATTTTGAGGCGAGCCCAGACGCTCGAGAACTGAATCCCGGGATTGCCCGATGTCATACTCGGAGAGATCGACCGGAGTCGGCCTTGTCGCTTCCATGTAGACGGAGCAGCCGGCTGCGAGGAATAGTCCGCTCGCTACCAGCACAACGGCGACTATCGCGGAAGACACCGCCCGACGGATAAGCCGCCTGTCCATAGGTCCCCCCTAAAGCCTGTCAAAACCACCCGTGTCACAAAATCGCTCTATGATTATCATAAAGGGGTAGTGATGCAATCCAGCAGGCGAAAGCATAAGACTCGAAGTTAGCGCGCCTATTTGCCGCTAATGCTGGCATCGTCTCGCGCTCAATGAAATGTTCCGAAAATCCTGCACACGTCTCGGAGCTCAAAAGTGCGAGGTTCGCAGAGGCCGGGATTTCTCCCCGCGGTCGAAATGACGGATGGGCGGTCTCGGATGAAAACTGGAGGGTCGGCTCTATGTTGAGCTCTGATCCCTGTCTGATGGCTATGAGTCACCGATGCTTTATGTACATTCTCGCGAGCGCCTCGCGGACTCTGTACGTTGGTATCACTAATGATCTTGCGCGCCGCGTGCACGAGCATCGCGATGGCCGTCCTGGGGCCTTCACTTCGAAGTACAACATCGGCCGGCTGGTGTACTTTGAAGAATACGACGGCCCGCTCGCCGCAATCGCGCGTGAGAAAGAGGTCAAGCGATGGCGTCGCGAAAAGAAGCTCAGGCTCGTCGAATCGATGAATCCCAAATGGATCGATCTGACTGAACAGATCTAACCGCCGCGATCCCCCAATCGTCATTTCGACCGCAGGGAGAAATCCCGGCCGCTGCGAACTTTCGCACGCCTGATTGCTTGGTCGTGTGCGGGAGTCCCGGAACTCCTGACGGGCGCGGCTCAATCCGCGCGCGCTTGGGCGGCTTCGGCGCGGGCTTGTTCGATTGCCTCGATCTTGTAGCGCGTTTTGCCGGGGCCGGTCTCGGGCAGGAAATACATCGTAACGATCGGGAGCAACTGAAAGACCAGGAACGAAAGCATCACGGCCTTCAGGCCGAAATGCGCCGCAAGCGCGCCTCCCAGGAATGGCGATACGAATGCTCCGAAGTAGCCTATAGCCCAAACGAACCCAATCGCCGCGCCCGCGCGGACCGGCGTCATTCCGGGCAACTCCATCAGCAGCGTGGTGATTGCCGCCAGCGATCCCGCCGCGCCGATTCCGACCAGCACCAGCGACAGCCGAATCCACATCGGATTTGCAAGCACGATCGCGCCGGCGCATCCGACCAGCGTCGCGATCGCGACCGGCCACGTGAACGGCTTGCGCAGTCCGCTCATTCCGGTGCCGATTCCGCCGATCGCCGCCGCGAACATCCCGGTAAGCGGCAGCACCTGCGTCATCAGCGACGCTTGCAGCATCGTCATTTCGCGATAGACGCGGAAGTACTGCGGCAGGAACGCGGTGTAGATCTGGAACACCCACATCCCGCCGAACAACCCGCCCGCAACCAGCAGCACGTCGCGCATCCTGGCGACTTCCGCCAGCGCCGAGCCGCGCTCGGCCGTTTGCGTGGAAATCACGGGCGCTTCAATCGCGGCGCGACGCCGCTCGCGGCCCAGGATCGTCCACAAAAGAGCGACACCCGCCGATCCCACGCCGTACCAGAACAGCACCGACCGCCACGACGATCCCACCGCGGTAAACAGGGGCGGGGTGAAGCGGAACACCGCGGTCAGACCGACGTATCCGAAGGCGAAGTTGATCATATTGATGTATGGCCATTCGCCTTCGCCGAACCATTGCATCGTAAGCGTGCCCGGCGGCGCGATCACGATTCCGTAGCCGATTCCCTCGATGATGCGGCATATCAGCAGCGCCGCGAAGCTTGGAGCATAGCCGCTCGCGATTTGCCCGATCGCCATCAGCCAGATGCCGATCACGAGTGCGCGCAGTGCGCCGACGCGCTCGGCGACGACTGCGCCGAGCAGCGAGAAGACCCCGATGCATAGCGCGATGATCGAGATGATAAGCCCGGCGCTGCTGAGCGAGATGCCGAGTCCGTTTTTGATCTCCTCGAGGATCGGCGCGGGTGCGAGCCAAGTCAGCGACTGCGCCATCAAAAGGAGCAGCAGCAGAACCTCGATGGCCCATCGGTAGGTCGAAAGTTTGTGTGATTCGCTCATCGCAAGTCCGGTCTCCCGCGTGCGATCAGGGTATAGCCCGCGCCCGGCATTATTGAAAATGAATTAGGCTACCCGCCGGAGCGGCTCCTGGAATCCCCGCAAAACCTTTGCTGGAATGGGCGTGAGTGCCCACCGGGCGGACAGATGAGAAATTATCGCCTGAAGGTATCGAGGGCTGCCGTGCACAGGATGTAGTTTGGCTCGCTGAATTCCGGATCTACGCCGCCGGTCGCCTCGAAGCCGAGGCTGCGGTAGAGCGCTTGTGCATTGGTGTTCAGGCGAAAGCAGGTTAGCTGGACGGCGCGGCATCGCGGATAGCGCGCCGCGATCATAGCGATCGTCTCGCTCACCGCCGCGCGTCCGTAGCCTTTGCCCTGATGCATCGCGTCGATCATGATGTCGTCGATCCAGTACTCTTCGGCGCTAGCCGGATCGCACACCGTCGTCGTGTAGCCGACGGTCTTGCCGTCCGCGCGGATAAGATGCGGCAGATGCTCGAAGTTGTCGCCGAACATCCGCACGTAGCATCGCGCCAGGGTCCATCGCGGCGGAGTCACGAAATTCTCCTGCCCCGGCTTCAACTGCATTCTAAACAGCGCGCGATAATTCTCGCGATCGACAGGATCGAGCGTGATTTTCGTTTCAGTATCTTTCATGACTGTACATGCACAAAGATTTCGCGGGTGTCGGAGTTGCTGAGGTTCTTGACCGACGTGATCCGATCGGCGAATTGCTTGAGCGACGACATCTCCGAAGATCCGACGTCGACCAGCACGCCGAAAATCGAGAATTGCAGCGCGTCCTTGCGCTCTTTCAGATGCGCCAGCCATTCGGGTGCGACTTGCGATTCTCCGTCGGTGATTATCACTATATCGCCGCGCTTTAGCTTGCGCTCTTCAAGCAGCGTGAGCGCGGCGTCGAGCGGTTCCTGGAAATCGGTGCCGCCGCCGGGAAAATATTCGGCCATCTCGATCACCTTGCCCAGCTCCGGCTGATAGCGCCGCTCGCGATTCAGATCCAGAACTTTGAGACTCGTGTCGCCCGAGGAAAACATCACCGCGCGAAAGAGTCTGCGCCCGCGCCGCGCGATATCCATCAGGGTCAGTCCCACCGCCTTCGCCCACAGCTCCTTGTCGCCCTGCATCGAGGAGCTGACGTCGATACACACGATCATCGGGCCCTTACCCTTCTGCTCGTCGTCGCGCAGGCGGTACTGAAGCAGGTCGGATTCGAGCAGGCGGCGGTGGAAATCGATCGCGAGGATCGGATGATGCATCGCGACCAGCTCTGACGGGATCATCCTGCCCAGGTCGTTGCCGCGCTCGATATCGTAGGCCTCGGCGACTCCGCGTTCGAGGGTCTTGTGGCGGATCGCGCGCGCGTCCTGCTTCATGCGGCCGACCAGGCGCGCGAGCTCGCCGAGCTTTTTGCTCTTCGCCAGATGGCGTCCGAGCTCGAGCCGCTCGCCCGCGTTCATGCGTCCGCCCTGGCCGAACTCGCGGCTGAAGTCGTGGCTGTCCTGCGCGGCGCGATCGATCTCGGCGGCAAGTTCGCCGGCTTGCCGGTGCATCCGGCGCAGCTCGGAGTGGTCGCTGTTCTTGAGATCGCTTTCGACCTGGCGCGATTTCTGATTCAGGCGCGCTTCCGAGACTTGCGCGGCGCGCGCAGCGGCTTCGAGCATCGCCGCGATCTTTTTCTTGTCCTCTTCGCCGGCTTGCGGATCGCGTTGCCCGGCTTCGGGATCGTGCGGCTGCTCGGACTTGTCCTTCATCTCCTGAATTGTCTTGAGCGCGTCGGCGCGCGCGGCGAGGTCCTGTTCCTGATGCTCCAGATCCCAGAGATCGACCATCTCGCGCCGGTTGAGAAAGCGTTCGGTCCGAATCATCTCGAGTGCGCGCTCGCCCAGCACGATCGCCGCGATCGCGGCCTTGTCCTCTTCGAGCACGGTGCGATTTTTGAGCGCCTCAAACACCGGCGACGGTACGATCTCATCAAGGATGGTGCGGTTCAGTGCCGCCGCGCGGCGCACCGCGTCAGGCTTTTGCCATACGAGGTTGTACTTGAACAGCGCCAGGAAGAAATCCGCCAGCAGCGCATCGAAATGTGGCACCAGGGCGCCGCCCGCCTCGGTCAGGTCTTTGAATGCCGGAGTGTCGGCAAGAATCTCGCTCCATGCGCGGCGGTCGTAGCTGTCGCTTTCAATCCAGGTCGCACCCTGCGGAACCACCGGGACAAAGACTCTTCGCTGCTTCGCTGTTTTTCGCGCTCGCGCCATCGGCTTCTACTTGATCGCCTCCTGTGGAAGATTACCCGACCTCTCGTCGTGAAGGCACCCCGGGCCGCTTGATCATCGCGGCGATGAGGGAACAGAATTGATCCAGCCGCACCGCGCCGCGCTATTCAGCCAGCGTCCGTATCGCGGCTCAGATGACCCAGGAAGCAGAAATCAAACCGCTCTCCGCACGACGTCAAGCCCTTCTGCTCGCGACGGTCCAGGAATTTATCGCGACCGCCGAGCCCGTGGGCTCGCAGCAAATTGTCGCGCGGCATCCGCTTGGAGTGCGTGCCGCGATGGTGCGCAACCTGATGGCGGAGCTCGAGGATGCGGGTTATCTCCATCAGCCGCATACTTCGGCGGGGCGGGTTCCGACCGACAAGGCCTATCGTTATTACGTCGATAATCTCGCTTCTCATATCGGATTCGAGGATCGCGCGCAGATCGAACTGCACTACTCGACCGGCTCGCGCGACCTCGACGACATCATGCGTGACACGCCGCGGCTGCTGGCGCTCTTGACCGGGCAGGCCGCGCTGGTGATGGGTCCGCGGCTGGAATCGATGATGCTCGAGCGGGTGAACTTCGTGCGTCTGCGCGAGCGGCAGGTGCTCGCGATGTTCGTCGCGGCGGCGGGGCAGGTACAGAACCATGTGGTCGAGACCGATCGCGACCATTCGCAAGACGAGCTCGAGCGGATGGCGCGGTATCTGAACGAGTCGCTGGCCGGGCGCACGCTGGATGAAGCGCGGCGATGGATCGAAGAACGCCTGCGCGAGGAGCGGGCCGCCTACGACCGTTTCGTGCGCGACGCGCTAGCGCTCGGCGGCGCGGCTACCGAGCACGCGAGCCGCACCGAGCTTTACGTTGACGGAAGCCTGCAAGCGATCGAGCAGCCGGAGTTTTCCGATCCCGAGCGGATGCGCGAGCTGTTGCGGGCGCTCGACGACAAGAGCGCGCTGCTCGATCTGCTCGAGAAAAGCCTCATGCGGCGCGGACTGACGGTATCGATCGGATCGGAGAATTACGACGCGAGGTTGGCGGGCTTCAGCGTGATCGCGGCGTCATACGCAACCGGCGCAACGCCGGTCGGCAGCCTCGCAATAGTCGGCCCGGTGCGAATGGACTACGACCGCGTGATCCCGCTGGTCGAGTACACGGCGAAGGCCCTCTCAAAGCTCTTGGAACATTGACCGGCGAATTCCCTGTTTTCTGAGCACTCGTTGTTCCGCACGTATAAACAGAGACGATTATAGTGTCATTCCGAGCGCGATTCCTCTGATATGTCCGGCAAATCAACGACACTGGGCATAGCGCGCATCGCGAGGAATCTCGCCCCTTCGATCAGGCTGTAGACGCCGCGACATGCGAGTCATCCGATGCTCGCTCGGGCTCTCACGCGCAATCAATTGAGAGTTGTTAAGTCTAGCCACTTGGGATTCGCTGCTTCAATGAGTTTAACCTTCTTCTCGCGCCGCCAGGCCTTGAGCTGTTTTTCCCGCGCGATTGCATCGCGCACGTCCTGGAATTCCTCGAAGTAGATCAGACGGTTGATTCGATAACGAGCTGTGAAGCCTGCGATCGCACCGGATTTATGCTCTTGGATTCTGCGTTCGAGGTCGTTGGTAACGCCGATGTACAGCGCTTTCGTTCGGCTTGCGATGATGTAGACGAAGTATTGCCGTGGCCGCGCCATTGTGGCCGTCATTGCACTCCGCCGCGATCGGTTCTCCAAGGCTGAGGCGGTCCGCACGAGATGCTGCCGGTGCAACTTCCGAGATTCCTCGCCGCGCGTGCCAATGCAACGCTGGTGCACATAGCGCTACCTAAACTCGATCGGGCTCGGAATGACAACTCTTTCGGCTTTGTAACAGAGGAAACTTATGGCTTCTCCGCGTAAACGCCGATTCGGCCCCTGCTGCAATCCAGATGCTTTGCCTTGTCGGTGTCGAACCTGGTCTGGTTCGGCCCGATCGGGATGAAGAGCGGTCTCTACTCGCCGACGACGAACATAAAATAGTCGAATACATATCGCGTCGCATCGGCGATCGCCTTCTCGTACGGCTCGGGAGCGTGGCCTTTGCCCTTCGCGAAGGCTGCAATGGCGATACTGCCAGCGTCGTCCGGAAGCGTAATGATGCCGACGTCGTTGACGACCCGCGGGATAGTTCCGGTCTTGTGCGCGACCTCGGTCCCCGCGGGCAGCATCCCCTTCAGACGCAGCGGCCCCGTTCGGCAATTCCGCATGATGCTCAAGAGCAGGTCGGTTTGTTCTTTGCCCAGGACTTGGCCGCGAAACAGCAGGACCAGAAGAGTGCTCATGGCCGAAGGCGTACACGAGTCGCGGGGATCGACCAAATATTTTTCGGCCGCTGCCGCTCGCGAGTCATCAGTGGTAGCTCGCGCCAACTTTCTGTACTGATCGAGAGACCAGTCTTCATCGGAAGGAGCGTCTGCGATTCCGTAGTAGTCGCACAGAATCCGCTTGGTCGATCGATCGACGCGCAAGTCAGCTACGCCTTGCTGACGAATGAACGCTGTGACTTCGGCGGGGCCTCCCGCCAATCTCAAGAAAATGTCGCTTGCGATGTTGTCGCTCGCGCGCAGCGCGAGGTCGAGCAGATTGCGAACCGAGAGCCGAATGCCTGGAACCAGGAACAGCTCCTGTATCACACCGCTTCCGGGACTGAGGTCTCTCTCCGTGATCTCGACTAGATCGTTGAGGCCGAGCGCACCGCGTTCTATGAGATTCAGCAGGCCAATCGCGATCGGAACTTTGTAAGTGCTCGCCATCGGAAAGCGAACTTCCTCGTTGATGGCGATCCGGCGGCCGGTTTCGATATGCGTTGCGCACAGGCCGATCTCGGCTTTGGCTATCGCGCAGACGCGCTCGATTTCCCGGACAATGACGTGGCTTGGATCTTCGCTCATGCGCACCCCGCACGATACTACCAATCCTGCTGACCAAATAAGCGCCGGCACGACTGGCGCATGGGTAAATCGTGCTTAGCTTCTAGCTGACTAAGTCTGGGGCCACGGCCAAGCATCGCAAATGAACAAGCATCACAAGGACGACGGCGATACTCACGCCGGAGTACATCCAGGGCATCAGGAACATCACCAGGAGCATCGCGCACAGCATCAGGACGGCACCATCGGAGAGGCTCCGCAAGGTGAAGCACCGGCGCCCGAGGGCGACCCTCAGGCCGCGCTGGCGACGAAAGAGCAGGAGCTCGCCGAGCTCAAGGACAAGTACCTGCGCGCCCTTGCCGACGGCGAGAATGCCCGCAAGCGGATTCGCCAGCAAAGCGAAGAATCGGTGCGCATCCAGCGCGAGGCGATCCTGCGCGACCTGTTGCCGATAATCGATAACCTGGAACGCGCGGTCGAGGCGGCGCGCAACAGCGATGCCGGATCGAAGACGATTATCGACGGAGTCGAGATGGTGCTGCGCTCGATGATGGATCTGCTGCGCGCACAGGGTGTTACCACGCTCGATTCCGTGGGGCAGCCGTTCGATCCCAGCCGGCACGAGGCCGTCGATCATGTCGCGAGTACTGTCCATGCTCCGAACCAGGTCGTTCGCGAGTTCCATCGCGGCTACCAAATCGGTGATCGGGTGATCCGGCCGGCGCGGGTGTCTGTATCGAAGGGGCCTGGGGGGCAAAGCGAAAGCGAAGATGACGCGTCGGACGTTGAAAACAGTTAGACAGTGGTTAGCTTTTATCCATCCGAGTGAACAAGCATTTTTTCGGGGACGTAATTAAATCATGGCAAAAGTAATCGGTATCGACCTTGGAACGACCAATAGCTGCGTTGCGATCATGGAGGGCGGCGATCCGGTCGTGATCGCTAACTCAGAGGGCAGTCGCACCACGCCGTCAGTCGTGGCATTCACGGATTCGGGCGAGCGGCTGGTCGGGCAAATCGCACGGCGGCAGGCAATCACGAATCCGACCAACACCGTATTTGCGATCAAACGGCTGATGGGCCGGCGTTACGAGGATCCTGAAGTCGAGAAGGCCAAGAAGGTTCTTCCCTACTCGGTGGTCAAGAATGACGACGGCGCGGCGTGGGTCGAAATCCGCGGCAAGAAGTACAGCCCGCCTGAGATCTCGGCGTTCATTTTGCAGAAGATGAAGCAGACCGCCGAAGACTATCTTGGCGAGAAAGTCACCGAAGCGGTGATCACCGTACCCGCCTATTTCAACGACGGCCAGCGCCAGGCGACTAAAGACGCCGGACGAATCGCAGGTCTGAACGTTCTGCGGATTATAAACGAACCCACCGCGGCGTCGCTGGCGTATGGGCTCGACAAGAAAAAGGACGAAAAAATTGCGGTTTTCGATCTCGGCGGAGGCACCTTTGACGTCTCGATCCTCGAGCTGGGCGAAGGGGTGTTCGAGGTCAAGGCGACTAACGGCGATACGTTCCTCGGCGGGGAAGATTTCGATCAACGCGTCATCGACTATCTGGCCGACGAGTTCAAAAAGGATCAGGGAATCGATCTGCGCAAAGATCGGATGGCGTTGCAGCGTTTGAAGGAAGCGGCCGAGAAAGCCAAGTGTGAGCTTTCGACCGTGATGGAAACCGACATCAATCTGCCGTTCGTTACGGCCGATCAGTCCGGACCCAAGCATCTGAATATCAAGCTCACCCGCGCGAAGCTCGAAGCGCTATGCGCCGAACTGCTCGACCGCCTCGATGCGCCGTGCATCACCGCGCTGCGCGACGCGGCCCTGAAGGCCAGCGACGTCAACGAGATCGTGCTGGTCGGCGGGATGACGCGGATGCCGTCGGTGCAGGAGCGGGTCAAAAAGATCTTCGGCAAGGAAGGGCACAAGGGCGTCAATCCCGATGAAGTGGTCGCCATTGGCGCGGCGATCCAGGGCGGCGTGCTCAAGGGCGAAGTCAAAGACGTGCTGCTGCTCGACGTGACTCCGCTGTCGCTCGGAATCGAGACGCTGGGCGGAGTGTTCACCAAGCTTATCGAAAAGAACACTACTATTCCGACGCGCAAGGGCCAGACCTTTTCGACCGCGCAGGATAATCAGACGGCGGTTACGATTCGCGTCTTCCAGGGCGAACGCGAGATGGCGTCGGACAACAAGCTGCTCGGCCAGTTCGACCTGATCGGAATTCCACCCGCACCGCGCGGGATGCCGCAAGTTGAAGTCACTTTCGATATCGACGCGAACGGAATCGTGAACGTCCATGCGAAAGACCTCGGCACCAACAAGGAGCAGTCGATCAAGATCACCGCTTCCTCGGGACTGAACGAGGAAGAGATCAAGAAGATGGTGCGCGAAGCCGAGTCGCATGCGGCCGATGACCACACTCGGCGCTTGCAGGCCGAGGCGCGCAACAAGCTCGACAACCTGATCTACTCGACCGAAAAGACGCTCAAGGAGCACGGCGCCCAACTCGATGACGCGGCGCGCAAAACGGTCGAGGATGCGCTCGCGGAGGCCAGGACCAAGCTCGAGTCCAAGGATCCGGACGAGATGAACAAGGCCGCCGAGACGCTCTCGACCGCATCGCACAAGCTGGCCGAGGCGATGTACGCCAAGTCGCGCGCTCAGGGCGCTCAGCAGGGCGGCGGTGAGGGCGCGCAAGGCGGGCAGCATCAGGACGGTGCGACAGGCGCGGGCGACGGAGCCGCGGATGCTGAGGCGTCCGGCAACAAGGAAGACGTAGTCGACGCGGATTTCAAGGAAGTAAAGTAGAAGTACACAATTTAAGCTGATTTCATGAGGGCCCATGAGTGCGCGCCCATTTAGGACTCGCCTCATGGGCTCAATGGCGTCGGCCCAAGCGATGATTTAGACTACCTCCCCTAATGCCTGCTGCCACCAAACGGGACTATTACGAAGTTCTTTCCTTAAGCCGCGGTGCGTCTGACGAGGAGCTGAAGAAGGCTTACCGCAGGCTCGCTATCCAGTTTCATCCCGATCGCAATCCCGGCAATAAAGAAGCCGAAGAGCGCTTCAAGGAACTCAACGAAGCGTACCAGGTACTTTCCGATCCCGAGCGGCGCGCGCAATACGATCGCTTCGGGCACGCCGCATTTCAGAACGCCTCGGGGCAGGGTCCGTTCGGTGGCTTCGATTTCACGCAAGGCTTCGAAGAAGTCTTCTCCGACATCTTTGGCGACTTCTTCGGCACTGGGCGCGGACGAGCGCGTTCGCGCACCCGGCGCGGCGACGATTTGCGCTACGACCTGGAAGTCGAGTTTGAAGAAGCCGCGCGCGGCACCGAAAAGGCCGTCAAGTTCCCGCGCTTGACCAAATGCGACGCATGCAACGGATCGCGATCGCGCGCAGGCGCAACGGCCGCTACCCCGTGCCCAAATTGCCGCGGAACCGGACAGGTCCGTACGCAGCAAGGATTTTTTTCGATCTCGACTACCTGCGGGCAATGCCGTGGCGAAGGAATGATCATCTCGGACCCGTGCCCGACCTGCCAGGGACAGGGGCGAGTCCGCAAGCAGGAATCGCTCTCAGTAAAAATTCCCGCCGGCGTTGACAATGGCTCGCGCCTGAAATTGCGCGGCGAGGGCGAGGCCGGTTACGCGAGCGGTCCGGCCGGCGATCTCTACGTCGTGATTCACGTCAAGGAACACGAGCTGTTCGTGCGCCAGGACAACGACATCGTGATCGAAGTGCCGATCAGCTTTCCGCAGGCAACGCTTGGATGCGAGATCGATGTGCCGACGCTCGACGGCAAGGTCAAGGCGAAGATCGCCGCAGGCACGCAATCGGGCAAAGTGCTGCGCTTAAAAGGCAAAGGCATTGTCGATCTGCACGGCTACGGGCGCGGCGACCAGTTGATTCGCATCGTGGTCGAGACTCCGCGCAGTCTGACCGCGCGCCAGCGCGAGCTGCTCGAAGAATTTGCCAAGCTCGACGGCAAGGCGGTCAATCATCCGCTCTCCAAGGGCTTTGTCGATAAGCTCAAAGAGATGTTCGGCTAGTCCGAATCCCGTTTTTCTTCATTGCGTGGCGGCTATCCGCCGCACCCCTTGTGATGTAACTAGATACGTGAGAGTTTCGGCCGGGACGCGCCGCTTTCGTCATCTGCGATTACCAGGCTTGGAGCGCGCGGCAATAATAAGGAGAGGGTGATGAAACGCAGACCAGCCAAGTCGGCCAAATCGTTCAAGTCGGCCAAACCGAAGCCTCGCGCCAAGGCCGCGGCACGACCGAAGACGAAGCGCGCTGCCACTGCGGCGCGCACACTCCAAAAGCGCCCGGCAGTGTCAAAAGCACCAGCGCAAAACCTCGCGCGCGATCGCGACCAGATCCTGGCCGTGTCGAAGATGTGGTGGGACGCGAACCGCAAATTCAGCATCCCGATGATGTGCGAGGCGTTTGTCGGCGGCGACAAGTTCCACGGCTTCAATCTCAACGGCCACACCTACTTCGCGATCAATGAGTGGGTGCAGCTTTGGGAATATCTCGGGCATGTGATGGGTCCGGCGAGCGGCTCCGCTGCGATGGCCGAGCCGCGCGACGTTCGTCTGGTGATTCGCGGGGACATGGCGTTTTTGACCGCCGAATCAACGTTCACGGTCAACGTACTTCCAACCTCAGACGCGCAATCGGCAACGCTACCGCCGGCGGGACAGATGGCTAAAATTCCGTTTCGCGCAACTGAAGTGTTCGTGCGCGAAGACCACGCGGGCAACCCCGTGTGGAAGATGTGGCATTTTCACTGCTCGCCGCACGCTCCCGAGGGCGAGCGCCGCATGGGTTTCTGATCGATTGAGACGCGCCGGCCGCGCGAACCCATCAACGCGGAAGGTGCACGGCTTCTAGCTTCAGTCCGTCGGGATCGGTGAAGAACACCGCGTAGTAGCCGGGCATGTAATCGTACTGGCGCGGCGCGTCGGTGATCTTGCCGCCGTGCTTTTCGATTTCGCGCGCGAGCGCGTCAACCTGTTCGCGAGTGTCCGCGCCGAACGCAATCTCGCACAGTCCGATCCGATGCCGATGGAACGAGTCGGCGCGATAAGCCGGCTCGGCCTCCTGCACCCAGACTGAGCCGTTGTCGCCCCACCATCCGATTCCGCGCTTGGGTCCATCCCCGGGAAAGTTCATCGTGTTTGGATAGCCGAGTGCCGGCATCAGCCACGAATAGAAGCGGCGCGCGTCGTCGAAGCGATTTACGTTGATCATCAAATGATCGATTTTTCCGCCCATCGCGAATACCTCCGCAAGGTGAAAAGCTTTGGAAAGATCGTTACTCGTGCGCGCGAGTTATGTCAGCGGCCCAGGCGCGTACGCAGGGTGTTTTCCATCACACCCGGCGGCGGCGCCACGGCGTTGAATAACTCGAAAGCGAGTTCACCTTGTCCTACCAGCATCCCGGCGCCGTCGGCGATCGGACGCCCGCGGCCAATCGCCGGTTTCAGGAACGCGGTCGGCTCCGCCGCGTACAGGAGATCATAGAAGAGGCACTTGGGCGGCGTCGCAACGTAGTCGAGCGGCGCGAACCGCCGCGTCGTCAGGCCCATCGAGGTGGCATTGATCACGCACGCGGCGTCGGCGAGCAGCGCCGTGTCTTCAAGCGCGTCGAGGCCGTGGGCCTCAATCTGCGCGCGCCTCCGCAGCATCGGCGCGAAACGCCGAGCGAGTCCCGCGCCGCGCGATACCGTACGATTCGCGATTGCGATTCGCGCCGCACGCATCCGGAGCGCACAGAGCACGGCAGAGGCGGCTCCGCCGCCGGCGCCGATCACGATCACGAGCTTCCCCGCAAGATCGAGTTTGCGTCCGCGCAGATCGCGTTCGAGTCCGCGCGCGTCGGTATTGTCGCCGATAAGTTTGCCGCGCCGGCTTATGACGCAATTCACCGCGCCCAAAATGCGCGCCTCGGGGCTAAGCTCTCCAATCAGCCTGGCGGCTTGCTCCTTGTGCGGCACGGTCAGATTGACGCCAAGGATTCCGAGTGCGGGAATCGCGCGCAGCGCCGCGCGCAGATTCTCGGGCGTTACGTGGAACGCAACGTAGCGGCGGTCAAGGCCAAGCGCGGTGTAGGCTGCATTGTGCATCGCAGGCGACATCGAATGTTCGACCGGGTCGCCAAAGATCGCGGTGAGAGAAGTTGTGCCGGAGATTTCGCGCCCGCTATCCACCGCGAAGTCCATCGCCATCGATGCGCGCTCAGCCGCGTGCTCGAGCCGCGGCGCGAATCTCGTTGCCGGTGATAAGCCAACTGTACGCAAGGCCCTCCCGTGCGAACGCGTCCGCGGCGCCTTCGCCGCGGTCCACGAGAGTCAGCGCGGAGGTAACGACGGCGCCGGCCTCGCGCGCGGCCGCGAATGCCTCAAGCGTCGAGCCGCCGGTGGTGTTGGTATCCTCCACCACCGCGGTCTTGAGGCCGGTCTGAAACGCGCCTTCGACCAGCTTCTGGAGCCCGTGTGCCTTGGTTTCCTTGCGCACGAAAAAGCCGCGCAGATTTACGTTATGGCGATACGCGGCGGCGATAATCGCGTCGGTCACCGGAATCGCGCCGGTAGCCATCCCGCCGATTTGCTCGACTCCAGCGGCAACTACGAGCTCGAGCATCAACTCGCCGGCAAGGAACGCGGCGCGGGGCAGGAAGATCGCGCGGCGGCAATCGAGGTAGTAATCCGATTTCTTGCCGGAGGAAAGCGTGACCTCGCGCTCGACGTAAGCTTCGCGCACGAGGATCTCGAGCAATTCGGTGCGGTATTGCTGGTTCATGGTTCGGGCGGGATTTTATCCGATGCGAGAGCGGGAACAAGAGCACGGATCGGGCTGTGCCGGGACTTGCGCGCGCAGAGCAGCACCCTCACCCACGCGTCACGATGCTTGCGAAAAAAGCGCAAGCCTCGCGCCGCGTCGCCCTCTCCCGGCGGGAGAGGGTATCTGCAGAGGCAGCCCCTCGCGGCCTCCAATCACCGGCAGGCAGAGATATCCGCGGCGTGATTCGGAGATCCTGCGCGGCGGGCGCGTCCCGACGCGAGCCTACAAAAAATTTTAGACCGGCTTTGTAGAAGGCGGCTCTAGAGTCGCCGGCCCGCTCTATGGACCGCGTTGAGCAACGCAGGGACGGCCATGCGTGACCGTCCCTGCTGGAGCAATCAAGGTGCGACAAGTTCGATTAGTTGGTGCTGCCTTTCAAACCGGGCAGCGCATGCTGGAACGAGGAGCCGTTTACTGGTGTCACGAAATTGCCGGGGTTGTTCTGAATGTCGTCGCGGGCGGAAGGATACTGCGTCAGAAACTGCTGGAGTGCGGGATGCTTGCCGACGAATGAGTCGTTGGCGACGATTTGCGGGTTGCGCGCAATTTTGGCCGCAAGCGCGGGATCATCCTTCGCGATTTTGCTGAACGCCTTTAACTCGTCCAGGTTCAATCCCTTGTTCGTGCGCTGAAAAACGATGGTCGTATTTCCGTTCCGCACCACGCCCGTCGTCACGGCCGAGGACGAATCCTGCGCGAAGGCGGGTACAGCAAGCGCACCGATAATTACAGCTCCCGTCAGTAGAGAATAAATTCGCTTCATAGAGTTTGGCCTCCTGATCACAGGTGTTCTTTGCATAGGGGGAGCGAGAGCCGTGCCAACCGCTTGCGACTATTATGCTCGCGTATTGCTCACGAATTATACGGCTCAATTTTCAAGCCCTGCAGGAATTACCGGAGAGCGCCGAGTTTGCGCCATCGTGATGTGGCGAGGGCCGAAAATCGTGCGCGGATCGCGCGATATCAACCGCTGCGGCTGCTTGCTATCCTCGCGCGGTGATCTTCGCCCCATTCGTTCTCATCTACGCGGTCATCTTCCTGCTCGGGCTCGCTTTTCTGTTCGTTCTGATCGAAATCCACGTCATCAACTATGTCTTCGTCGCGCTCGGATTGCCGCCCCATCTGGCGTTTGTCGCGCTGCTGGTGAGCCTGGCCGGCAGCTATCTCAATATCCCAATCACACAGGTGGAAGGCGGCGCTGCCCATCCCGAGCTGATCGTGCGGCAGTTCGGCGTGCGCTACCGGCCGCCGATGCGATATGCGACCGGCACGACGACGGTTGCGATCAACGTTGGTGGTGCGATCGTGCCGATGGCGATATGCGCATATGTCCTGATCCATTTCCCGGCGATTCTTACGTCGGCGATTATCGGTACTGCCATCGTGACGATTGTGGTGCATCGCTTTGCGCGGCCCGTCCCGGGGATGGGGATTGCGACGCCGATGCTGATTCCGCCGATCGTCGCGGCGGTCGTCGGCGCGCTACTTGGCGCGACCACGCATCATGCGGACGCGGTCGCATACGTCAGCGGCGTGATGGGCACGCTAATCGGCGCGGACCTGTTGAACCTCCACCGGCTGCGCGAGTTGGGCGCGCCGGTCGCGTCGATCGGCGGTGCGGGAACCTTCGACGGAATTTTTCTCACCGGAATCGTCGCGGTGCTGCTGGCGTGAGCGCGCGCCCTGACTCGCGACGCGGCGCTAAAAAGATTTCTCGACGGTCTCGAGCGGCGAATCAGGCGGGCTTGAACTTCACCAACGTATTCTCGGGCGTTACGTCGTCGAAGTGGACGACCACGGGCTGATCGACACGGACGCTTTCCGGCGGCGCGACGATATTGCTTGTCATGCGCGGACCTTCTTCGAGCTCGACGATCGCGAGCACGTAAGGATCGGCGAACGCGCGATGCGACGCGCGGCGCACGATTGTATAGCTATAGACTTTGCCGCGTCCGCTGACCGCCTGCCACTGGAGCTTGTCGCCGAAGCAATAGGGACATCGGGTGCGCGGATAATAGATGAATTTGCCGCACGCGCCGCATCGCTGGAGTTTCAATTCGTGGCGCCGCGCGGCCTCCCAGAATGGCCGGCTGGTCGGAGAAGGTTTCGGAAGTGGTTTCAGATATTCGCTCATGATCTGCGCTCCAGCACCAGGCCGACTTGTTCGCTCATGATTCCGCCGTTGCCGTTGACGTAGCCGAGGCGCGCATTTTTCACTTGGCGCTCGCCGCCGCGGCCCATCAGTTGGCGGATCGCCTCGGTCACGTGGCTCATCCCGCCGGCAAGGCCGGGCTGCCCGAACGACAACTGTCCGCCGTGAGTGTTGCAGGGGAAATCGCCGCTGTAGGTGAGATCGTGCTCCTCGACGAAACGGCCGCCGTGCCCTTTCTCGCAGAAGCCGGCGTCCTCGAGCGTGACGATCACGGTGATCGTGTAGCAGTCATAAGGACAGACGAAATTCATTTCCTTGCGCCCGAGCCCCGCCATCTTAAACGCGGCGTCGGCGGCAATTTTGATCGGAGACTCGGTGAGCGACGGCGCGTAGGTGATCGTAGCGTGATTGGCGTACTCGCCCGCGCCGAGCAGCCATACCGGAGGATGCTTCGTGCGCTTGGCAATCTCCGGCGACGCGACGATCACGGCGGCGCCGCCGGTGACGGGGCTTACGATCTCATAGAGATGGAGCGGATCGACGATCATGCGCGAGGCGAGAACTTCCTTGATCGTGAGCGGCTTGTCGTTAAAGGTCGCCAGCGGATTCTTGAGCGCGTTGGTGCGCTGATCGACCGCGACCTTCGCCATCTGCTCGGGCGTGGTGCCGTACTCGAACATGTGGCGATTCGCGATCATCGCGTAGCCGCAGTTTGCGCCGATATTTCCGTACGGCGATTCGAACTCGCGCTGCACCGAGATGGTGGGCGGGCGCTGATCGCCGGCGCGATTCATATCGGCGACGATGCATAGTACCGCGTTGCACATTCCCGCATCGATCGCGGCTGCTGCACGCCAGATCATCCCGGCGGGACTGGCGCCTCCGATATCGACGATATTGAGCATCCGGACATGCAGTCCCATCACTTCGGCGGCGCTGGCCGGATATATGAAGCCCGGATCGGAAAATGGCATTCCGACCAGGAAGCCGTCGATATCTTTTTTCTCGAGTCCCGCGTCGGCGATCGCTTCGGCCGCGACTTGCGCCATCAGGCCGAGCGCGGTGGTGGCCGGGCCGGGTTCCTTCATCGGCTTGAGCTCGCCGATTCCGATTGCCGCGGCGCTTCCTTTAAGGCTCATCGCGAATGCTCCTTGTGAGATTCATCCGCCCAACGCTTACCACACAATCGCGCCGATCCGTGAAGGCGGCGCATCGCGAATCGCGTGGCGGTCACGCGATAATGACACGGCGGACGCGGTCGGGTAGGGTGCAAGGTTCGAAGGAGCGTTCTTACATGGCATTCATTATCTGCGACGATCACAATCTCGACGTCGAAGCTGACGGAGTCGGCGCCGCGGTTGCGAAACAACTGATGCTCACCGATTCAAAACCGGGCGCCAGCGCGGCCGAAAAAGAGATCATCGAGTTCGGCAAGGTTCATCGGCACTGCAATATCCGGATTCTCGCCGGCTGATTCGCGGTCGTCGCACTTGACGTCTCGGCGCTGTTCTCAATAGATTCCGACGAGAGGCCAGAGTTATGCGAAGACTGCCGATTTACGCCTTTGCGATTACACTTGCGCTAACCGCGATCAGTATCCCGATCGCCGACGCGGCTGAGCCGGATCCTGCCAGCGTCGCGGCGATAAAAGCTCTTGAAGCGAATTTCATCGCGGGAGTTAACGCGAATGACCCGGCGAAGATAATGGCGAACTACGAGCAGAGCCCGAGCCTGGTCGTCTTCGATTTGCTGCCGCCGCGCCAATACACGGGATGGAATGCGTACAAAAAAGATTGGCAAGGCGTGCTCGCCGGATGCAAGGGCGCGCCGACGATGGTGCTGACCGAGCTTACGGTCGAGGCCGGCGCGGACTACGGCTTTGGCCACAATATCCAGCACATGATGTGCACCGGGATCAACGGCGAGCCGATGGATCTGACCGTGCGCGTTACCGACGGATACAAAAAAATTCACGGCAAATGGTTGATCGCGCATGAGCACGTGTCGGTGCCGGTCGATCTCGCGACCGGGAAGGCTGATTTGAATTCAAAGCCCTGACTTGTCGAAAGCGATCTTTCGCAATCGAGTTGACCCGCTCTCGCGCCGCCCAATACAATGCGCGGGCGGGGTGGAGCAGTCTGGTAGCTCGCCGGGCTCATAACCCGGAGGTCGAAGGTTCAAATCCTTCCCCCGCAACCACGAATCTCCAATTTTCATGGGTACTTGGCGGCGGAGCGTAGGGTCGGTCGGTTGGGCTCGCTCCGCTGATGGCAGTTTTGGAGGTTGTCACTGCGAAAAATCCGATCAGGGCGAAGAATGGAACTCGGACCCATCTCTCGTTGGAAAAAGATGCGCCGGATTTTCGGCACGCGCAGTCAGTGGGCCCTATCGCTGGGATGCCGGCCTTAGGCGGCTTGCATCGTCACTACGTCCGGGTTCGGCCGACTGCCGCTCCCTCACTGGCGCCGAAACTAAAGCTTGAGGCCACGCGCTCGGCGGCGCAAGCGCGATTCATTTATGTCATTCCGTAATTTCGCATTGTGCTCGATTACGGCGGCGGCGACGGAATCCGAAAAATCGCGCCAAGGTGGTAACTTACATTGTGAGTTGATCTTGCTTTCCAACTGCTGAAAGAAGGGCGTGCCGCAGTCCCGTCCGACAGCCTGGACACTAACCCCATATTGTTCTTTTTGCTCGTGCTCGTTGTACATACGGAGAGAAACAACATCGAGGTTTTCGCTGATAAGCACTACCGCGCCACCATAAAGTGGTCCAGGTTTCGTCCGATCGACGACCCAGCCTCCAGAATTGTACAGACGCATCTTTCGCGGGTTTGGAAAATCTACCTCCATCTCCATTTGAAACGGTTTATGGGTGTGTCCAAATACGAACACGATGTCGTCTGAGAGCGCGTCCTTCAGCTCTTGTTCGAGTTGCTTATAGACTCCCTCGCTGAGATATTTCCTGACACCCGCGCCACCATCACCAAGCATCTGATCCGGGGCTCCCCGCTCCATGCGTTGGGTCGTCGACCGCCGGACGAGCCATCCTAATAACTTTGCCAACGGCCATATGGTGCGCTGCTGAGCCAGGCGTTCCGCTGCTTTTCCGATAAAGGCTCCAAACACTCTCGGATCCTGCATCATTTCGTAGATCAGCCCTATGTCCTGCCCTACAAAACCGGATCGACCCATGGTACCCCAGAAGAAATCGATCCATGCGAAATTTTCCGACTCCCACGCCCAGGCGGGTTCTGTTACGTCAGGCTTAGTGGGCGGAAACAGAAGATGGGAGAGAGTGGTCATCAACGTATACAGAGGCTCAGTGAAATGACCGTGACTGAACACTATGCTTCTGCGTGCAGCTTCGTCTCGGAGAATCAGGTTTGGATATCTGACATTCACTCGTACGCCGACCACCCCACAGGCGTCGATAACAGCGTTGACATAGGGCGACGCTACAGGTCCGATTCGATCCATCTTCGTGGCGTGCCAAGGGGCGGGTAGATGCGACGTGGGATGTCGGCGTATGAAGTCTGCGTATTGGATCTCGCGCGCCCCTTCCCAGAGGTGGTGGTCGTGGTTGCCGGGAATATAGAGTATTTCATCGTCAAAGAGCCGTTCTTCAGGTTTATTCGGCATTGCAAGCTCGAGAAATCTTTGAAATGCCATACCTGCTAAATTGTCCTCCGCCAAAGCGAACTCGAAAATATCTCCATTGAGGATCAGTCTCGGGCGTACGTTGGGAATCTGCTCCTTGACCAGAGCGCGAAGGCAATCGACCAGTTTTATGAGGCTCGTACTTGGCTCGCTCGGGTCGACGCCTAGCGTCAGACCGGTGGTCAAGTTTGTGAGGACACTGTTATCGGCCCCGAAATGTACATCGGACATGCAGATATATTGGATTACGCTCATAGACGTCCTCTTTTTGGCGGACGATGACCTTCCCCAAGAAAAATGGGTTGCTTCAGGTCTCGCTTGTTAGGCCAATCAAAAGCCCCATAGCTTGCCGAGGGCCTTTCAAGCACCTGCTCCCAGTCTGTCAGTTTGGAGCCATCAGACGCTTCATCAAGGTGCAAAGCTGCTTACAGGCAGCGGGGGTCCGCCATCGGTGTGGACGAAGAGATAGATCAGCCAGTTGGAGATTCGCTTCTCAGATCTCTCCAGGAACTCAGAACTTCGTCCACGACTTCCGTCAGTTTGCTGTCAGTCACCGCGGGTTCGTTCCCGAAGAGGTCGTATGTGATGCCTTGCATCGGTGTCGGCGGGCTGTTGAAAGTACCGATTATAAATGCGGCTTCACGAATACGTCCCACAGGGAACCGAAAAACATGTTCCCAAACTTGTCCAGAGCTTTTAGTTTCTCGATTCGGCTATCGGTGCCGATAGCCTCGAATGTCGTAAGTTGCTTCATGAAGTCGGGAATCAAAATCTTGATGATCCCGGTCGCGACCACTTGTCCGCTGTGCGTATGACCTTCGCGAATCACGGTATAGAGCGTGCTGGTCGATCCCCACACGTCGAAATGTCCGTGGTCTCTCACGTCTTTGAAGCCGTCGAGAAGGTAGGGTTTTCCATCACTTCCGATGAACGGCAACGCGTAGAGCATCTTTCGGCTGTCCGGCCCGTCCCCCGCGACGAACAGATTGAACACCCCATTTGCCACTGACGCCCCGGCCTCGGACGTAAAACCTCTGACGGTCACCGTGCCCTTGGCAATGCCTGAATGTTCCCGGCTAGCAATAAACGCGTCCAAGTCCGGCATCGTAATGGTCAGGTGGAAATCCATCCGCGAATCCGCGGCTTGGCCGGCGCGCTCGGCGCCAGCATAGTCATCCCCAGGACTCCACCCCTTCGCTACATATCCCTTCATGGTTTCACTGAACTCGATTCCAACCGTTTTAGTTTCCGTAGGCTTTGTTCCTCCAGCGGGGATCTTTATCGCTGACAATGGATCGACTACCGGGACTACCGATGCCGTCTCTGGTGCGCGCCATCCAGTTTTTCCGGGGAGACGGCGGATGAAGGTTTCCAGGTCGCGTTCCGCAACAGCCGCGATCGTATGCGACGGATTGACCCCGGTTGCGGCCGGTAGAATCGCGCCGTCGATCACGAACAGCCCCGGGTATCCGTACACCTCCCCATTCGGATCGGTAACGCCCAAGGCTGCCGAGTCAGCCATCAGACATCCACCGAGGTTGTGTACACTCACCGGGAGATGAGCAAAACGCCAAAGTGGGTTCATCGCGACGTTCGCGCCCATGGCTTTCGCGATGTCCGTCGCCAGCCGAGTCTCGGCGTCATACAGCGGCAGGTTCGCAGCCACGTCCCATTGGATATCGAGGCCGTGTGTAATCGGATGCAACCTGATTACGCCATTGGCGAGATCGCGCCCCATCGCCAGGAACACGCCGGTATGGTCCGAAGCCGGATCAGCAGTCCCAACGCTGGCAGAGGCGGCGGATCGAATCAGTTTGAGCAATTCATCCTTCAAGAAGGTTTCGGCTTGCCGAAGGAAGCTGCCTTTGGGGTTCAACACTTGAAGGAGACCGCCGATCTCCTTCGGGTAACCTCCCTCTTCAAAAATGAACCAGTTGTGGACTCCGGCGTCGCTACGGTCATAGACGATCCCGGTAGTAATCGTAGGTCCTTCAGAAGGTTTGAAAAGCTGCTTCGTGTTGAAGGCGAACGCAAGCAAGTCGCCGTTGCCCGAATAGCCGTCGCCCAGACGCGCGCTGATTTTGGGTAGGGTGCCGAACTCGTCGCGGCACTTGAGCATCAGTTCGGTCGAGTTCACCGCGCCAGCGCAAACAAATATGTATCGAGCCTGGCTATCGTGTAGCTGCCCGCCCCCAGCGTGATCGATGAAGCTCACTTTATAGCCGTTCGCAGAGGGTTCGATCCGGGTCACTTCGCACTGGGTTGAGATCTCGGCGCCCTTGTCGTGGGCAACTTTCAGGTAGTTCAGGTCGAGGGTATTCTTCGCATGGAAGTTGCAGCCGATGTCGCATTCTCCGCAGGAAGTGCAGCCCTGCTGATCGGCGCCGAACTTATTGCGGTGAACTGCCTGCGGTCCAAGGTCGACGGCGATGTTTGGGTAGCAAAACTGATCGCTTCGTCCCAGACTTTGCGCCACGCTCTTCATCAGGTTGGCCTTGGCCGGCAAAGTACTAACCGACTTGGTGATCGGATTGATATCGAGCATGTAGGCGACGAGGTCGTAATACGGATCGAGTGCGGCACGGCTGTATCCGTCCGGCCATCCACGCGCAAAGACCGCCTCCGGTGCTCGCAGATGCACGTTGGCGTAGATAAGAGATCCGCCTCCGAGACCCGCGGATTGGATCACAGTCATCTGCTGAAAAAGCTTGGCGTCGAACAGACCCTGGCCGATTTCCCACAGCCATCCATTGGTTGGATTATTCCAGTCGCGCGGGAAGGGATTGATATCGTAGCGGCGGCCGCGTTCGAGAACGCAGACCTTTAAGCCCGCTTGAGCGAGCCGGCAAGCCGCCACCGACCCTCCGAAGCCCGTCCCGATTACGATAGCATCGTAACTGGGCGCCATCTGTTCTCCACTGCCATCGAATGTCCCCCCAGCGAGTTACAGCTCGTTCAGTCCTTGTCGAGCTCGGACAGAATCAATGGATAGGTTTGTTCGGCGGCGTCCTTACCGATGAACACATCCAAATGGCCGTAATTTGGAAAGATGTGGATCGAGTGCCGCCCGGG
>JBOHWH010000075.1:0-3852 GCA_050736695.1 Binataceae bacterium (SeqCode) | reverse complement strand
CGGCAAGCGCGCGCGCCACGCCGCCCGAGCCGGCGTACATTGCATAGGCGAAAGGCGCACAGATGATCAGCGCGGCAAGATCAACCGCCAGACCGCCATTGAAGTATGATGTATGAATCAGTCGCGCGGCCGTGTACGTGACACCATAGGGATCGGCCTCGTTGAATATCAGAATCGCGGCGATCGCGATCGCCCCGGTGCCGAGCATCGCGACCGCCCATCCAAGCCCCCGGCGCGGCGCGGGCCGCTGACGGGTCCGTTCCATCAGGGAATCGTAGATCGCCTGCAGCGAGCCGAGCCGCTGCGGAATAAGCTTGCGGGCAACGAAATCTCCCAGCGGTCCCGACGCGCGAATCATGAACGGAGTGGTGAAAGTCGTAACCGCCGAGACCGCGACCGCGAGCGTGTAAATAAAATCGCGCGTGGCGTGAGTGGAGATTCCGACCCCAGCGATTATGAATGAGAACTCGCCGATCTGCGTAAGGCTCATCCCCGCCTGCACCGAAGTCCGGACCGGCGCGCCCGAGAGCAGCGCCGCGAACGTCACCGAAAAGAGTTTGCCGCCAATCACCGCCGCCACCAGCAGGGCCAGCGCGGCCCAGTGCTCGACGATTTGGTGCGGACCGATCATCATCCCGACCGACACAAAGAACACCGCCGCGAAGATGTCGCGCACCGGCGCGACCAGATGCTCGATACTTTGGGTCTCGCCCGACTCCGCGACCAGGGAGCCGGCCAGAAACGCGCCGAGCGCAACCGAGTAGCCCGCGCGTTCGGCGAAGATCGCGAACGCGAAACAGATCCCGATACTGGCGACCAGCGTCGTCTCTGCGCGGCCCAGCCGAACGATCCGGCGCACGCTCCAGGGCACGATCAGCAGCCCGCCGCCGACGAGGGCCACCAGAAAGATTGCAAGCCTGCCGATCACGCTGGTCATCATGCCCGCGCTCAGCCCCGCGCCGGTTGCGAGCGCGGTCAGAACCGCCAGCAGCATCACGGCGGTCAGATCCTCGGCGAGCAGTACGCCGAAAACCAGCTCGCGAACACGCTCTGGAATCTGTCCCTCTTCGCCGTAGGCCTTGGCGACGATCGTCGTGCTCGAGATCGAAAGCACCGCGCCGATGAAGATACACTCGAGCCGCGACCATCCCATCACGCTCCCGATGATATAGCCGAGCCAGATCATCAGCCCGACCTGCAGCGCGGTCACGAAGCCGGAGGTCGGTCCGAGCCGCACCAGCTTGCGGATGCGGAACTCGAGCCCGAGCGCGAACATCAGCAGGATCACACCGAGTTCGGAGAGCGTGTGGATCCGGTCGCTGCCGGCGAAGAGGATCGGCGTGTAGGGACCGACGATCACTCCGGCCGCCAGGTATCCGACGACTACGGGCTGGCGGATTTTCTGGAAGACGACGGTGGTGATCGCGGCGACGCACAGCACCAGGCCGAGATCTTCGAGGATGTTGTGCGACGCGAGAATCATGAACTGCGCCGCATGATAGCGATCCCTGACCTCGTGCGACAGACGCGCCGTGGCATAAGCCTTCCAGCGATACGCAGCATGCGGGGAATCCGGCGTGTCCCTACGACTAGCTGGGGATCCCTACGTTTCGTAGGGGTCGCGGGAATCCGCCGGTCTTCTCACGCCAGGTCGCTGACCCGCGGCAGAACCTTGGTCCAGAACAGCTCGATCGTCTTCATCAGGCGGTCATGCGGCATCAGCCCGTTGTACATCCATGCGAAAATCCATCTGATCGGCAGGCGCTTCAGCAGATGCTCGACCTGGCGCGTGACGGTATCGACGGTGCCGACGAACGCGAGTCCATTGGACCATAGATCGGCGGGCTCACCGGTCTTGGGATCGTCAAGGCCCTTGGAGAAGCCGAACGGCTCGAACCATTCGTGGCCGCAGAAGTAGCCGCTCTCGCGCCAGATTGCGCGCGCTTCGTCGTCGGAGTCGGCGATCACGATATCGCGCAGGACGCCCATCCCGTCGCCGAGCGGACGTTTTGAGACCTCGGCGTAAATTTCGCACAGTTGATGCTCGAGGCTCGGATGGAGCGGCGGCAGAATCGCGGTGACGCCCTCCTGCGCGCACCATCTGATGCTCCGTTCCGACGAGGCGAACGGCTGGAAGACGGGAGGATGCGGCTTCTGCACCGGCTTGGGCACGACCGAAACCGCGCGGACGATTCCGTCCTCGACGCCGCCGCCCCATTTGCGCGTCGCATCGATTGCCCACGGAGTCGGTCCGGCGGGCACGCGCCAGTACTTGCCTTCATAGGTGAGAAAATCTTCGGTCCACGCCTTCTTGATGATCCGAAAATTCTCCTCGAAGGCCGCGCGATTGGCCGCGTCGATCTCGTCGTGCTGATGCGGATGCGCGCCGTGAATGCCGTGCGTCTGCTGCGCCATGATATCGACCCATCGGCGCTGATAGCCGCGCGCGAAGCCGGCGTTGGCGCGCCCGCCGGTCATGTGATCGAGCATCGCGATATCCTCGGCGACGCGGATCGGATTCTGCGACGGCAGCACGATCCCGAGCTGTCCGACGCGCAACCGCTTGGTCTGCATCCCAATGTAGAGATCGAGCAGGACCGGATTGTTCGAGAGCTCGAAGCCCTCGACGTGAAAGTGATGCTCGGTGAAGCTGATCGAGTCGTAGCCGAGGTCGTCGGCAAGACGCGCCTGCGCGGAAAGCTCGCGCAGCATCTGGTCATAGAGCGCGCCGTTTAAGCCGACGCGTCCTTTTTCGATATCCGCTTTGTTTCCGATCGACGGCAGATAAAACAGCGAAACTTTCATCGTGAGCACACTCCGCCGCCGACTTTAGGACGCGCCGCGCAATCGCGGCAAGCGAATCGCGCAAGCGAGATCGCGCCGATGCGCGCGAAACGCGCCGCGACCCTCGTCGGATGCGCGATCCGGATTTTCGGTGGGTTCGTTTGGTAGATTTACGTTGGCTCCGTTAAAAATTGTCCGCTCAATTGTTAATGATTTAGAGAGATCATTGGCTTCGATGCGATTTTCGCGTCCCTCAATTTTTAGGGCGGTTTCAGGTCTAAACGATCGGCCAACGACACACGAGCCGGACTACCTCGGCGCGCGGACATCTCCATTATGCACAAATTGGAAAAGAGCATAAGGCCAGTTTGTTCAGGAGAAAAAAAAGCAACAATACGGCGAGCACCGTTCCTGCGCGCATGCCGCAGCGGTCCGAAAGAATTCACAAACTCTCAGGACAGATCTCAAGCGTGGGAGAGGCCGCCCCCTCCGCTCTTAGAGTTTGTGATTTTTTTGGTCTGCCGCCCTTTCCGTCATCCTGAGCGGCGGCCGTTGCGGCCGGAGTCGAAGGATCCCGGGCGCTCGTGCACACAATCGCGACTGCTCCTCAAGCCTTCTCGTTGCCTGCGTGTCACCGCACTGCTCGCACCGCGAAGCAATCGGAAACGCCGAGAGGATGCTGGTCGTCCCCACACGCGGACTATGCAATCGTAGGATCTGCATGGCCTTCCGGGATCCTTCGACTGCGGCCGCAGCGGCCTCGCTAAGAGTCTGTGGCTTTTCTGAGCCCTGCGGCCCTTTCCGTCATCCTGAGAGGCTGTGATTTTTTCGACTCTGGCGCGCGTTCCGTCATCCTGAGAGACTGTGAGTGAAATGGGTTTGGGTGGTGGTCAGCCTCGATGGATCGAAGCGCGAGGAGTGGTTAGGAACTGGTTGGGTTTTGAAAAGTCCGGGGAGAAGTCCGCGGTTAAAGTAATCTGGCGGGTCTGGTCATAGCCATCCCATTTTGAGCGCGCGCATCAGGTTGTAAGCCAGCGCTGACCAGGTCGCGACGATCAGGACCTTGGC
>JBOHWH010000074.1:0-30398 GCA_050736695.1 Binataceae bacterium (SeqCode) | reverse complement strand
TGCCTCGTGCTCTCGCAGCACCCCGATGATCTGTTCTTCGCTGAAGCGGCTTCCTTTCATCCTCCGTCTCCTTTTCAGGCGACGGACTCTACCTCATTTCGGCGGAGTTTTCGGGGTGCAGGCCACTCCCGACGCGGTGCTGGTTAGAGTTTCGATTCCGATACAGGCTGCGTCGCCGGGATACGGCAAGCCGGTGCTCGGATCGCAGGTGTCTTCCAGCGCTAATATCGCGTTATCGGCGACGGATATGTGGACACGCATGCTTGATCCAGCATTTGCCCTCGCTGCCAACAGCGCTGCCGCCACAATCGCGAAAATGATAGCCGCCCATACTCGTTTGAGGTTAGAGAACTTTATTTTCATTTTCATTTTCCTTCCGCTCCTTCTGTTCGATTCTGGTTCTGCCGCGTTCATCACGTCGATCGACTGAAGCTGCCATAATTTCTTCATCTCGATTCCTCCTTTTCTTCGTGCGAATCTTCGAAGGTTTCGAGCGGGCCGACAATGGAGAGCGCATGGAGGTTGTCTGAATATCCGCTGAAGGAATCCAAGCTATCGTTGGCGTCCCCAAAAGCTTAAAATCAGGCCGCCGCGAGAACCCCAAAATGGCCGAGGTCGTTTGCAGATTTGGAGAATTCGAGCTTGACCGGAGCGCATACCGGCTCCGCCGCAAGGGCCGACCCGTTATACTCGAGCGCATCCCGCTAGACCTGCTGTTTCTTCTTGCCGAGCGGCGCGGAAGTTTAGTAACCCGCCAGGAAATTCTCGAACGGGTCTGGGGCAAGGATGTGTTCCTGGATATTGACAGCGCTATCAACACAGCGGTCCGAAAGATAAGACTGGCGCTGCATGACGACGCCGATTCCCCGCGCTTCATCGAGACAGTGCTTGCGAAGGGTTACCGTTTCGTCCCAGCGGTGCGCGAGACGAGTAGTACCGGTCAAGGGACGTCTCGCCCGAGGCCGCCGAGGACGTTGCTGGCAGGGCGCGAGCGCGAGATGGCTGGGTTGCGGACGGCGCTTGAAGATGCAGCATCGGGAGGCGGCCGCCTGATTCTCATTTCCGGAGAACCCGGAATCGGCAAGACCCGGCTTGCCGATGAAGTAGCCGCATTGGCTCGAGCGAAGGGAATGGCGGTACTGATCGGACGTTGCTCCGACGACGAACAGAGGGTTCCGTTTTTACCTTTCGTGGAGATGCTTGAGAGCATCGTGGATCATGCCTCCGGCGGTTACGAATTGCGGACGATGTTTGGAGAGCAAGGAGGGGAACTGACGCGTCTGCTCCCCAAGCTCCAAACTCTGGTGCCGGAGTATTTACCTCGTAGAGATCTGGGCGCCGCGGAATCGCGCCGCTATCTGTTCAATTGCTTCTGCGACTTCGTAAGGCACCAAACATTCGAGCGGTCAGCGCAGATGCTCGTCGAAGATCTTCACTGGGCGGACGAATCGACGCTGTCACTGCTCGACCATCTGATTCAGCGGCTAGTCGATACGCCGATGTTGGTGGTTGGCACCTACCGGGACTCCGATCTCGATGTAGCCGGAGGTCTTGCGAGATACCTTGAGAACTTCCTGCGGAGACGAATGGTCGCGCATGTGAGGTTGAAAAGTCTGCCGTCCAAGGACGTGGCGAGGATGCTCCATAACCTCAGCGGTCAGAAGCCTCCGGCAGAAGTAACCGAAACCATAATCGCGGAATCGAAGGGAAATCCCTTCCTGATCGAAGAATTGTTCCGCCACCTCGAAGAGGAGGGTCGGCTGTACGACTCTGCCGGCAAGTTTCGCCAGCGGCTCGAGATCGCCGAACAGGAAGCACCGCGGAGCGTGCAGCTGATTGTCACACGGCGATTGGAGCGGCTCAGCAGCAAGACTCAGAAGATGCTGGCAACGGCGGCGGTGATTGGGCGTATGTTCAGTTTTGAAATACTGCGCGGTGCGAGCGAAACCGATCCAGATGCGATCCTGCAGTGCGTCGAAGAAGCCGAGAAATCCGGATTGATTTCGGCCGCCGAGGAGAGCCCCGAGCTGCGCTTCGAGTTCTCACACGAGCTCACCCGTCAGGCGGTGATCGCCGGGATGTCAGTCGGGCGCCGTCAGGCGCTCCATCTCAAGGTCGCACAGGCGATAGAGAGTATCTATCCGCTCGCAATCGACGATCACCTCGCCGAGCTGGCGCATCACTACGGTCGCGGCGGCGACCGCGCGGGGGCAATCGACTTCCTCCGTCGTGCGGGAGAACAGGCGATAGGCCGCGCGATGTATGCGGAAGCGGAATCGCATTTTGCCGCCGCGTTGGACGAGGTCATGGCGATGCCGGAGTCACCCGATCGGGATGAGCGCGAACTGCGGGTCCGCAGCGCGTATGCTCAGGCGATGGCGGTCAACAGGGGCTATGGCGCACTGGAAATACTCGATATGTCTTCACGCGCACACGCGTTGGCGGGAAAAACGGGCAACCTTACTGAACAGGTGCAGCAATTGTGGGTGGAGGCGGGCTGTGCCGAGGTGAGAGGTAACCTGGCCGCCGCCGCTGCGTTGGTCGACAACCTGCTCGCCGTCGCAGAGCGCGAAGGCAGTCCCGCCAGCCTGGCAATGGGACATACAATGCAGATCGAAAATCGCTTCTATCGGGGCGATTTCGTCGCTGCCGAACATCACTTCGAGCGTGGCCGCACCTTTTTCGAAACGCCCGACTTCGCGAAGATTCACTATGGAACCGCGGCAGCTTTTGGACAGGCAAGCTGGAACGGATGGATCATCGGGCGTCCCGATCTCGCGCACGAACGTATGCGGCTGGCGCGAGAGAGAACCCAGCACGATCCTTACGACATCGCGGTGTTGAGCCAGATGGCCGCGATTCTGCACGTGTTCTTGAAAGAATTCGGTGAGGCCGAGTCTGTCGCCGCGGAAGCGCTGGCATATTCGGAAGAACGAGGGTTTTCTGAACTTGCTACATGGCATCGGATTCCCTTGGCGATGGCACGCGCGGAACTAGGCCGCACGCAGGAAGGTGTTGACCTGCTTCGACAAGCGGTGCTCGGAATGAACGAGAATGGCCGTCGCATCACGATGACACACACTCTTACGTGGCTCGCAGAGGCGCAGGCGCTCGACGGCGCTATAGCCGATGCGCTCAGGAGTATCGGCGATGCTCTCAGGGCAAATGCCGAAGAGCGTTACTTTCGGCCTGAAACATACAGAGTTCGCGGAGAACTGCGGCTCAAACGGGGAGACTGCTCGAGGGCGGAGACCGACTTTCGCGAAGCGATCGTAATCGCGCGAAAGATGAGTGCGAAAGCCTGGGAGCTGCGCGCGGCGACCAGCCTCGCGCGGCTCCTGCACGATACCAATCGCCGCGATGAGGGGCGCGAGCTGCTAGGCGAAATCTACAACTGGTTTACCGAGGGCTTCGACACCGCCGATCTGAAGGACGCAAAGGCGCTGCTTGACGAGCTAGGCAGGTAGGCAAGCCTGCACACCCGCCTCATAGCCCTTCAGGCCCAATCCGACGTCCTTGAGACTTACACAAAAACATACGCAGTCGCCGCCATTAATCTAGAAAACTCAATTATTACAGGTTGTTACAGCACATATTAGACGACTTAAAATCCTCCGTCCTTCCGGACATGCGGGTTCAAGTCCTGCCCTCGGCACAAGGATTTCTGCCAGACAGTGTTGCGATTTTTAGCGCGACGGACTTTGGCGGTCATGGACTCCATCAATACAAATGGCGACCGCCGTCGACGCGGATGCATTCGCCAAGTGACGAAATCGCTTTCGACCAAAAACAGCACCGTCTTCGCGATCTCCGCCGCACCGCCGCATCTTCGAAGCGGCGTGGCATCGATCACTTCATCGTTCTCCCTGGGGCTCAGGCCCGGAGGCATCAGGATCGGCCCCGGCGCCACTGCATTAACCAGAACTTCCGGAGCCAGTTCCAACGCCAAGCTTTCGGTCAATGCGACGACGGCGGTCTTGGAAGCATAGTAGGGGACAAATTCCTTGTAGCGTGAGCGACCGCGGGCAGCCAGTCAGCGAAGTTCACGATATGGCCCCCGCTTTCGCCCAGTTTCATAATCGGCGCCGCATGGATTGAAAAGAGAAAAGCGCTGCGGGTATTGGCATCGATGATATTCGACCAGTCCGTCTCTTTGGGTTCGGGCGTCCAGGAAATCCCGGCTTTTACGTTCACCTTCGCGGAATGAACCCCGGAATGCCCGTCTCCACAACCGGATTGAGCCTGACTCGCGTATTAATCCCTTCACTAATTTCCTTCATGGCCTCGTCGGGAAGAGTTGAGATTTCAAAATTTTCCTGGATGTAACGGGTGTTTATGGAGGTGGTTAGAGGAGCCGTCATGCGTTGTACAGCCCAGGCCAGCAGAACTTGGGCGTGGGTTTTGCGGACGCGCTTGGCAATGGCGGTGATGACAGGATCGTCGATTAACTTCGGTTCGATGCCGTGACCCAGCGACGCGAAGGCCTGCATCACGATGCCATTCCTATTGCAATAGTCGAGCAGCTCCCATTGAGGCAGATATGGATGGGATTCGACTTGAAGAACAGCCGGCTTTACCCGTGCGATTTCGAACACCTCTTTCAGTTGTCCCAGACTGACGTTCGATAATCCGATAACCTTGCATCGGCCTTCGTCCGCGAGGCTCTCCATAGCCCTCCACGTATCGGTCAGGGTCGTCCCTCGATCATAAATAACTTTGCCGTTTTCGTCCCTCGGGTCTTGCTCGTCCCCGGCTTTGAAAGCGAATGGGGTATGGATGCAATAAAGATCGGCATAGTCCAGTTGCAGTCTTCTCAGGCTTGCTTCCAAGGCAGGTCTGACGCGTTCGGGACGATGATTGTTGTTCCAGAGCTTCGTACCGACAAAAACGTCCTCCCGTCTGACTTTGCCCTCCTTGAACACCTGCCGCATTGCTTCGCCCACGTGTTCTTCATTTCGGTAGCGTTCGGCACAATCGAATTGACGAAAGCCCACCTCCAGCGCGGCCCTGGTTGCCTCTTTTGTCGCGAGCGGGTCAGGAATCAGCGTGCCAAAGCCGAGCGCCGGAATCTCATCGGAGCCGTTGTTAAGCGGCATCTTTGTATAGCGAAGGCCGTCGATGTCACTCATAAAACCATTACCTCCGTAGAAATCATATTCCGAGTGGATTCAAAAACCTCTCCAAGCGATGGCGATGCCAGCCAACGGGGCTCGGCACGGTCCAGAATCGTTGGTCCAGGTCGAGGATTCTCGCCAAGGTCGCGAGCATGAAATGATGGTCCACTCGTAGCGCTGTCCCGGTCCCAGCACAAGTCGACGCCCACTTCGGACCGTCGGGACTCGCAAGAGCGGTTAGGGAGTGGTACTGCCCAACGGAGGAGAGGCCTCCTTAATAGAGCCCGCGGGGTTGCGTTTCCGTTTCGTATGGGGCGACCGCTCTTGTAACAACCTGGGGTGATCGCTGACGGACGCCAAGGCGCCCCGTCCTTGCCCGGACTTCACGGCTGCGCCAGTCTTGCGCCGCGCGATGGCGCGGGCGATTACTTTATCGGCGGGAGAAAGTCCGGGAAGTCTTTTGAGGGTTTCATCTTCCAGTCGGGTTTGCGCTTTTGCAGAAAGGCGGTGACGCCTTCGTGCGAGTCGGGTTGTTTGCCGACCCACCAGAACGCGTTCGAATCGGCCGCCTGCGCCTTTTCGATACTGTCCTCGGCGAGCAATCCCCACGTTAGCCGCTTGGTCATCGCGACCGAAACGGGAGCGGTGTTCTCGGCGATATCCAACGCCATCTCGCGGACCTTGCCCATGAACTCCGCGTCGGGCCATACGTGGCTGACGATCCCGAACTCGAGCGCTTCTCGCGCGTTGATAATCTTGCCGGTCAGCAGTAACTCGTTGGCTTTGGCCAGTCCGATCTGCCGCGCGACGGTCCAGAGGCTCAGCGCCTCGGGAATAATTCCGCGGCGGACGAATACGAATCCGATTCGCGCGCTTTCGGCCGCGACGCGAATATCCCACTGCATCGGCAGCGTGATTCCCATCCCGACGGCGGGTCCGTTGATCGCGGCGATGATTGGCTTCTTCATGTTCCACGGCCGCACCGCCGGACGGCGCGGCTGCTCGCCGCGTTGCGTACGCTTGTCGATGTTGAACGTGTCGCCGCCGCCGCCCGAGAGATCGGCGCCCGCCGAAAACGCGCGGCCCGCGCCCGTGACGACGATCACGCGCACGCCGTCGTCGGCGTCGAGATCGGCGAATGCCTGGTACAGCTCCGCGCCCATCGCGGCGTTGAAGGCGTTGAGTTTTTCGGGACGATTGAGCGTGATTGTCGCGACACCGTCTTTGATCTCGAGCAAGATCGCTGTGAATGCCATCGAAGGATCCTCCGCGATAAATCGAATTGGATGCGTGCCGCGAAACGGATCGCGGCGCTGGCCGATATTTGCGTTATAGCGCGGAAGAGAATTGCCGGAAAGCGCGCTGGAGCGCGACCGCGCAACCCGTTACTTGGTGAACTCGATCGGCTGGCCGCAGGCGTTGCCGCCTGCGTTGTAGTCGTAGACCATCCGGCCACCGTAGTCGGCTCCGCGCGCGATAACCGCGCACAGAACGACGAGCGCCGCAAGGAAAGCCCATCGAAATCGCGACGGCATCGGACGCGCGACGAGCGCCCAGATCGTGATCAGCGTCGCGATAACCCCGGCCGAGATCATCAGGTTGCGGTGATGGTCAAGCAGCGCGGTGCGGACCGAGTCGGCGACCATCACGCCGTTGCTGGCCTGAAGCCCGGTCAGAATCGCGACCCCGCCGCCCAAGGTTCCGAGGATGAGCACCCACAGCGCCGCCCATTTGAGTGATTCGTGGCCGAAGCCGGCGGCGAGAAAATACAAGAGCGTCGCACCAAGGAGAAACGCGATCGGAAAATGAATTACGATCGGATGGATATTCCCTAGGTGCGACGCTCCGGGAAAAAGCCGTTCGAGCAAGTGCTTACTTCACTGAATCGACGGTCAGGAAGTTGACGCCGCCCTTGCTGTACTCCTTGCCGGACACGGTCACGGTGTCTTCCATCTTGCTGATGACGTCATCAGGAAGCGCCTGCGCGTTCTTGGCCGGCAGCAAGACGTAGATCTTCTGCGAATGGGTTTCGACCAGTGAGACCGGGATTCCCGCCTTGGCGCATCCGATCGCGCACTTCTGATGGCTCGCGCCATGCGCGCCCATCGTGCCATAGCAGAAGCTGTCCTCGAGCGTGCCGGTTACAGACTTCGAGGTTCCGGCATCCGCAGCCATCGCCACCGACGCCACGCCAGCGCAAAGCATCATTCCCAGACCAGCAATCAGAAATCGTTTCATGAAATTCCTCCGGGTTATGAGTTCGTTAGAGCATCCGCAGAGGCGCCTCATAATAAAAAGACGTGACTCGGGCTCGGAAACCGTAACTGGATGATTATTGCGAAATAAGACGGTATCGCCAAGAGGGTATTTCATTTGGCGCCGGGTTCGTTAGGGCTAGCGGCGGACTGAAGGAGCTTCAACCTGCTGGTCGACCTCGCCCATCATCTCGCGCCATCTGGCGCGTTTGCCGGCCGCTCGCGGACGCGCGCCGAGCTTGACCAGATGATGCTCGAGGACCCCTTTCAGGTCTTCGGCCAGGCGTTCGATTTCGACTTCTTCGGGCATTTTCGGCCGCGGCTGTCCCTCGGTCAGACCTCCGCGTCTGCGTCCGTAAAGCTGCTGGAGCCGCAACTCCGCCTTCGCCAGCATCGACTTGTATTTATAATCGAGCCGGCTCAGATCTTCCGACAAATTCGTCAAAATCACGTAGCGCCGGCGCATCCGCCACCACTCGAATAGCGTGACGATCATCACGCCAAACATCAGCGCCGCCGCGACGATGGTCGAAACCGCCGTGGCCCGCCACCACGGCAAAACCCGCAGCGCCGAGTTGAGAGCTTGGTTGTCCTCGGTAAGCTCCTGGTCCTTCTGCTGCATCGCGTTCGAGTCGCGCTGGATGGCTTCGACCTTTTGCTCAGCGGTCTGCGCCTCGGCGCTAAGCGAATTGATCTGCGACTGCATCGACTTCGCCTGGGCCTCGTAAGGATTGGGTACCTTCAGCTCTTCGCCGGCGATCAGCTCTTCGTCCGGGCTGATTCGATTAGTATGCGCGAGTTGCTCTGGCGTGAGCCCGAACATCGCCGCGACGCTTCCGAGCGTGTCTCCCGGGCGAATAGTGTACGGAACAATTGAACGTGCGTGCGGAGGAGGTTTCGGCGCGGTTTCGACCGCAGCCGCGGCAGACGAGGCCACGCCGGATGCGGGAACATCCTGCTCGGAGAAACTGCCTGTCTGGGCGAACGCCGGCCCGGCCATGACCATCGTAAATGCTGCGGCGAGGCAGATTCGAGAAAGTTTTGCGACTATATCCAGCGCGGACATCATGCGCCACCTGACCTACCAATCAGGCTATTAGAATACCCTGCTTAAGCAAATGGGTTAATTTAGCGCCGGTTCATTCCCCGTTTACCCGCACGAATGCTCAGGAATGTCCGTTGGAAGGCCGGCCCGCCCGTCGCCGACGGGCTAGACCGCCGCCCTACTGCTGCTCTTTGCGGGATTCATGGCGGCGTAAGCGGCGCCTACCACGCCCCCGATGGGGCCGAGGGCTGCGCGGACGATTCGTGCCTGCGAGGCGATTGCGGTGAAAGCGCGGGCGCGAACTTCGGCGATCATGGTCTTGCGCATATAGGGTAACGCACCGGCAACTCCGCCGCCGATCACAACCAGGTCGGGATTGAAGATGTTGAGCAGCGACGCGATCGCGATTCCGAGATAGCGCCCCGCGATTGCAAAGGTCTCGAGCGCGAGCGAATCATTCGCGCGCGCTGCAAGCGTCATCGCGCGCACGCTGAAATTGCCTCGGGCGTCATGATACCGCGGCGGAATTCGTTTGCGCACCCCCAGCCGCCGCGCAACCAGCGCACGCATCCCGGAGGAGGACGCGTACGCCTCGACGCATCCGCGCGACCCGCAGTCGCACGGCATCCCGCCGGGCTCGACGATGATATGGCCAAGCTCTCCAGCCATCCCGCTGCGTCCGTGAACGATCTTCCCGCCGACGATCAGCCCGCCGCCGATCCCGGTGCCGAGCGTAAGCAGCACGACGTCGCGATGACCGCGTGCGGCGCCGCGCCAGAACTCACCGAGCGCCCACGCGTTGGCGTCGTTCTCGACCACCACCTGCGTCCCAAGTTCGGCTTCAAGGCGCGCGCGCAGCGGAAAGCTCCGCCACGCCTTGACGTGCGGCGCCGCCATCACGACGCCGCTGTAAACGTCGAGCGGACCGGGAACGGCGACTCCAATCGCGCGCGGCGCACCCATCCCTCGAGAGCGCGCGGCATCTTCGAGCTTGCGCACCTGCGCCGCGATATTGGCCGTGACGGCCAGCGCGTTTGATCCCGCATCTGACGGCGCGCGGCGCAGAACTATCACGCGGCCCTCGGGCGAGACTGCGGCGCAGCGGATATTGGTTCCGCCCATATCGAGTCCGATTACGTAGCGCGCAGCCATCGAGCCTCTTGGCGCAGCACGAGTTCAGCGCGCTGCGGAATTTTCCGACCGATCCGGCGCTTTATCGCCGCATCACCGCAAGATATTCGCGGTTGCCCTTGGCGCCTTCGATTGGCGACTCGAGCGGGCCATCAACCGCCAGTCCCATCGCACGGGCGAACGTCATAATCGCCTCGACCGCCGCGGTCCGTACCGTCGCGTCGCGAACGATTCCGCCCTTCCCTACTTTTCCCTTGCCGACTTCGAACTGCGGCTTGATCAGCGCGATAACTTCGACCTTTGCGGCGGCAAGAGCAAGGGCCGCGGGCAGCACCAGTTTCAGCGAGATGAAGCTGGTGTCAATCGTGACGAGATCGGGCGCGTACGGCAGGTCGGCGGGACTGACGTGCCGAATATTGGCGCGGTCGAGCACGCTCACCCGCGGATCGACGCGCAGGCGTTCGAGAATCTGGCCATAGCCGACGTCGAGCGCGATCACATGCGTGGCGCCGCGCTTCAGCAGCACGTCGGTAAAGCCTCCGGTGGAGGCGCCGACATCGAGCGCGCGGCGGCCTTCGACCTGCACCGCAAAATGATCGAGCGCGGCGACAAGCTTGTACGCTCCGCGGCTCGCGTACTCGGGCGCACCCGGCATCACGAGAATTTCGGCGTCGGCGGTGACCCGCAGATCGGGCTTGGCCGCGGGTTGCGAATTGACGCGCACGCGGCCCGCCATGATCAGGCGCTGAGCAGCCTCGCGGCTGGGCGCGAGTCCGCGCCGCGCCATCGCGGAGTCGAGCCGCTCGCGCGTCACCGGCGCAGACCGTGGCGGCGCAACGCGCGAGGCGCGCGGGGCGAAAGACGGGATTCCACGCGCGGCGGCCGGGCGCGGGAGTGACAGACCGAAGCCATGAAGCGGACCCAATTGAGAACCCGAGCCACTGTGCGGTGGTTCAGAACGGAATGTCGTCGTCGTCCACGGCTTTGCGGCGCGGCGCTGGCGAGGGTGCGGGTTCGGAATCGACATCCTCCAGAAGCCCGGTCGTGAGCTTGCCTCCGGCGTCGCGGGTCAGCACTTCGACCTTGCGCTCGACCTCGTCGAGTTTCTGGCTGAGCGACTTGACCAGCGCGACGCCACGCTCGAATGCGCCGATCGATTCATCGAGCGAGAACTCGCCCGAATCGATCTGGTTGACGATCGTTTCGAGTTCCTTGAGTTCGTCTTCAAATTTTTTCGGTTTCGCAACCATCGAGGGTCTCCGCTTTATTCTTCCGGCAACCGCCTGCTCAATCTCTTCGCGCCGTGACGCGCGCGGTAAGTCTGCCTTTCATCAGTCTGATATCGAGTTCGCCGCCGAGCGCGACGGCAGCGGCGTCCAGGACCGCTTTCGCAGTGCGGGTATCGGTGACTACCGCGTAGCCGCGCTCGAGCACTTTGAGCGGCGACATCGAGTCCATCCGGGCTGCCAGCTCGGCCACCCGGTAGCGGCCCGCGGCGAGCGTTTTGGCGCCAGCAGCCGCGAGGCTTCCGGCAAGCGCGTTCGCGCCGATTTCGTCTTCGTGCGCCCGCGCGCGGATCGCACGCGCAAGCGAAAGGATTGTCCGCGCAAGGTCTTCGCGCGCATCGCGTAAGAGCGAGCCCGGATGGCGCAAGCGGGCCGCCAGATCGTCGAGCGCCTCGCGCAGGCTGTCGAGCGTCCTTTCCATCGCGACCGAAAGCGACTCGGCGCACGCGGCGACGCGCTCTGCGACTTCAGCCTTGGCCGATATCACCATCTGCGCGGCGGCGGTCGGAGTAGGCGCGCGTAAATCGGCAACGAAATCGGCAATTGTGTAGTCGATTTCGTGGCCGACGGCCGAGATGATCGGAATCATCGAGCGGAAGATCGCGCGCGCGACAATCTCTTCGTTGAATGCCCACAGATCCTCGAGCGAGCCGCCGCCGCGCCCGACGATCAGCACCTCGGCGCGGCCGTCCACAATCAGATCCTCGATCGCCGCCGCGATATCGCTCGCGGCGAATTCGCCCTGGACGATCGCGGGGCGGAAAATCAGATGGCGATCCGGATAGCGATCGCTCAGCACGCGCAAAATATCGCGCAGACCCGCGCCCGAGCGCGCCGTGACAATTCCAATCACCCGCGGCAGAAAAGGAAGCGGCCGTTTGCGCGCCGGGTCGAACAGACCCTCGGCTTCGAGCCGCTGTTTGAGCTGCTCGAAGGCGAGTTGCAGAGCGCCCGCGCCGCGCGGCTCGACCGTGGCGGCGACGATCTGCAACTGGCCGCGCGCTTCGAACAGGTTTGCGCGCCCGCGTACGAGGATCGCCATCCCGTCGGCGAGGCGAAATTTCAGCCTCGAGTACGCGCTTTTGAACATCACGACGCTAATCGAGCTGCGATCATCCTTGAGCGTGAAGTACAAATGCCCCGACGCGGGGATCCGCGCGTTCGAGACCTCGCCGGTCACCCAGAATTCGTCGAGGTTCGCTTCGAGCGTGCCGCTGATGAGCCGCACCAGTTCGGTGACTCCAAGAGCCTTGCGCGGCGCGGATACGGGCGCGGCAGATGGCAGCGTCAAATCAAGTTGTCCGTCAGTCGGCATGGTGTGGCGCTCAAATAAGTATCAAGCGATTCCGACTTTACCAGATGAGCCGCGCGCACTCCTATCGCGCGGCGGATTAGTTCGCGATACGCGCCCTTTGCGTCAATCCTGAGCGGCGGCCACGGCGGCCCGGATTCCGAATAACTATTTCGTCACGCCGAGGTGCACGCGCGCGTACATCTCGGCGGAGGAATCGAAATCGATACTTGCGTGCTGCGCGCCCACATTGATATTGCGGAACGCGGTTTGGAGCGGGCTCGATTCGTACACCGAATGCGCTCCCGACCCTGAGTAGAGCCGAGCGACTGCGCGGCGGCAGAGCTCGGCGGAATACGCCGCGTTCCACTTCGCTTTTGCGCGCGCCGCGAAATCCATCGATTCACCACTTTCCATAAACCGCTCGAACAGGGTCTGGGTGTCGGCCAGCAACAGCTCGGCGCTGTGGATTTCCGCCGCCGCCTCGGCAAGGCGTATTTGAGTCGGAGCGTGCTCGGCCTTGCGCGCGCCGGTCAGGATTGTGCGGCGCTCGCGGGTGCGCTCGATAAATTTCTCGAGCGCGAATTTCGCCGAGCCCAGCACCGCTGTCGCGACCGAGTTCGAGAGCATCGCTTCGGCGGAAAGCTTGTACAGATTCGTCGGATGATTGCGCGCGTGCGGACTGGTTCCTCCGAACAGCACGCGCGTGTTGATCGCTCGACAGGCAGGCACGAAGATTCCCTTCGCAACCAAATCTTTGCTGCCCGAGCCGCGCAACCCGAGCACGCGCCAGGTGTCATCGACTTCGATCTCGGCGCGCGGAATCACCACGTGAATCTTGGGCTCGCGGGTCTCGGGATCGGCGCATCCGAGCATCACCCATTTGGCATGATCGATACCGCTGCCGAATTGCCATCGCCCGTCAACGCGGTAGCCGCCACCGACGCTCGCCGCGGTTCCCTGCCATGAGAGCGTGCCGGCAATCAGGCCGTCGCCCCCGTGCGCGAAGACTTCAGCTTGCGCGGCTTCGGAAAACGAACCCATGCACCAATGATGCGCGCCCATCACCATCAGCACCCATCCGCTCGACGGGCACGCAATCGAGAGCGCGGTGACCGCGTCGGCGAGCGTGCGCAGCGGCAGCTCGTAGCCGCCGTCGCGCTCGGGAACCGTGATGCGGAAGAGTCCGGCGTCGCGCATGATGCGCATGCTCTCGGGCACGAGCATCCGCGCCTCGTCGCACGCGCGCGCGTTGCGCTCGAGCGCTGGCGCGACCTCAGCGACGCGCCGCGGAATTTCCGCACGATCGACTTTCATCGCAAGACCACTCGCTCAGCTTTTGCGCCCCACCGCTTTGGCCTGCGCGCTATTCGGATCAAGATACACCGGCATTCCGTACACTGGTCAACTGAAGATTCTGCGCGTTGCGAACCTCGGGCCGATTCTGCGTGATCCGCACAACATGGCCGGCGACGTTTTCATACAGCACAGTTTTGAATTCAGGCATCAGACGAACCTCCCGCGCGCTTCTCTCGTACCGCGCATTCGCTCGCGCGGACAAGCACCTCCGGCCGGGCGCGAGGTTTTCCTTCATATTGAAGATTTCAGCAAACGAAGGAAAACATCTCTCAATCCGCGGACTTTACTTCTCAAATGCTTCGCGCTTTCCGATTAGGCGTAACAGCGCGCGCCTCGCGCGGCGCGGCGAGGGTGTGCTAACAAGCCGCCTATGGCGTCGATGAAATTTCCTGAGGGATTTCTGTGGGGCACGGCCAGTGCCTCGTATCAGATCGAAGGCGCGTGGGACCAGGACGGCAAGGGCGAATCGATCTGGGACCGCTTTTCGCACACGCCGGGCAGAATCAAGAACTCATGGACCGGCGACGTCGCGTGCGATTTTTATCATCGCTACCACGGCGACATCGGCATTGCGTCCGAGCTCGGCCTGAACGCGTCGCGCGTATCGCTGTCGTGGCCACGGATAATGCCCGAAGGCAAAGGACGCGTTAACCAGAAGGGAATCGATTTCTACAAACGCGTCGCCGACGAATTGCTCGCGCACAAAATCCAGCCGTGGGTCACGCTCTATCATTGGGATCTGCCGCAGGCGCTCGAGGACGTTGGCGGATGGACCAATCGCGACCTCGCCGGCTACTTCCGCGACTATGCCGCCGCATGCGCCGACGCGCTCGGCGATCGGGTGAAGCATTGGATGGTTTTCAACGAGCCGTGGATTTTTACCATCTTAGGATACCTGCTCGGCAACCATGCGCCCGGGCGGCGCGCTGGCGCGCAGGCGATCAAGGCGACGCACATCGTGAACCTCGCTCAAGGGCTCGGAGTGCGGGCGCTGCGCGAGTCGCGGCATAAGCCGGCGGCGGTCGGGACCGCGTTCAGCATGTCGCCGGTTGAGCCGAACACCAATTCGCCCGAGGACAAAAGCGCGGCCGAACGATGGCATCGCTTCAACAACCTGTGGTTCCTCGACCCCGTGATGAAGGGCGAGTACCCGAAGATTTATGACGAGGCCGATGACACGGGCGCGCTCGAGGATCGAGTCGATATGCGCCCGGGCGACATGGCGACGGTCAAGGCGCCGCTCGATTTTATCGGAATCAATCTCTACTTCCGCAGCATCGTCGCGCATGACAACAATTCCGCGACGCTGAACGTCCGGCAGGTTCGTCCCGAGACCAGGGACCTGACTTATTTCGGATGGGAGATTTCGCCGCGTGCGCTTTCGGACATGACCACGACGATCGCCGCCGGCTATCCCGGCCTGCCGATCTATATCACCGAAAACGGATGCTCTTACGGCGACGCGCCGGGGGCCGACGGACTGGTGCATGATGCACGCAGAATCGATTTCACGCGGCGATATCTTGCCGAGCTGTGGCGCGCGATTCAGAAGGGCGCCGACGTGCGCGGCTACTTCCATTGGACGCTGACCGACAATTTCGAGTGGGCCGAGGGCTTTGCGCAGCGCTTCGGGCTGGTGTATTGCGATTTCGATTCGCTCAAGCGAACCGTCAAGGACAGCGGGCGATGGTACGGGCAGATCGCGCGCAACAACGCGCTCGATCGCGACCCGGGTGCGCAATGACCTCGATCAACGGCGCGCAAATCCTGGTCTGGATTCATGTGCTCGCATGGGCCGCCTACTTTGGCGGCCAGTTCGCGGTTCTATACATGCTGATGCCGGCGGCAGAGACCGCACCGGACGAGGCGCATCGCCGCGCGAGCCTGATAACCGGCTTCAAGTTCTATAATCCGTTTTCAATCGGCGTGCTCGGCATCGTGGTGATCACCGGCGCGATGCGCTTGACCGATCTGAAGGCGGAGATGAAGTTCGATTACTTCGCGCGAATCGGAGAGCCGCTTGCGCTGAAGCTCGGGCTCGCGTTCCTGCTGATCTTCATCCAGACCTACATCACGTTCGGACTAGCCTTTAGAATCGGGCGGCAGGAAGAGGTCGCCGCGCACGGCGACGGGCCCGCGTTCACGATCAAGCAGTTGAACTCGATGCTGAAGCGGATCCGCGCGATGATTTGGGTGACGATCGTGTTGACTGCGGCGGTGGTGCTTGTATCGCTGACTATCGTGCGACGCGCAGCGGCCGAGTCACCTTTGGAGTCAAGTCTCTCCGCGCGCGCCGCACCTGATTTCGTGCTGCCCTCATCTGCCGCGTTCGGCCCGGACTGAGGCGGCGCGCGCGTCGCGAGCGACTGGTGGAATCGCTCAGGCGAGCGCGAGCAACGAGCAGACGATGTAGGCAAGCGTGATCAGTCCAAACGCTATGCCGGGAAGTTCGGTCAGAAAGCTATTCTGCGCATAACGGATGTAGTCAGTCGGCGCCGCCGTCGCAGTTGCGGGGGTCAGTCCGGCAAACTGGGTCCGGTTGGTGGTCGTCGCATTCATGGTCGTATTCTCCAAGTCGGTTGCGTTCTTTTGTTATGCAAGCGCGAGCAGGGTCGTCACGATGTAGGCCAGCGTGATGAGTCCAAACACTACGCCCGGAAGCTCCGTCAGGAAGCTGTTCTGCGCGTAGCGAATGTAGTCAGTCGGCGCCGCCGTAACAGTCGCGGGGGTCAGTCCTGCAAACTGGGTCCGGTTGGTGGTCGTCGCGTTCATGGTATTAATCTCCCGTCGGTTAAATTGTCGGTGTTATGCCAGGGCGATAAGGGAAGCCACGATGTAAACAATCGTGAGCAGCCCGAATACGAGTCCCGGTACTTCGTTCAGCCAGCTGTACTGCGCCAAGCGAACGGCATCGCTCGACGCCGCGGCTTCCGCCACTTCTTCATACCCAGCCAGCCTTGCCTCATTGGTCGTCGTCGCGTTCATTTTCGATTCCTCCGAATCTTGACTTCGGTGTGTAAAGCAGAAGCCATGCCATCGAAAGTCTCTCGATTTCAGAAGGGATTTTGGCTTCACAGCACGTGCATAATGTTCGACAAACAATGAATAGTTAAGGCTTTGTAAGAGTTTTTATGAAATCTCGTTTTGCGATACGCAAATCATCAAAATTCTACTTTCGCGTTAATTTTCTACTTTTGCGAAACACTGCACGCAGTTGAGCGCAGTCTCCTCGCTGCACCCTCGCCTCTCCGGCGCGAAGCTTTTAACCGTGCTCACGATCTGCGAAAGTGCGTGCATCATGGACGACACGCCACCTGCTTTGCCTTCACGCTCGACCGGTGAGCTTACTGCTCCGACCTCGCTCGCGCCCGATCTTGCGGCCAACGGTGGCGGTCTGACGCGCTTGAACCGCGAGGCGATGGTTCGGACCGGAGAGCAGATCATCTTCGTGACGGCGGTGATCGGCGCGGTGGCGCTCGGCTTGGGGATCACCGACTACTTCCGCGACCATCGCTACATTTCGGCCTACTTGATCGCGTACATCGGATTTCGCTTTGCGGATTTGATGGTCGGCGAGGATCCGCACCACCGGGCGGAACCCGCCGACGCGCACGCACAACGCATCATGACGCAGATCGTGGTGCTGATATTGTTCGCGGCGGCGCCGTTCGAGCGAACTTATCTGTATGGCGGCGAGCCGGAGAAATGGGTCGGGGCGCTGGGACTGTTGCTCGAGTTGGGCGGCCTGTGGCTGGCGCTGGGCGCGCGGATTCAGTTGCATTTTTTTTCGTCGGACAAAAGCGGACGCGAACGGATGGTGCTGGTGAAAACCGGATTCTTTCGCTACATCCGCCATCCGGTGTACACGGGCGTCTTGCTGGTGCTGTTCGCGTGGCCGCTGGAATTCGCCGCGCCGATCGTCGCGCTCCTTACGCTGGTCGTCGGGGCGATAATTGCGCGGCGGCAGATTCGCGCCGACGAAGCGATTCTGGCCGCGCGGTTCGGCGAGGAGTTCGAGGAGTACCGGCGCGTGAGCGACGCGCTTGTCCCGAGTATCTGGTAAGTCTTTCTTAGATCTTTTCGTCGCGCGCGCGCCGCTGGCATCGCAGGTGATTGCAAAATTTTTCGCCGGCGTTCGCGGCGATAAATTCGCTCCCGCATCCCGCGCATTTGACAATCGCCTCGCCGGCTCCGAGTTGCGCGGCGGCGGCTTCAGCAGAACCTGAGGTCATGGTCTCGCCGATGGCGCCTTTGGCTCCCAAGGTCGCGAGCGCGTCGGCGCGCTCGTTGAGTTCGTCGCCGGCGTGGCCGCGGACCCATTCGAAATCAACTTTACGCTGCGCGGCTTCGGCGTCGAGCTGGCGCCATAGCTCATGGTTCGCGTTGCGTTTCCATCCGCGGGTCATCGTGTTGATGACGTACTGGCTGTCGCTGCGCAGAATCACGCGAGCGCCGGGAGGAATCGCTCGAAGCGCCTCGATCGCCGCGGTCAGCTCCATCTGATTGTTGGTGGTGTGTCCGCCGTGGCCGTTGATCTCACGGCGCGCGCCGTCGGGAGCGATGATCACGACGCCCCATCCGCCACGACCCGGATTCCCGTGGCAGGCGCCGTCGGCGTAGGCGAGATATTTGGTTTCACGAGAGGGCATCGCGGGATTTTACGCCTGGGCGCGGACGCGGCTTAACGCGCCGAACCAATCAAGATAGTGGCGCGCGGACTGTGACCACGAGAAGTCCTGCGCGAAGCAATTCGCAACCAGCTTGCGCCACGCGGGCGGCTTCGCAAACGTGGCGGTCATCCGCGCGGCGGCAGCGACCAGCTCGTCTCTATCGTATTTCTCGAACACGAAGCCGGTGCCGCGGCCGGAAGCCGGATCGAACTCGCTGACCGTGTCGCGCAGGCCTCCGGTCGCGCGGACGATCGGCGCGGTGCCGTATTTGAGCGCATACATTTGGGTGAGTCCGCACGGCTCGAATCGCGACGGCATCAGGAACGCGTCGCATCCCGCCTGAATCCGATGCGCCAGCGGGTTGTCGAATTCCAAAATCACGCGGAACTGATCGCGATAGCGCTTTTGCGCGGCGCTGAAAAATTCTTCGAGCGCATAGTCGCCGCTTGCGAGCATTACGAGTTGCACTCCGAGATCCATCACGTCGTCGAGCGCGTCGCGCAGCAGGTCGCAACCCTTTTGGGCCGTCAGCCGCGTGACCATCCCGACCAGAGCGCGATCGTCCCATCCCGGCAGCTTAAGCGAGTCGCGCAAATCGCGCGCGCATACGCGTTTGCCGTCGGGTTTCGCCTGTGTGTATTGCGCCGCGATCAGATCGTCGTGGGCAGGGTTCCATTCGCGATAATCGGCGCCGTTCAAGATTCCCACAAAGCGCGCGCCCTTATGCCGCAGGACGCCTTCGAGGCCGAAACCGAGCTCGGAGTCGGCGGCGACTTCGCGCGCATAGGCCGGACTGACAGTCGAAACGCCGTCGGACATCACGATCGCGCCTTTCATCAGGTTCATACGGCCAAAAAATTCGAGCCCGTCGATTCCGAAGTACGACCGATCGATTCCGAGGATCGGAAAATCCGCGGCGTCATAGATGCCCTGGAAAGCGAGATTGTGAATCGTGAAGACAATTGTGCTTTGTGCAAAACGCGCGCGGAGCGCCGCGTCGGCGCGCGCGACGATCGCCGCGGCCGCGGAGTGCCAGTCATGCGCATGCAGCACGTCGGGCTTGATAATTTCGGCGGCCACCATCGCGGCGGCCTTGCCGAAAAAAGCGAAGCGACTGAGGTTGTCGGGAAAGTCGCCGCGCGTGTCTCCGTAAACCCCGTCACGCCCGAAGAACCCAGAATGGTCGATCAGATAGATCGGCACACCCCGCGGATCCTGCGCTCTGAGTACGCGGAACGGGTGCGCCTCGGCGCCGAGATTCACAGACATCGCGGCGCCCGCCGGCGTCGCGGGGAGCTTCGACAGAATCGATGCGTAACCGGGGACGATAACGGCAGGTTCCGCGCCCGCATCTTTGAACGCGGCCGGCAGAGCGCCGATAACGTCGGCAAGTCCACCGACTTTCGCCCACGGAGAAATTTCAGCCGCTACAATCGCAATCTTCACTGCCTGATCAGTAAAACATCCGCGGCGATGCCACGCCAGTGAATTGCTGATTGCGGCCGTGCTTGCCGCGCGCTCGACCCGCAAACGCCGGCACCGGCAGGCGAAGGATTTACGCGAAGCGATTCTCCAGCGGATCCCCTGAGACCTGCCTCCGTCATTTCGGCCGCAGGGAGAAATACCGAGAGGAGGGCTGCTGCGCGTGCCGTCAGCGCCGAGCATGGGCGCCTCGGGATTTCTCGCCCGAGGCTCGAAATGACGGCCCCGTGGAACCGCCGACGCGAGGGATCAGAAGCGCCTGCGATCAGGACTTGCGCGATTTTGCGGTGAAGGCTGCTATTCGTTCGCGCATGTCAGGCCCGACCCCGGCGCTGCGATAGACTTCGTGCGCGAGCCCCGCTTCGAGCGGTAGCGCGTCGGTCTCGATCAGCAGGCGCTTGTTCGCTCGATTACTGTGCCATGAGTTGGCGAGGATCATTTTTGCCAGCGCCGCGAGCTCGCGATCGAACCCGTCGTCGGCGACGCAGAAATTCGCAAGACCCATCGCAAGCGCCTCTGCGCCCGGGTAAGTCCTGCACGTGAACATCATCTCGCGCGCCTTCGCGCCGCCGACGCGGCGCGGCAGCCGCTGGCTCATCCCCCACGCCGGCGTCAGCGCCCATCGCGCATGCGTATCGGCAAATTTGGCGGACTCGGCCGCGAAAATCAGATCGCCGGCCAGCGCGACTTCGAGCGCTCCGGTGTAGCAATGCCCATGCACGGCGGAAATAACAGGCTGCGGCAGATTCGCCAGGCGCTCGATTGTGTCGGCTTGAAAATTTGGGCGTGGAGGACGCTCGCCCGCCGCGATGCCCGCCAGATCGTGTCCGGCCGAGAAGCATTTGCCCGCGCCGCGCACGACGACCAGCCCAATGCGCTCGGTCTCGCGCGCAAGTGTATCGACATGCTCGCTCAACTCCACGAACATCGGCACGTTGAGCGAATTCAGCTTCTCGGGGCGGTTGAGCGTGAGCGTCGCCAGCCCGTCTTTGTCTTCACGGAGCACGAGTCCTGCCATGGCAATTTCCTCCGGTAAAGTTTGACTTTACATGAGCATTCGAAACGCCGTCGAGGGTCGCTGTGCGCCGCGGGTTTGGGTTATAAATTCAGCTTGGGCCGATGCCGGCGGCAGGCCCGGCAAATAGAGGAGTCGAACATGACAGCTCCGCGCTATGGCGACCTATCTGTCGCGCTTGAAAACAATATCGCGTTCGCCGAGATTCATCGCCCGCCGCACAATTTTTTCGATCATCAGTTGATCAAGGATATTGCCGACGCGTTCGACGCCCTTGGCGGTGACGCCGGATGCCGTGCGATCGTGCTCGCGGCCGAGGGCAAATCTTTTTGCGCAGGCGCGGATTTCAGCAAGCGGCAGACGCCCGCTGCCGGTTCTGCGCCCGCCACCGGCAATCCGCTCTACTCGGAAGCGGTGCGGCTCTTCCGAGGCAAGAAACCGGTCGTCGCGGCAATTCAGGGCGCCGCGATCGGAGGCGGCTTCGGGCTTGCGCTGGCCGCCGACTTTCGTATCGTCACCGCCGACGCGCGTTTCGCCGCGAATTTCGTCAAGCTCGGAATCCATCCGGGCTTCGGCCTGACCTACACTCTGCCGCGGATCATCGGAATCCAGAAAGCGGACCTCATGTTCTACACGGGACGCCGGATCACCGGCGAAGAGGCTCTGGCGTGGGGCTTGGCCGATTCGCTCGTCGCGCCGGAGAAGTTGCGCGACAGCGCACGCGCTCTGGCCGCCGAGATCGCGGAGAACGCCCCGCTCGCCATCGTCTCGACACGCGCCACGATGCGCGCGGGGCTGGCCGACGCGGTCAAGGCGCAGACCGATATCGAGTTCCGCGAGCAGAGCTGGCTGATGCGCACCGAGGATCATCGCGAAGGCGTCAAGGCCGTCTCCGAACGCCGTCCGGGCCGCTTCCAGAGCCGTTAGGTGCACACGAATCATTCAGCGCGGTAGCTGCGCTATGCCCCCAAATCAGGAGAGTTCATATACGTGTTCACCTTCCCGATGCGGGAAGAGGACAGGAGTTAGGTCGATCCGATGGCAAAAATCCCGCGAACGAACCCATCGTTGAAACGACTGTCGGCAATGTGCGTGACGTAAGCCAAGTTTTGGTGGATCCGCAGAGAATCGCCGCGCGTAGATCCGTCGCCCGCGGCTTGCGGATTACAGCTCTTTAGGAATTCAATTCAGGACGGTGCGGGCCGGTGCCGCCTTCTCACCCGCGGCTGCTTCTGGCGCGTCGTGTGCGGCGTCGCCGTTCACCAGGGCGGCGGCCAGGACTTCATCGACGGCGTCAACGAAAATCATTTGCAGCTCGCCGCGGACTTCGGCGGGGATGTCCTCGAGGTCGCGCTCGTTGCGACGCGGCAGAATGATCGTTTTGATTCCCGCGCGCCGCGCGGCCAGAACTTTTTCCTTGACCCCGCCCACGGGCATCACCTTTCCGCGCAGCGTGATCTCGCCCGTCATCGCGACCTCAGCCCTGATCGGGCGGCCAGTCAAAAGCGACGCGAGAGCAGCGGCCAGCGTCACTCCGGCGGAAGGGCCGTCTTTGGGAATTGCGCCGGCAGGGACGTGAATATGGATGTCCGATTTTTCGAAAAAATCCGCGGGGATTCCCAGCCGTTCGGCGCGCGAACGAACGTATGACATCGCAGCCTGCGCCGATTCCTTCATCACGTCGCCGAGCGAACCCGTCAGCATCAGGCCTTTCTGCCCAGCCATCCGGGTGGCTTCGATAAACATGATCTCGCCGCCGTTAGGCGTCCATGCGAGGCCCGTCGCCACGCCGGTTTCATTGGTGCGTTCGGCGACTTCGGAGAAAAACCGCGGCAGCCCGAGGTAGCGCGAGACATCTTCCGCGGTGACCTGCGTCGGCATCGGAGCGCCTTCGCTGGTTGCGCGCGCGATTTTGCGGCATACGCGGGCGATTTCGCGCTCGAGGTTGCGCAGTCCGGACTCGCGCGTGTAGCTGCGGATGATCTCGGCGATCGCGCCGCTGGTGAATTCGATCTTCGAGTCGCCGAGCCCGTTTTCCTCGAGCTGTTTGCGAATCAGATGACGCTCGGCGATTTGCAGCTTCTCTTCCTCGGTGTAACCCGGCAGCTCGAGCACTTCCATCCGGTCCCGCAGCGCCGGCGGAATCGGGTCGAGCATATTCGCCGTGGTCAGGAACAGCACCTTGGACAGATCGAACGGCACGTCGAGATAGTGGTCGGAAAAAGAATTGTTCTGCTCCGGATCGAGCACTTCGAGCAGCGCCGAAGCCGGGTCGCCGCGGAAATCCATCCCGAGCTTGTCCACTTCATCGAGAATAAACAGCGGATTGTTCGAGCCGGCGTTGCGCAACCCCTGGATGATTCTGCCGGGCAGCGAGCCGATGTAAGTCCGGCGATGACCGCGAATTTCGGCTTCGTCGCGGATACCGCCGAGCGACAGGCGCACAAACTTGCGTCCCAGGGCGCGCGCGATCGACTTGCCCAGCGAGGTTTTGCCGGTTCCCGGAGGACCGACGAAGCACAGGATTGGGCCTTTGGTATCTTTCTTGAGCTTGCGCACCGCAAGGAATTCGAGGATGCGCTCCTTGATCTTGTCGAGGTCGTAATGATCTTCGTCGAGGACTTTGCGCGCGTTGGCGATATCAAGATTGTCCTCGGTCGAGACGCTCCACGGCAGGCTGACCAGCCAATCGATATAGGTGCGGACGACGGTATGCTCAGCCGACTCGGGCGGAATCATACGCAGGCGTTCGAGCTCCTTGTCGGCCGCCTTCTTCGCGTCGGGCGGCATCTTGGCGTCTTCGATCTTCTTTTCGAGCTCGTCGATTTCGCTGGTGCGGGCGTCGCCTTCGCCGAGTTCCTTCTGAATCGCCTTCAACTGCTGGCGCAGGTAGTACTCGCGCTGATTCTTGTTGAGCTCGGTCTGGACCTGCGACTGGATCTTGTGGCCGAGTTCAAGCAACTCGATTTCGCGGCCCAGGATCGCGATCAGCTTTTCGAGCCGCGCGCGCACGTCAACGGTGCCAAGCAGATCCTGTGATTCCTCGATGGCGATTTTCAGATAGGATGTGACCATGTCGGCCAACCGCCCCGGGTCGCGCACCTGCATCGCACGCACCTGCAGCTCATCGGGCAAGTACGGCACGAGCGAAACGAACTTCGAGAACTGGCTCACCAGATGCGCGTGCAGCGCTTCGATTTCCTTATCGGGCGTCATCAGATCGACTACGCGGGTCGCGCGCGCGATAAAATACGGCTCGGCCTGGATATAGTCAGTCAGCTCGATCCGCGCGATTCCCTGCACCAGGACCCGAACGCTCTGGTCCGGATACCGCAGCATCTTGAGGATTCGCACCGCGGTACCGTATTGGAACAGGCCGTCGGAATGCGGAGTCTCTTCTTCTGGATTCTTCTGCGCGGCAAGCGCAATTATTTTCTGCGCCTGCCCCACATCCTCGATCAATTTGAGCGAAGACGCGCGCGAGACCAGAAACGGAAAAATTTGGCTAGGAAAAAGTACGATACCGCGCAACGGCAGCACCGCGAGAACATCGGGGACTTCGACCTTGCTCAGATCTTCCTCGATATCAAAGCCTTTTTCCCCTTTGGATTTATCCGCCATAGGACGATTGAAACCTCATTTGGCGGGGACGCCGCAGCCTGTCACTTCCACCCAATCCGCGATTTACCGTAGTATATGGGTGTTGGGCTGACAAGGTGACCCCCCGCTTGTTGGAAGGTAACCACGCCCGATGCCCAGCGCCAGTGGCGAGATGACATTGTCCAAAACCCGGTTCGAAAAGCTTTTCAGCCCCGACGAAGCGAATCACCTCATCCCGCGCCTCGAGATCATCATGCGCGACTTGCAGCTGATGGCAAACCACGTCCGCACGCGCATCTATGAGCTTGCGGCGCACAATCGCGATCTGCTCAACCATACGCTGCCCGAAATCGTCGAGCTTCATCCCGATCTCGACGAGCCGAGCACTCGGATGGCGGAAGCGGTCGAGCAGATCGAGGAGTTCGGATGCTTTCTCAAGGATATCGATCAGGGGCTGGTCGATTTTCCGTTCGACAACGGCGATGAGGTGGTCTTTCTGTGCTGGCAGTTCGGCGAGCAGAGTGTGATCGCGTGGCATCCGGTGGAAGGCGGCTTCGAGGGGCGCCAGCCGCTGCCGGGCGCGCCCAAGCCGTGGCTCAATTGACTCGACACGACCCGCGCGCCGGCGGGCGCATCCGGAAATATCAATCATGATTGCACTGTTCGTTTATCTTCTCGCGATCGCGTGCTGGCTCGGCGCAATCGTGTTCTTTTCGTTCTTCACCGCGCCGGTGATCTTCACCCAGCTTCCGATTGCGGAAGCGGGCAAGGTCGTGCACACGATTTTTCCGCGCTATTACGCGCTTGGCTATATCGCAGGCGCGATCGCGCTGGCGCTCGCGATCTATTTCACCGCGGTGCGCGAGCCCCGGCTATGGTGGGGCGCCAGCGTTGCGGCGCTCGTGCTCGCGCTCGGGCTCACTTTCTATGCAGGTTCGGTTGTGCGTCCGCGCGTTGACGCGATCCGTGGTGTTTCCGAAGAGCAGAACCCCGACCCCGCGCGCAAGGTCGAGTTCGATCATCTGCATCGTCTTTCGGTATATCTCAATGGCGCGGTGCTGCTGCTCAATCTTGCCGCGCTGGCCGTAACCGCCGAGGCGCTGGTCCGCCGTGGCTGACCCGCGCTTCAGGGCGATCGTCCTCGATCTGTTCGATACGCTGGTGACGTGGAACGCCACGATGCTGCCGATGGCGAAGTGGCGCGGACGCGAGTTCCGCAGCACCACGCCGCTGTTGTTTCCAATTCTGGAGGAATCCCTCGGCGCGCGCTTCGATCACGAGGCATTCATGGATGCGCACGCCAAAGTGTACGAAGAGATTTTCGCGGCGCGTTCGCGCGACGAAATCGAGATCTCGTGTCTCGACCGCCTGACCCGCACGCTTGAGCGAATCGGCGTCGAGGCCGCGATGGTCGCTCCGCTTGCCGAGCGTCTGCGCAGCACCCACATGGCGCGAGTGCGCGCAGTCACAGCGGCGCCGGCACCGCGTCTCGAAGCGGTGCGCAGGCTGCACAAGCATTACCGGCTCGGCCTGCTCTCGAACTTCGACGACGCCGCGACCGGCCACGAAATCATGCACGATACGGGAATCCGCGAGCTGTTCGACGTGGTCGTGATCTCCGCCGAGCTGGGACTGCGCAAACCTCATCGCGAGATCTTCCGCCACACGCTCGACGCGCTCGGGCTCAAGCCCGGCGAAGTCCTGTTCGTCGGCGACACGCCGCACGAAGACGTGCTCGGCGCCAAGCGGATGGGAATCCACGTCGCCTGGATCAACAAGCATCAAAAGCCGTTTCCAGAGGGAATCGGCGCGCCCGAGATCGAGATCGGCGACCTGGCCGAGCTGCCGGATCGCCTCGGATGCTGATGCGGGAGATCGCGATGCCGGCGAAAGATCGAAAAGCATCATTCGATTCGATCGAGCGTTCGCCGTTCGCCGCGATGCTCGCACTGCGGATCGAATCGGCGCGCGATGGCGTCGCAGTCGCGCGGATGCCGTTTCGGTCCGCGATCCTTAACGACGGCGGACCGTCGGCGCCGGTCCATGGCGGAGCGATCGCGGCGCTGGCGGATTTCGCGGCATGCGCGGCAGTATGGAGCCTCGACCGGACCACACGCAGCGCGACCGTCGCGATGGCGATAAATTTCACCGGGCCTGCGATCCAAAGCGATCTGATCGCTCGCGCCGCGGTCAAACGCGCCGGCAAACGTATCGCGAGTATCGCGATCGAAATCCGCGACCGCGCGGGCGCGCTGATTGCCGACGCGTTGGTCACCTATAAAATTTCGTAAGCCGCCGCGGGAATGCGATGTCCACCTGGCCAATAATTGAAAAAATCCGCCGCGCTGGCGCGCCATACGGACTCAACCTTGTCGCCACCGCCGCGGTCGAGCGTTATGACGCCGCCGTCACGGAGCATTATCGCGCCGCCGCGATCGCTCCCGACGCGCGCACGATCATCGTGGTCGGCAACGGCGGCGGCGAACTGTGGGCGGCGCTCAAGCGCCACGCCGGCGAGCATCCGGGATGGTGGCAGCGTGCAAATCCGCTCGACGACTTCACGCGCGAGATCGTCGAGCGCGAAATCTTGCCGCCAGCGCGCGAGGGCGGCGCAAACATCCGCGTCGTCTATCCATTCATGAACAACGCCGCCACGCTCAATTTTATCGCCCTCGGAAAAGCCGCCGGACTCGCCGGACCAAGCATCCTGGGCGTCGTCGTGCATCCGGTTTATGGTCCGTGGATGGCGTTTCGCGCGGCGATTCTGATCGATCAGGCAATCGATGCGCCCGGACCGGCGGTGGCGTTCGATCCCTGCCCCTCATGCACCGTGCGCTCGTGCATCCCCGCATGCCCGGTTGACGCGATCGCGTTTCCGGCGGGATGGGACACCCCCAGGTGCCTGACGCATCGGGTCGAAGTCGAACCCGATTGCGCGCCGCGTTGCCACGCGCGGGCGGGATGCGTGCTCGGCCCGGAGCATCGCTACCCCGCCGACGAACTCGCCTATCATCAGATGCGCGCCCTGCGCGCGATGCGCCCGTGGTACGCGGAACACGTAAAACCGAAATAAGAGGAGACAATCCAACCACCAAGGCACCAAGTCGCACCAAGACACGAAGATGAGAAATTTTGATCCAATTCCCGAAACGGTTGATCGGATTGCGGGCGAAATTGTCGATGCGGCGTTCGCAGTCCACACCGCGCTCGGGCCGGGCTTGTTGGAATCGGTCTACGAAACCTGCTTGTGCCAGGAACTCGCACAACGCGCAATAAAATACCGCACCCAGGTGACATTACCGATCGAGTACAAAGGTGTGCGGCTGGAATCCGGACTCCGGCTCGATCTCGTAGTCGCCGATTCAGTGATCGCGGAATTAAAGGCGGTCGAAAAGATGCTGCCCGTATTTGAGGCCCAGCTACTAACCTACCTAAGGCTTGCCCGACTGAGGCTGGGCTTGCTCATAAACTTCAACACGCCTCTTCTGAAAACCGGTATCAGGCGGATCGTGCTTTGAGCACGATTCGCCCTTTGTGCCTTGGTGTCTTTGTGGCCTTCTGGTGTCTTGGTGTTGGTCTTGAATTTTAGCGGTTGAGTTTGCGCGCGACTTCTTTCGCGAAGTACGTGAGGATCATATCGGCGCCGGCGCGGCGGATACTGGTCAGCACTTCCATCACGGCGCGCTCTTCATCGATCCAGCCGTTTAGTCCCGCCGCCTTGATCATCGAGTACTCGCCCGAGACGCTGTACGCGGCGACCGGAACGTTGAATTCCTGTTTCACGCGCCAGATCAGATCGAGATAGGGCAGCGCGGGCTTGACCATCACGATATCGGCGCCCTCTTCGAGGTCGAGCGCGACCTCGCGGATCGCCTCGTCGCCGTTGGGCGGATCCATCTGATACGAGCGGCGATCGCCGAACTGCGGCGCCGAATCGGCCGCGTCGCGAAACGGTCCGTAGAATGCCGACGCGAATTTCGCCGAGTAGGCCATGATCGCGACCCGCGTGAAACCGTTTTCATCCAACGCGCGGCGAATCGCGCCGACGCGCCCGTCCATCATGTCCGACGGCGCGACGATATCGGCGCCCGCGCGCGCGTGCGACAGCGCCTCGCGCGCCAGCAGTTCGAGCGTCGCGTCGTTATCGACATCGCCGCCCGCAACCACCCCGCAATGTCCATGGTCGGTGTACTCGCACAAGCATACGTCGGTTATCACCGCGAGGCCGGGCACCCGCTCCTTGATCTCGCGGATCGCGCGCTGCACTTCGCCGTCGTCGTTCCAAGCCTCGGTGCCATGCGCGTCTTTGCGCTCGGGGATGCCGAACAGAATCAACGCGGGGACGCCGGCGGCGTGAATCTCGCGCGCCTCGGCGACGATATTGTCCACCGACATCTGCGCGACGCCCGGCATCGAGGCGACCGGATGCTTGACCCCGCGGCCCGGGCATACGAACAGCGGCTGGATCAGATTGTCGGCGGACAGGCGCGTCTCGCGCGTCATTCTGCGCAGCGTTTCTGTGCGCCTGAGCCGTCTTGGCCGATTGATCGGAAATCCCATTTCTTGAACAAACCCGCTTGCAAACCAGGTGGACGGATTATACCGCGCGCGCGCGCTTCTTGTCGCGGCCCTCGTAGTACGCTGCAATCGCCGCGATCAGCGCCGGCACCGTGTACTCGCCGGGCTGCGCGACGATTTTGAAACCATGCTCGAGGGCGGTGGCGGCGGTGATCGGACCGATCACGGCGGCGCTGAGGCCGCGCGCACCCGCGCCGATCAGGTCGCAGAAATTCTCGACCGTGCTCGAGCTGGTGAATGCAACCAGATCGATCTCTCCCGCCGCCGCCATCGCGCGGACCCGCTCGGCCTGAACGCCGGCGGGCTTGACGGTGCGATAGGCGGGCGCCACTTCGACTGCGCGCGCACCCAATTCGAGCAGAATTTTCGGCAAAATCTCGCGCGCGGCCTGCGCGCGCGGAATCAGGATACTTGCGCCGCGGATCCGGCGCGCTCCGATCGCCGGAATAATCGCCTCGGCGCGATACTCCGCCGGCACCGCCGCAACGCGTAACGCGTAGTTGTCGAGCGCAGCCGCGGTTGCGGGTCCGATCGCACACAATCTCGCGCGGCCGAGTTGCCTGAGATCGTGGCCGAGCGCGCGCAGCCGCGCAACGAAACTCTCGACTCCAGTCGCGCTGGTAAAGATTATCCAGTCGAATTTATCGAGCTTCCCGATCGCGCGATCCAGCGCGGCATAGCTTGCGGGCGGCGCGGTCGCGATAGTCGGAAACTCGATCGCGTCGGCGCCCAGCGCGCGCAGCTCCCGCGCGAACGCGCTGGCTTGCGCGCGCGAGCGCGTGACGACAATCCGCCGTCCAAACAGCGGCAGCTTCTCGAACCATCCGAGTTCTTCGCGCAGCGCCGCGCATTCGCCCACCACCACGACCGCGGGGGCGCCGAGCTTCGCGCGTTCACAGTCAGTGGCGAGCGTCCCGAGCGTCGCCGTGACCGTTTTCTGCGCGGCGGTCGTACCCCACTGCACCGCGGCCGCCGGAGTTTTGGCAGGCAATTTCGCGCTGGAAAGCCGCGCTAGCACCGTGCGCATACGCGCCGAGGCCATCAGGATAACGATTGTGCCGCGATTGGCCGCCGCGCGCGCGAGATCGGTCCAGGGAATCGACGACGGCGCGGCTTTGGATTCGTCCTCGTGCCCGGTGACGATCGCGACGAACGAACCGAGCTGGCGATGGGTCAGTGGAATGCCGGCGAAGGCCGGCGCGGCGATCGCGGAGGTCACGCCCGGAACGATCTCGAATTTCACCCCCGCTTTGGCCAGCGCCTGCGCTTCTTCGCCACCGCGGCCAAAAATAAATGGATCGCCGCCCTTGAGGCGCACGACGCGCCCGCCCTTGCGCGCGCGCTCGATCAGCATCCGGTTAATCTCGGCCTGCTCGAGTATTTTACCGTCGCCCTTTCCGCCGCCGCTTTTCTTTCCGGCGTAAATCAATTCGGCTCCGGCGGGCGCCAGCGCAAGCAGTTCGGGATTCACCAGGTTGTCGTAAAAAACCGAGTCCGCGCGCGCCAGGCATTGCGCGCCGCGGACAGTTATCAAGTCCGGCGCGCCGGGCCCGGCGCCAACCAGATAGACCG
>JBOHWH010000073.1:0-5538 GCA_050736695.1 Binataceae bacterium (SeqCode) | reverse complement strand
GTCTAGCACCCTGTCCCCCGGCTTCAGATACGGCGTGGGGTCCCCACAGCCGTAGTCCCGCTCCGTTATCTCGGGCGGAATGATTTCCAGATAGCGCGGGTCATAACTGACAGGGCAGCACAGGGATTCCTGACGTTCCCGGGCCCCTTCGCTGTACCGCCGGCGCACCACCTCATAAACGCTTAGCGCGAGCATCAGTTCACATTCCTCCTGTATACGGTCGTGTAGATAACGATTCTGTTACATCCGAAACTGCCGCCCCCATGGATGTCCGCGTTGCTCAAGCAGACTTTCTCGTCAAACATAGGCACGCCAGAGCGTCACAATCCCAACCAACACCAGGACGGCGCTGAAATAGAGCCGCGCATGACGTTCGGAGGGCAATTTCTGCGCAAGGCGCGGGCCAATCTGTCCGCCGATTATGACGGCGGGGGCGGCCCACAGCATGATCGCGAGCAGGTGGGCTAGCTCTCGGTACAAGTCGGCGACGAAGCTCGGGCGGAGATGGCCGACCGTTGCGGCCAGGCTGGTGAAAAATATGATCATTACGAGCGATCCAATCCCTTCGCCGGGCGTGCGGATCGAGCGATGGCGCAACACGATCGGCATCGCGAGAATCCCAACCCCGATCGAGATGAGGCCCGTCAGCGCACCGCCGAGGACCGCTACCGGATAGCCGACCGAATCGCGTCGCATGGTGGGGGGCGTGTTTCGCATAGTAAGTGCCGCGATCGCGCCGCTGTAGATAAGAAGAAACACGCCGAAGAGACCGATCAGCAATTTCTCGTTGACCAAGGCAGCGCACCATCCGCCGATAAAGGCTGTTGGCACACTCGCAGCGAGAAAACGCCGTACGAGTCGACCATCGTAACTACCGTCGAGCCAGTTGCGGTAGACCCCACTGCCGAAGCCGAACAGCATCGTGAACAGTCCGAGCCAGAATGCGAGCGGCGCACTCAACCTAAGCCACAGCAGGTAGACCGGCACCCACAAGGTGGCACCCGAGACGCCTGCCGACATGACCAGCACGGCGATACCAACGCCAACCGGCAACAAGAACCAATACTGAAGCAACGAGAAGCTATGCGCGACCACGCTTTAACGGGGGTGGCATTCAACTGTGGTGAGCCGTTGCAGCCGCGGGTCGCAGCAGCGGCGCCCGATGTAGACCGGGCTTATCGCCAACCACGTTTGGCGCCAACTTCTAGCCCTTGTCAGCATTCCTCTCTACCAGCCGCTGCATTTGTGCATCGAGTTCCACACCTAAGCCGTCAGCCAGTCGATCCATGAAATTAAACGTGCAAGTGATGAGCACAATGTCCACCACTTGCTCCTCACCGAAGCCATGCTGCTTCAACAGTTCGATTTCCTGTTGTTTTACCGATGACGGCTCTCGCGTGAGCTTGAGGGCGAAGTCGATCATCGCCTTGTCCGCCGGTTCGAGCGGTGCATTTGCCGGGTCGGTCTTCAGATGCTTCACCAAAGTGTGATTGCCTGTATGCATACGCAGAAACTCTGCGTGAGACGACGTTCAATAATGGCAGTGATTGAGAGCCGAGACCGCTGTGGCAATCATCTCCTCACGAGCCCGCCCGAGCGTCGAGGCGCCAAACGTAATACCCAAATTCAGCCGCCATACGCTGAGTAGAGCCTCCGGCCGTAGTCCGATGCACTTCATGATGTTCGGGACGCGTCCGCCGCCCAAGGGGGCCTTTTTTATCTCCGAATAAATCTCCCCCAGCCGCTCCACCGCTTCCTTCTCGTCGAATGTTTTAACCCAGGCCATAACTTCTCCTTACCGTCGCTTGTGGCCCTGTCTCCAATGACCGGGAGTGCTTCGACCAACGACCGTTATCCTTTAATAGGTCAATAGATCTCGATCGCTGACGGACCCCGCTCACCCACGCATCCGACGATCGCGGCGTCAATGTCACCTCCGGTCTGAAGATCCGCTAACAGGGCCGTAGCTTGCCTGTCAGGCAGCGCTATAAGCAGTCCTCCTGAAGTCTGGGGGTCGAACACAAGCTCGCGAAGTTCGGGTCGGACGGTCTCCAGAATCCGCACTTTGGGGCCGAAGAACTCGCGATTGCGCTTTCCACCTCCGGGAATCATGCCCCTTTTGCACCAGCTCCGTGCTCCCGGCAGCAAAGACAAGGCTGACGCCTCGAATCGCAGGGTCGCCGCGCTGCCTTCGGCCATCTTGACGGCATGGCCGACCACACCAAACCCTGTGATGTCGGTAGCGGCGTGGACATCGTACTTCAGCATCGCCTGCGCGGCTGAAGCATTCAGTCGCGCCATCGATTCGACCGCGGCGCTATACTGAGCTTGTGACAGACCCTCCCGCTTGAACGCGGTCATCAAGACGCCGGTGCCGAGAGGCTTGGTTAGTATCAGAGTGTCCTCGGCGCGTGCGCCGACGTTCCTCACGATTCGGCGCGGATCAATCACGCCGGTCACCGCCATGCCGTACTTCACTTCTTCATCGGCGACACTATGACCACCGACGACTACCACTCCGGCCTCACGAGCCTTCTCGGCGCCGCCGCGGAGAATCTCCGCAAGCATTTCACCGGGGAGCCCCGACTGCGGCCAGCAGACCAGGTTTAGCGCGGTCTTCGGCACACCACCCATCGCATAAACGTCCGAGAGCGCGTTGGCCGCTGCGATCTGGCCGTAAGTGAACGGATCGTCGACCACCGGGGTGAAGAAATCTACAGTGTTGACGATTGCCAGCTCATCGCTCAGACGATACACGCCGGCGTCGTCGCCGGTGGAAATGCCGACGAGCAGTTCACGATGAGTTCCCGGGTCGAGTCGGGAGAGTGCTGCTTCAAGGTCCGCCGGACCCAGTTTGCCCGCTCAACCCGCCGCTTTGCAGCGCGCCGTCAGCCGAAGCAAATCGGTATCAGACGGGTTGCCGCTTTTGTCCGTCGCCAACTTTTCTTCTCCCTCAAACCAGCGCACCGCCGCAGCTTGAGCCGTCGCCCGCTGTGCATCCGAAGCAATGCGATCCGGTGGCAATCTGCGCACCCGCCAACTCCGTTACGTCGTCGATATCCCAAATCGTGAGCTGTGTGCCCACGCGTGCCGCCCCAATCGGCATCTCCAACATCTGGTTGAAGTCGCAGTCGTAGAGTTTCCCATCCCAGCTCACGCTCACCAGCGTCCGGCACATCAGACCGTGCAGTGTTCCCGGATTAAAGTGATTGACCAAGAGCCCCATGTATTCCGAGAACTTGCCCCATTGATTGAGCTGATGGGCGAAGCGGTTGATCGGCATGTTGGCGATCGTGAGCAGGCGATGAAACTCGATTTCAAAATTGCGGCCAAGCTCCTCACGATAGCGCGCCTCGAGTTGCACTTGTGGCGGCGGCAAAAAGGCACCGACCGGGTTGTAGACGAGATCGAGCCGGAGCTCGCGCCCGTAGCCCAGGCGGTTGAGCCAGCGCAGCGCCTCGATGCTTTTGGAGAACACCCCTCTGCCACGCTGCCTCTCCACGTTCTCGGAGCCGTAACAAGGCAGGGAGCAGACGAGTGCGACCCTGTTTTGGCGGTAAAATTCTCCGAGCCATTCCATGCCGGGTTCGAACATCACGGTGAGGTTGCAACGCACGATCACCGAGCGCTCCAGTGCGCGCGCGCTCTCGACCAGGAACCGAAAATTTGGGTTTAACTCCGGAGCACCGCCGGTTATATCGACGGTTCTTATGCAGGAACTCCGATCGATCACGTCCACCACTCGCTGGGCGGTCGTATACGTCATGATTTCGGTGCGCTTCGGTCCTGCATCAACGTGACAGTGGTGGCAGGCCTGGTTGCACAGCTTTCCCATGTTGATCTGGAGGGTTTCGGGGGCGGAATTGCGTACGAGCCGTCCGCCTCCGTGCCGCCGCAGGGTTGCATCGAAGTCGTGCGTCGACTTGAAACGCGTCGATGCCTCCTTTTCGAACACTAGCTGGTTCAACTTTCTACCTCGAAATACGCCGCCCGATTGCCTCGTCAGTCTGGTGGTCATTTCTGTAAAGTCTCTGAAACAGCACCTTCGTTACAGTACGAAGAAATTCATTACGACTCGACAAGCTGGAGCGAACGCCTCGTATCGCTTCCGGGCAGCGCTCGGTGTGCGCGATCCCTTTCGGATCGCTCGCTCTTGCGGCCGTCTCTCCAAGGGCTTTTTTTAGTGGACCGCCGGCGGCGGATGGACTGCGCGACCCGGTGAGAGGGCCGCCCGGCGATTGCACCGCACACAGCGGAGCCGGAACGTTGTCCGGATATCAGTGCAGGGCGTCCCGAAAACCCGCGCGTGCGTAGTAAAATGCCGCGGCAGGAATCAGAATCCATTGGAGCAAAGGAAAAACTCCCACTCCGAGGCCAGGTACGACAGGCATCAGCGCGGAGTAAGTCCAGTCCCGAAGCACCACCGCATGACGCCATTCGCTGTAGGTGGTGTAGCCCAAGCCGAACACGCTGGCTGCGACTGCCACGCGCCAGTATGAGGCGTCCATCGCGGGCCATCGTTCGTCGCCAAAAACTACCAGCCCGAAGACCAGAGAAGTGGCGGCAATCGCAACGTCCCCCGCGGTGCCGATCGCAACAATGAATGTGAGCCAACGCCAACCACCCTCGCGCCAATCCGCAAACGTGGGCAGTTGAAGAATCTCCCAGACAAAATTGGCGTCTAAGACGAAGAACAGGTAGCGACGAAGCGTCGCCAGCCAAAGCGTGACAGCCTGCTTGGTTATCGAAGCCGGCGATGGCGTGCCCTCAGATCGATGGCTAAATACCAAAGGCTGTCTCCACCGTCAGGCCTGTCTGTCGGAGGACGCCCCAAGGTGGCCCATCGCATAGATCACACGCTGTACCGCCGTCGCGGCTTCCAGTGCCGCATAGGCGTAGCACAGGTAGACACCAGAACCCGGGGCGAGTGCGAGCAGCACGAAAAAAAGCAGAGCCTCGCTGCGTTCCACCAGTCCAGGCGGGTAATGAATCAGCTTTTCGCTCGTACCAAGAGCGGCTCCAGTAGCCATAAAAGCCGTGATGTTGACGTACCAGGTCGCCACAACAATTACTGCGGGAAGCCGCAATGCCGGATGCGCCCAGATGAGTCCGAGCAGAACTGCCACCTCGACCACCCGGTCGAGGGTTAAATCCAAAACGCCGCCCAACGCCGTAGCCCGTTCGAACTCCCGCGCGATGGTGCCGTCCACCGCGTCCAGACCGCCACTTAACGCAAGCAGCAGGAGACCCAGGGCGATGTCTTCGTATGCAAACAGAACCCCGGCGGCTATTCCTGAGATCGCGCCGATTATGGTCGCCCGATCGGCGCGAATTCCGGCCCGGTAAAGGATTCGCGCCACGCGGGATTGCAAACTCCGCAGTTCGGGACGTTGTGTCATTAGACTGTCGAGCATTTATGTGCCGGTCCAAGAGCCTCTACCCGAAGAGGTTATCGCCACTCGCATGGTGTTCAATAAAGCATAGCTAATCTTCAGTAGCGCTGCCCCCTCTGCGTAGTTCGGCAGGCGAGTACACTAT
>JBOHWH010000072.1:0-24223 GCA_050736695.1 Binataceae bacterium (SeqCode) | reverse complement strand
CCTTTAATCCTCCCCCATGTCAAACCATGGGGGAGGAATCAGACGAGCTTGGCGTTTATCGACAGGCTCTTTCAGGGCGCCGCGGCGCGGTCCAAGTGTCACGAGGGTCTTGACTCGCGATTTCTCGCCTCCGTGATCCGCGATCTTTACTTTTTTTGCAAGACTGCCGGAGCGTTGCGCGATGCGGTAAAATGCAAGCGTATGGTTCAGAACACGCCATCTCTCCCAGCGACTTATCCTAACGACCCCGAGGAGCGCTCGAAAAACCCAGCCAACCAGCTAGATCCCGCATCCCGCGGCTGCTCCAGATCTTCCGACAATCCCCTAAGTTTCAATTTTTTTGTCAGTAGCGGCCGGCGTCTCGCCGGCCAACGCCAAGCGTCGAAGCGGATGTGCGAGCGCCGCGCGGTGGGCGTCAAACAGGCGCCCGAAAAATCGCATCAAACCCAATCTCGAAGCCAAATGCTCCAGCATTTACGCGGATATTTTTTTTTGCACAGGTTGAAAATTTACCAAACGAACCCACCGGCTTTTTTCGCGCAACGCCACAGATCGGCCCTTCGCCCGCGGGTCTTTCATCCCCGACACGACCGCGAGAACCTCGCCTGAACTTGCCGAAGAAAATCCGGAGTTCGGGGTCCTTGACTCAACTTGGCCGGTTGTCCAATATTCTGACCATGCGGCCAGAAACAAGTCCGGGCGACCAAAACGGGCGCTCATTTATCGATACCGCGCGCCGCGCGCAGATCATCGAATGCGCGATCGAAACGATCGCGGCGCTGGGCTACGCGCGGGCGTCGCTGGCGCAGATCGCACGGCGCGCCGGAATCAGCAAGGGCGTGATCTCCTATCACTTCGCCGGCAAGGACGAGTTGATCCGGCAAATCGTCACCGAGGTTTATGCCTCCGGCGAGGCTTTCATGCGCCCGCGCGTCACCGCCGAGAACGCCGCGCGCGCGCAGCTACGCGCCTATATCCAGACCAACATCGAGTTCATCAGCGCGCATCGGATGCATCTGATTGCGCTTAACGAAATCTATACGAATCTGCGCCCGGGCAAGCATATCCAAAAAACCGAGGCGTACTCGGACGAGACCATAATCGCCAACCTCGAGCGGATTCTGCGCCGCGGGCAGCGCGGCGGAGAATTCCGGGAATTCTCGACCCGCGTGATGGCGGTGACCATCCGGCGCGCAATCGACGCGCTTTCACCGTGGTTGATAATCGACCCGAAACTCGACCTCGGCTCGTGCGCGCGCGAACTGGCGGAGCTTTTCGATCGGGCCACCCGCCGGAGCGCATGATGGCGACACCGAATTCCGCTTCCGACTTGAGCGCCGCTCCTGAAGCGGCCGCAAACCCCCTTGAAGCTTCCGCGACGAATCTGTCGCCGCCCTCTGGCCCGCGGCTGGGCTTTGCAATCAAGACATTCTATGGAGTTGGATCGATTGCCTTCGGCGTCGAGACGGTGGCGCTGGGCTCGCTGCTGCTGTTGTTCTTCAACCAGGTGGTGGGACTGCCGGCGCCGTGGGTCGGGGCGGCGATCATGATCGCGCTCGTCTTCGACGCGATCTTCGACCCGATTCTCGGGCAATGGTCCGATCATGTTCGCTCGCGTCTGGGCCGGCGTCATCCGTTCATGTACGCCTCCGCGCTGCCGCTGGCAGTCGCATTCTATTTTCTGTGGAACCCGCCGCACGGATGGAGCAACAGCGCGATGTTCGCGTATCTGATCACGCTGCTGGTCTCGGTGCGCCTGCTGATCAGCCTGTATGAAATTCCCAGCTCCGCGCTCGCGCCCGAGCTCACGCCGGACTACGACGAGCGCACCAGCCTTTTGAGTTACCGGTTTTTCTTCGGGATGATCGGTGGCACGGCGATGGCGATGCTGGCGTTCCAGGTTTTTCTGCGCCAGGACGCAACCCACGCGCTCGGCGTGCTCGACCGGCATGGCTACGAGCGCTGGGGGTTGGTCGCGGCAATCGTCATGTTCATCCCGATCCTGATTTCCTGCATCGGCACGCAGGGCCGCGGAATCGATATCAAAACTCCGCCGCGGATCGCCGGAAGCTTCGCCGGCAACGCGCGCGAGATCATGGCGACGTTGTCGAATCGCTCGTTCCTGGCGCTGATGATCGCGGGAATCATTTCGGCGATCGCGGGCGGACTCTCAAGCGGGCTCGGACTCTATATCACGACCTATTTCTGGGATTTGACCTCCAAAGAGATTTCCTACCTGGTCGGATTCGGCTTTTTCTCGGCGATTCTGGGAGTGTCGCTCGCGCCGATGGTCTCGAAATGGATGGGCAAGAAGCGCGCGATGATCACGCTGTTCGCGATCTCGCTGGTCGCAAGCGTGATCCCGATTCCGCTGAGGCTAATCGGCCTGATGCCGCCGAATCATTCCTTCGCTCTCTTGGCCGCGCTGATCGTTGACGGAATCGTGCGCGACACGCTCGGCATCATGGGCTTCATCATCGTGTCCTCGATGATGGCCGACGTGGTCGAAGATATCGCGGTACACACCGGGCAGCGCTCGGAGGGGCTGCTGTTCGCGGCCAACGGACTGTTGCAAAAGTGCGTCTCGGGAGTCGGTACGTTCGTCTCGGGATTGCTGCTGGCATTCGTACACTTCCCTCAAGGCGCGGTGCAGGGCCATGTCGATCCGCTGATTCTGCGCCATCTGGTATTGATCTATGTTCCGATCACCGCGGCCTGCAGCGCGCTTGCAATCGCGGTGCTGGGCTTCTACAAAATCGATCGCGCAAGCCATCAGCATAACCTCGAGCAACTGCGCGAGGTCGCGGCCCTGGCGGAGATGAGCCACGAGCAAGAACTCGAAGGCGTCACTCCCCTGACCCGCGCGATCTAGCAGCCAGTTCCGCGGGCGCGGCCGCGGCGTGCGATCAAATCAAGGAGGTGCGGTGACCCGATCATGCGAGTCCAGACCAGCCTCACTCTCCGCCGTATCGGCGCGCGTTCCGCCGCCGCGATCTGCGCGGTCATTTTGGCAGTTGCGCTGGGAGTTCCGCGGTCGCACACGCAAGAACCGATCACCGCCGAAGATCTTCAATTCGGCGGGCTCGAGCGCACCTGCGCGCTTCATGTTCCCGCGGGATACAACGGGAAGACTCCCGCCGCGCTCGTGATCGTGCTCCACGGCGCGGGAGGATCCGGTGCGCGCATGATCGAGCGCGACGGCTGGATCGCCGCGTCCGACAAAAACGGCTTTATCCTTGCGGGCCCTGACGCCGAACCGGTCCGGCCGTCGGAGCCGGAAAGCTTTCTCAAAAATCCGCGCGCATGGAACGATCTTTCGGCGCGCGGCTCGGCGGCGCATCGTCAAATCGATGACACCGGGTTTATCGACGCGTTGATCACGCGCCTCTCGGGTGAATATCGAATCGATCCCAGACGAATTTACGTCACCGGATTCTCCAGTGGCGCAAGCATGACCCTAACCCTCGGCGTGAAGCTCGCCGCGCGCATCGCGGCGATCGCGCCGGTTTCGGGTCAGTTCTTTTTGGGCGGTACCACGCTCGCGACGCCGCTCTCGATGCTGTACATCATCGGGACCGAGGATCCGCTAAACCCTCTAGCCGGCGGCGCGACCCGAACGCCGTGGGGACTGATGCCAAAACCGCCAATCGCCAAAACCATCTACGCATGGCGCACGATGCTCAAGTGCCCGCCCGGTCCCGCCACGCTGCGCAATAGCGACGGCGTCAAGGGTGTTTCATACGGTCCCTGCGCCGGCGGCACGGTGCTCGAGTTTTACACGGTCGAGGGGCTTGGCCACGTGTGGCCGGGCGGCCCGCAATCTCTGCCACCGCGATGGGTCGGCGAGGCAAGCAACAAGCTCGACGGCACCGCTCTGATCTGCAACTTTTTCGCGGCGCATCAAAAAGTCAATTGACCCGCGCGTGAGCGAGGCGCAATACCTACGCGATGAACGCAAAGCCTAATATCGTAGTCGTGATGGCCGATCAGCATCGGGCCGACATGCTCGGATGCGCGGGCGATCCGGTCATCAAAACTCCGCACATCGATCGGCTCGCGCGTGAGGGCGTGCGCTTCGACCGCGCGTACTGCCAGGGTCCTCTGTGTATGCCCGCGCGCGCGTCGGTGCTGACAGAGCGCTACGTGCGCGATCACGGAGTGTTCGAGAATCGGTCCCAGGTCGCCGATGGAACACCGACATTTCTTCACCGCATCCGCGCCGCGGGCTATCGCACCTCGGCGATCGGCAAGATGCATCTATGGCCGCATGGCCTCGCCCAGCATCAATCGACCGCCGCGATGCGCGAGGTGCTCGTCGCTTATGGCTTCGACGATCCAATCGAGACTGTCGGCAAGCTCGCATCGCGCGCACACGACACCCCGTACACCGACTACCTGCGCGAGCGCGGCCTGCTAGAGGTCTATCGCAGCTTCATCGCGCACAATCGGCTTTCCGGAAATCGCGCGGGCGCGCCTTCGTGGCACGCGGATCCATGTCCGCTGCCGGTTGAAGACTACCCCGACGCATGGCACGGCAGGCGCGCGGCGCAGTGGATCGATGACTACGCGGGTGACGCGCCTTTTTTTCTTTGGGTCGGATTTCCCGGGCCGCATAATCCGTGGGACGCCCCGCGCGAGGCGGTCGACCAGTACCGCGACGCGGAAATCCCGATGCCGCGTTCGCTCGAGCGTCCCGCGGTTCCCGCCGCGGGACCGTTCAACCTGTTCCTGAATGCGTTTCTTGCGCATAGCGATTCATCCACGATGACCGACGAGGCGATCATCGCGATGCGCCGCGCATACTATGCGAACGTTTCGGTGATCGATGCCGGACTTGGCGCGATTGTCAGCGCGCTCGCGCGCAGGCAGATGCTCGACAATACCTGGGTCGTCTACACCGGCGATCACGGCGAGATGATGGGCGAGCATCGGATGCTCGCGAAGATGGTCTTTTACGAGCCCTCGGTGCGCGTGCCGTTGATCGTTCGTCCGCCGGGCGCGATGCCCGCGCGCGTAGTCCACGAGCGCGTGCAGTTAATGGATCTCTCGGCGACAATTCGCGATATCGCGGGCGCCGGCGCGCTCACGGACAGCGCCGCCAACTCGCTTCTGCCGGCGATTCGCGACAACCGCGCTCCCGCCGCGATTCCCGCGCTTGTGAGCGAGAACTACGGCTTCGCGATGTTCCTCGCCGATCGCTACAAGCTGGTCGTGTTCGAAGACACGCTCGAGCCGGGGCAGCTCTTCGACGAGATTGAAGATCCCGCCGAGGATCGCAACCTGTGCGGCGACCCGGCCTATGCGAAGGTCATCGATGCGATGCACGAAGAGCATGTGGCGCCATTTTTCAAGACCGCCCCGCTCAGGCCGCACCCTGGTTTGACCTCACGGATCGCGGCGCGTCGCGCGCCGGTGAGAGGCTGATACGGCAAACTCAGAACGAGACCGGCGGCCGCTCGAGCCCGCGCAGCACCATCGCACGCCGCCATCGGTAGTCCAATCCCGCGAGATGATCAATCGCTTGCCATGCGGCTGACGGCGGCTTCGAATACATTTGCGGCAATTGCAGCGTGCCGGGAATCGCGATCGCCACCCCGATCAGGATTAGCAGCGCGCAGACGATGCGCCCCCTGAGCCCGGCGAAGCGCAGCGCCTGTACCGTCGCGACCGCGAGCCACGGCAGAAACGGAACCCAATAGCGCGGCCCGTAACAGTAGCCGGGACCGAAATTGGTAATCGAGAGCAATACCAGAAATAAAATCAGCGGCCACGCCATTCGGCGCAACATCGCGGAGCCCGCATCGAAACGATCGAAGGCAATTCCAATCGGGAAAACCGCAAAGACCGTCCATGGCGCGAAAACCACCAAGCCATGCTCCGGATGGATGAGCGTGTCGCGCAGCGCCTCGAGGTTCAACGCGGGCTGCCATGCTACCGCGCCTGCAATCACCGGCGTACCCGCAAGCCAATAGTTGAACCCGCAGAGTGCAAGTCCGAACACCCCGAGGGTGAGCGCCATCTTGACCGCGTCACGCAATCGCCACTCGCGCAGCGCCTCGATTACAAATCCCGCGCCGACCAGCGCAAACGGCGGTTTGATCAGCATCGCGCCCGCCGCGAACAGCGCGGCCACTATCGGCCGATCATCGGTCCATGCCCAGATTGCAAGCGCCAAACAAAGGCCAATTGTGGTTTCTGTAAAGTAGTCGCGACTGTACGCCAACCACGGGCTGGCGAGGAGCAGTATTCCCGCGGCGATCAACGCGGGACCGCGGCCGAATCCACCGCGCCGCGCCATCAGATAGGTAGCGAGCGTGCCCGCCCATCCGATCAACACCAGCAATAGTCCAACATCGGATTCAACGTGATCGGGCGGTGGATGAAACGGCATCAGCAGGATTGCCATCAGCGCCGGGAAAGCTACCGGATGCGCGGGAACTTCATACACGTCGGGACCGGCTCGAAACTCCGGTAAAGGATTGCGCATCGTGTTTCCGGCCAGGTAAAACTTCCACAGTGTCTGATGCCCCGTGCGCCGATTGACCAGAATCGTATGATGGTCGGGCAATCCATGGCGAAACCGCGCACCGGCGTCGAGACCGCCGTTCGCGACGCGATCATATGCGTTCTGCACCTCGAAACTGTGGTCGAATAAGAGACTGTTGACGATGATCAGATAGTGCGGCGCGTCACCCGAGATTGCCTCACGCGCGACGATGTGAAAGCCACGATGGGGAAAATACTCGACTCGCGAAACGCCCCAAATTATCACCAGCGCCAGCCCCGCCAGCATGAGCATCCCCAAATCGTCGGAATGCGCCCACAAATACTCCGTGAAATGCCGAACTCGATGCGGAGCTTGTTCAGTGACAATCGAGTTGCCCTTGCGACTCGCTTCCGCCTCCATCCTGTCCCCTTAGAGCCGTGGTTCGTTAGAGCGACGAAATCTATTCATCAGATTACCGCGGCGAAGTCCACCATTTCGCGGCGCGGATCCGGTTCCGATGAAGATTCCGATCCCCGCCGATCTGACATTTGCGATCGGCCGTGCGTTCTCTGATAAGGTCGGGCGGGTAAACTCAACGTGAATATTCGGACCAGTGACAAGCCTGGCGACACAATTCAGGCACCCGATGCTTTGGAGAATCTCGAACTAAGCGTTGTGATCCCATGCCTGAACGAGTGCGAGACCCTGGCCGCCTGCATTGAAATTGCGCAGCGTGCGATCGCCGCAAACCACATCGCCGGTGAGGTGATCGTAGCCGACAACGGTAGCACCGACGGTTCGGTCGAAATTGCGCGCCGGATGGGTGCCCGCGTGGTGGCGGTCAGCGCGAGAGGATACGGCAGCGCATTAATGGGCGGAATCGCTGCGGCGCGCGGGGAATTCATCATCATGGCTGACGCCGACGCAAGCTACGACTTCGCGGAAATACCGCGCTTTGTGGAAAAACTGCGCAAAGGCTTCGAGTTGGTGCAAGGATGCCGATTGCCCGCTGGCGGCGGCACGGTGCTGCCCGGGGCGATGCCGTTACTGCATCGTTGGTGGGGGAACCCACTCTTTTCTTGGATGGCGCGGCACTGGTTCCATGCGCCGGTCCGCGACGTGTACTGCGGTATGCGCGGTTTTCGCAAAGACGCATACCAGCGGCTGAATCAGCAATGCACGGGCATGGAATTTGCCACCGAAATGATCATCAAGGCGAGCCTGTTCCATCTGCGGTTCGCTGAAGTTCCGATCACCCTGCATCCCGATGGCCGAAAGCAACATGCGCCACACCTCAAGACCTTCCGTGACGGTTGGCGCACGCTACGCTTCTTTCTGATCTACAGTCCACGATGGCTCTTCCTGATTCCGGGCGCCGCTCTAATACTCCTCGGAATACTCGGGTACTGTCTGGCGCTGCCCGGAGTTGAAATCGGACGGGTGACGTTCGACGTGCATACTTTGTTGTTCGCCAGCGTGGCAATCCTGTGTGGCTACCAAGCGATCGTGTTTGCGATCTTTACCAAGACATTTGCGATAGGCGAAGGTCTGCTACCAGAAGATCCACACCTTAATCGCTTCTTCGAGTTCGTAAACCTCGAGCGAGGCCTTGTTGTCACTGTCGCCGCTATGCTGATAGGTCTCGCGTTAATGGCAGAAGCGCTGAATCAGTGGCGCATCGCCGACTTCGGCCATTTGGACTATGCAATCACCATGCGCTGGGTTATCCCGGGAGCGACGCTCACTGCGCTCGGGTTTCAAACAATACTGTCGAGCTTTTTCGTTAGCATCCTGGGACTGCGCCGACGATGAGCCGGATCGCCCGTTTCCATTCTGACTATGTTCATACACGGCGAGTCCGAGTGCTGCGAGATCATCTGGTGGACCTCATCCCAGCCGATGCGCGCGTACTAGATATAGGCGCGGGCGACGGATTACTTGCCTCGCTCATCGCGCAGCGAAGACCCGACATTGAGGTGCATGGAATCGAGACGATCGTGCGCGAAGATAGGCACCTTCAGATCACTCAATTTGATGGCAAAACGATCCCCTACGCCGACGAGGTTGTGGACACAGTCATGCTAGTGGACGTCTTACACCACGCTGATGACCCGATGGAGCTGCTACGCGAAGCCAGGCGCGTCACGCGCAGCGCGGTGATAATAAAGGACCACACGCTAGAGGGCTTTTGCGCCGGACCAACCCTCCGATTCATGGACCGGATAGGCAATGAGAAGCACGGCGTCTCGCTACCTTATCATTATTGGACCAAGGCGCAGTGGCTCGAAGCGTTTAGATTGCTGGGAATGACGATAGATGTTTGGAATACCGATCTTGGCCTCTACCCATCGCCTGCCAAGTGGATATTCGAACGCTCGTTGCACTTCCTGGCCAGGCTCGATGTGGTCGGCAATCCGAGCGCACTTCGTCCTTGAAGCTCAGGATTATAATTCGCGGAGTTCTCAGATCGAGTCTCAATTTGGCATCACTTCCACGATCTTAGGATGCTCGCCAGTAAGCGGTTCTCCTGGATTGCTCAGAACGAGACCGGCAACCGCTCAAGCCCGCGCAGCACCATCGTACGGCGCCATCGATAGCCCGATCCGGCGAGCTTGATTTTCGGCATCCTGCGCAGAAGAGTTTCGAATGCGATGCGCCCTTCGAGTTTCGCCAGCGGCTCACCGATGCATCGATGAATTCCGCCCGCAAACGCGAGGTGATTGTTGTCGGGCCGCGCGATGTCGAAACGATCCGGATCGGAGAACCGCTCCGGATCGCGATTGGCCGCGCCCATGATCACCACCAGATGCTCGCCCACCGGCACGGTCCGTCCCGCCACTTCGATCGGCTCCGTCGCGGTGCGAAACGTCACCTGCGCCGGACTGTCGTAACGCAGCACTTCATCGACGGCCGAGTCGATCAGCGCCGGATTGCAGCGCAACCTCTCGGCCGCGGCAGGATTGCGCAGCAGCGCAAGTGTGCCATTGGCCAGCATGTTCATGGTGGTTTCGTGCCCCGCAACCAGTGTGAAAATCGCGTTGCAAGCAACTTCATCGTCGCTGACGACTTCACCGCGCTCCTGTGCGGCGACGAGCAGGCTTACCAGATCCTCGCCGGGGTGTTTGCGCCGCTCGGCGGCCAGCTCGGAAAAATATCGCTTTGCAGATGCGATCGTATCGCGCACGCTGGCACCGGGATCATTGGCGCTCGCCGCGGGATCGATCGATCCGCCGAGCGAGCGCACGCAATCGCGCAGCAGGGGAAAGTCGCGCTCCGGCACGTTCATCAAGTCCGCCAGCACCTCGACTGGAAGCGGAAACGCCAGGTCCGCGACCGCGTCCATCGCGCCGCGGTCCCGCACCGCGTCGAGCAGGCGGTCGGCGATCTTCTGAATCCGCGGGCGCATCGCCTCGAGGCTCGCGGGCGAAAAGACTTTGCTCATCACCCTGCGCAGACGCGTGTGATCGGGCGGCAAGCGGAACTGGAGCGCGGGCCGCAGCAGCATCTGCATCGAGCGCAGCCCGTCGTCGGCCGGAAAGGAGTCGAGCGCAGTCAGATCAAAGGTGCTGGTGCGCCGGTCGCGCAAAATATTGTAGGCATCGGCATAGCGCGTGACGATCCAGAAGCCAATCGGTGTGCGCAGCACCGGATAGCGCCGGCGCAGAAAGCGGTAGAGCGGATAGGGATTGCGCGAAAAGACTCGTCCGTACCATCGGTTGAAAAATCGGCTGGTCTTCGCGAAGGTCGCAGGCGATGCCAACAGCTAACTCTTCTTTGCGAAGGGGCGGTCGCGCTCGGTTAGCGCCGACTTGAGGCCCTTCTCGCGCGAGGCTTTCATCCACGCCTTTACGGTGTCGGTCTGATGCGCGATCACGTCGATATCGGCGGCCGATTGTTCGGCGGCGCGAATCCCCAGGATATCGAGATAGCGATTGACCGCGGCCTTGTGCAGGATCAACAGCTCCGCGGGAACCATCGCGACGCGGCGCGCATACGCGAGCGTCTCTTCTTCGAGCTTGTCTTTCGGAAACACGCGATTGACGAGATGCCACTCGAGCGCTTCCTTCGCGCCCATGTAATCGCCGGTGAAAAAATACTCCTTGGTCTTGCGCGGACCCATCAGCACCGGCCACATCGACATCGTCGGCAAAATTCCGAGCGATCGTCCCGCTGGATGCCCGAACTGCGCGTCCTCGCTCGCGAACACGATATCGCAGTGACCTACGAACTCGGTTCCGCCCGCAAGGCAGAAGCCATGCACCTGTGCGATGGTCGGCTTGGAGAGCGCCCACAGCCGCTGCCACCTTTCGATCGTGCGATGCAGTCCCAAACGATCGTTGGTCACGGTGAAGGTCGAGCCGGGATGCTGCGTGCCCTGTAGATCGTAGCCGGCTGAGAACGCGCGCCCGGCGCCGCGGATGATCATCACGCTCGCGTCGGGATTTGCCTCGTACTCGTCCATCACGAGTTCGAGTTCCTTGAGCAGCTTCTGCGAGAGCGCGTTGAGCTTTTCAGGGCGGTTGAGCGTCAATCGCCAGATTTTGTCTTCGACCTTCTCGAAGATAACGGTCTCGTATGATGCCATCGCAGATACCCTCTTCAGATGTTCCCTACTTCACCGCGGCCAGAAAATCGCCGGGAGTCTTCGTCGATTCTTCCGGCTGTTCCCAGAAAAACATGTGACCCGCGCCCGGAAGAATTTTCAGCTTCGATCCGGAGATTCCCTTGTGCAGAATCTCCGCGTTGGCGACCGGCACGATATTGTCGTCGTCGCCGTGGATGATCATGGTCGGCGCTTTGATCTCAGACAGACGCGCGAAAGTATCGAAGCCGCCGATCGCCTCGCCCTGCCGCATGTAAGTATGCGCCGGCGTGATCGGATACTGCGCCGTTTCCGTCATCCGATCGATCAGAGTCTGCTGCCCAGCGGGTGAACCCAAAAACGCCTTGCCGCAAGCGACCGAGAAGGCGAGCTTGGCGGCTTCGAGCGGATCCATTCCCGGCTGCGGCATCAGCTTGGCGATATTTTCCGGATTGGCCTGCGGCGAATGCGACGCGCCGCAATTGGTGCATCCGAGGACGAGCCCTCTGACGCGCCCGGGATACTTGAGCGCGTACTCCTGCGCGATCATCCCGCCCATCGAGATCCCATACACGTGCGAAGCCGGCGTGCCGGCATGCTCGAGCACGCACGCGACATCGTCGGCCATGTCGGTGAGTTTCCACGATCGGTCGGGCTTGTCGCTTTCGCCGGTGCCACGATTGTCGATCATGAAAATCCGAAAGCGTGCGGCGAGCAGGTTCAGAAACGGCTCGCCCCACGCGCGTCCCGATCCGGAAAATCCCATGATCAGGGCAAGCGGCGCGCCCGCGCCACGAATCTCGTAACGAATCTTGAGGCCGTCTTTGGATTGTGCGAACTCGCGTGTAGCCACTTAGACTTCACTCCTAAACGAGCGGGATCGAGGCATGATGCCGCGGCGCGATACTACCGCCGCCACCGCGCAGACGTAAAGCAGCGGCGGCCTCAGGTCGTCATTTCGAGCCCTCCAGGCGAGAAACCCCGGGGGCGTCGATGCTTCCAATTCACGCCAGGGGCAGCGGCCCTGCGCCCGGGATTTCTCCCGTCGGTCGAAATGACGGATGAGCTCTCGGCGAAACCCGCAAAGAATTGCTTCGCGTAGATCCTTCGCCTCCGGCTCAGAGTTTGTGAGTCTTCGCTGCGGCCGCAGTCGAAGAATCCCAGACGGCCATGCATACTCTCACGATTGCACACTCCGCGTTCGGGATGACCAGAATCCGCTCGGCGTTCCGGCTCTCATTGGCGGCGCGAGCAGCGCGGCGGCACGCAGGTAACGGGAGGGCTTGAGGAGTGGTCGCGACACCGTGCACGAACGCCCGAGATCCTTCGACTCTGGCCGCAGTGGCCGCCGCTCAGGATGACGGAGAGGGCGGCAGGCTCAAAAAATCACAGCCTCTCAGGATGACGAAGCCGGGCGCGCGCACGAAAATCGATAGCCTCGACGGGGCGGGAGAAAATCATTCGGCGCGCGAACGTATTTTAGTGCGCTCGGCGCGCCGAATTACAGGTGCAGGAATTACGGGTAGAGGATTTAGTTGAGGCGCCAGATCGTGCGGGCGGCTTCTGCCGAACGCTCTACGAACTTGCGGCTGAGCTCTTGCTGCGCGGCGAACACCGGCGCGAGCGGAGTCTCTTTGGCCCAGTTGGTCGCGCGCGCCTGCATGTCGAGCGCGTCCTTCGCGATCTTCTCGCTGGTCTCGATGTACCAGGCGGCGAACTTCTTGGCGCCGTCGAGGCTGAAAAATTCGCGTCCGGCCTTTGCGATATTCTCGAAACTGGTTGCTTTCTCTTCCGACACTGTGACTGTCCTCCCGAGTTTCCGGCGTTTACGGCCGGGCCTCACGTTAATCTAACCATCAATCGAATCCGCGCCCGCATGTGCTTGTCGCGCCGGCGACAATTCGGGCGGTTTTTCCACGTTTTTCTTTATGCGTCGCGCTCGCCGAGCCATCCGCCGATCGCGGGCCACAGATTCTTCAGCGCGTCGCTCGATACCGCGGCGCCCATATGCCCGGTCGGGTAATGAAAGTTGTGCTTGTCCTCGCTGCCGATTAACTCGGGCAGCGGCTCGCTGGATTTGGGATTTACGATATCGTCCAAGTCGCCGATCACGTTCATCACCGACGCGGCCACCTTTTTCAGGTCCACGGTCACGCCGCCGACTTTCATCACGCCCTTCATCAGCGCGTTGTGGATTCCGAGATCGTTGTTGGTCTCGAGGAAGATTTTCCCGGCGAATGCGACGTCGCTATGCAGCCACTGCTCGAAGAGCCGGAACATATCCAGGTATCCCCGGCGCGAGGTGCTGCGATGCGCGCCGACGAACTTGTCGATTATGTGATGCGTAGGCGCAAGCGAGTTGAAAAACGAAAAGATCATCCACGGCGGCACGTTGCCGTAGGTGGACACCAGCATCTCAGCGCCGCGCTGACTGAGCATCCGGGACATGAAATCTATCGGCAGGTCGCGCGTGCTCATGTCGAGCGGCAGGGTCAGTGTGACCAGATTCTTGACGTTGCGCGGATGCAGCGCGGCATAGAGCAGAGCGAGCAATCCGCCGAAGCAGTAGCCGATGATCGAAATCTTCTCGACTCCGCGATGGATCTGCACCGCGCGCACCGAGTTCGCGATATCCTGATCGACGTATTCGTGGAAGCCGCGATCCTTGTCGGCGGCGACCGGCGGGATCCAGTCGATCAGGTAAACGTCGAAGCCCTGCCGGGTGAGATTCTCGACCACGCTGCGCCCCTGCATCAGGTCCAGAATGAACGGGCGCTTGATGAGCGAGTAGATCAACAGGATTGGCGTATGATGCGCCGGGCCGGCGGCTTCGTAGTGGCGAAGCCGGACCTTGCCGCCTTCGTAGATGACGCGATACGGAGTCGCGGTGGGAGGATCGTTGCTCGCCTGGCCAAAGCCGGTCGTGAACGCGTCGAGCGTGCGCAGCGCACCCTCCATCCAGAAGCTTGCGATCGAACTAATTGCCGACATTCGCCTCCACCTCGCGGCCCTCGGGCATCGGCTGCGCCGCGAAGATCGGCCGCTCGAACCCGCGCGCAGTCGCGATCATCGAAGTCTCGACCTCAAGGCGCTGACTGTCACGCGGCCCATGAACCTCGGCGGGTGCCCCGACGGCGCGGGCCACGCGCGCTTCGGCAAGCTCGTTGCGCAGCGTTTCGATTTCGCTGCGCGTCAAGGCGACTTCGACCGCCGTGGGCAGACCGATCGCAGGCCACAGATTGGCGAAGATCGCGCCCGATAGCGCCACGTTCAGGCGCTGCGCCCTGACTGCGGCTTCCATCGCGCCCGCCGCGGCGCGGCCAAAAAAAGAATTCGTATAGACACGGCTGGTGGCGTCGTTGGCGACTTTCACGATCGCGTCGTATGCCTTCCATCCGGCTTCGTTCAGCTCGCGTTCATCGGTGCGTGCGAGGACGCGCTTTGCCGCCGCAAACGGCAGGTCGATCATAATCGCCCCAGCGAAATCGACGAGCGTGCGCATCGATTTGGGCATCTCGCTGGTCTGCGGTGTGGAAGCTTCGATGGTGTGCGGCCTGATTTTCATCTGAAATTTCTCCTGATGCTTCCCGATTTTTCAAGCTTTGAGATTCAGTAGAATATCTGATATTGACCACGATATGAACATTAGTGCTTCTTACGTTTGTCGCGATCGTGACAGAAGCGTGAAATTTGACGCGCGAATCGGTGCAAACGGTCGCAATGGCGACATTTGCCGCCCGTCTGTGCTAATTCTCGCCCGTGACAGTTGAACATCCGCTCGATCCCAAGGCCCTGCACAAGCTCAAGAATTTCGCCTGGCTTGACGCGAGGCAGCTCACGATTCTGGCGGTAAATGCCGTCTCAACGCGCATCAAGCGCGGCGACAGCATCTTCTACGAGGGCGAGGCATCGAGCAGGGTTTACGTGCTTATTTCGGGCGTTGCCAAGCTCTCGTTCCTCAAAGCCAACGAACGCGTACTGGTCGGACTAGTCGGCCCCGGCGAGGTCTTCGGCGCGTCGTCGCTATTGCCAGAGGCCACCCGTCCGTTCAGGTGCGATGCCTTTTCCGACTGCACGGTCGGTGCCATCAAACCGCAGGTCTTCGTCGAGACGGTTCTGGGCGTCCCGCTCGACGGCCTTTCGCGAACTTTGGAGATGACGGTCGGGCGATGGTGGTCGATGCTGCTGCGGTACGCGAACTTCGTTGGTCTTGGACTGCGCGAGCGGCTCGCCGGTGCGCTGCTCGAACTTGCGGGCAAGTTCGGCGTGCGCGACTCGCGCGGCACGCTTCTGACGCTTAAACTGACACATGCGGATCTGGCGGAGCTGGTCGGCGCCTCGCGCCAGCGCATAACCGAGCAGCTTATCGAGTTCGAGCGCGAGCGCATTATCGTTCGCGACGGGCGAAGATTGATCGTCGTCCCGGAGAAGCTGTATCAGATCGCACAGTCTTCTTGAGCGGCGCTTGGGCTAAATTTTTTTGAGGTAGCAATTGGATGTCGGATTCAACGGCGCAGATTTATCCCGCGGATAAATTCATCGAGGTCGGCGGCCTGCGCCTGCACTATCTCGATTTCGGCGGCGACGGACGCCCGTGGCTGGTTTGCATCCACGGCCTTTCCGGCAATGCGCACAACTTCGATCCGATCGTCCCCGCGCTGGCGCGGCGCTATCACGTGATCTCCGTCGATGTGCGCGGCCGCGGCGACAGCGAGTGGGGCGTGCCGACCAAATATCTGCCCAAAAACTATGTCGAGGATCTGGCCGCCATACTCGAGAGCCTGGGCGTCACACGGGCGACGCTCGTCGGTACCTCGATGGGCGGAATCATCTCGATGATGTACGCGGGCGGATGGCCGGAGCGGGTCGAACGGCTGGTCCTCAATGACATCGGTCCCGACATCGATCCGGCCGGCGCCACGCGAATCGGCTCCTACATGGGCATCGCGCCCGATTCGTTCAAAGATCTAGGCGAGGTGGCAGCCTATTATCGCAAAACCTATCCGGCGATGGCTGACGTTGCGGAAGACGAGTTGCGCGAGTCGGTCAAATGGTCGGTAAAGGCGCTTCCGGGTGGCGGCCTCGGATGGAAGCTTGATCCCGCCATTCGCCGTCCGATTCGCGGCGCGACCGCGCAGCAGCGGCCCGACCTGTGGGTGCCGTTTGCGCGAATCACCTGCCCAATTCTGGTAGTGCGTGGCGCTGACAGCGACATTTTGTCGCGACGCACTGTGGCGCAGATGACCACGATGCACTCCGGGGTAACGGTCGTAGAGGTTCCCGGCGTTGGGCATGCACCCTCGCTCAGGGAGCCGGCGGCAGCATCGGCGATCGCAAAATTTCTGGAACTCTAGCCGCCACAACTCGCGGCGGTGTCCGTAAGACTCCTCGCCGCGCAGGTCGCCAAAAAAGCCTCCAAGCGATCCTTGTTTTTTTCTGGCCTTGGAGAGAAAAGAAAGCGGTACGCCGTGTCGTTTCGCCGCTGGTCCGCCCGGCCGTATGCGCAACGCGGCCGCTATCCCGGGGAGGTGCGCGATGTCTGCCAGGTCATTCGCTGTGATTCTTGTCGCCGCCGCGACGCTCGCGACTGCCACCGTTGGGCAGGCGACGATGCCGGCGCCGAAGCCGGGAGCCTTGGCCAAGCCCAAATCGATCGATCAAGCCGGTTTTCCCGCCAAGCTCTACCAATGGACCGTCCCGGCGGATAATCCACAAAGTCCCGCCAAGGTCGCTCTGGGTAAGACCCTGTTCTTTGACATGCGCCTTTCGATCGATAACACCGTCGCCTGCGCCAACTGCCACGACCCGGACAAGGGCTTCACCGATCAGTTGAAAACCGCGATGGGCGTGCATGCCAAGTTCGGCCAGCGCAACGCGCCGACCGTGCTCGATTCGATGTTCAATATCGAACAGTTCTGGGACGGTCGCGCGCCTACTTTGGAAAGCCAGGCCGGGCAGCCGATCCTGAATCCGGTCGAGATGGGGATGCCGGATGAGCAGACCGTGGCGAACAAGCTCGACTCTATTCCCGAATACACTCTGCAGTTTCAGCAGGTCTTCGGCGCCGCCCCAACGTACGTCAACATGGAGCGCGCGATAGCGGCCTACGAACGCACGCAGCTTGCGTTCGACTCGCCGTTCGATCACTTCATGGCCGGCGACACGAACGCGCTCTCCGCTTCACAGCAACGCGGATGGGCGATCTTCAACGGCCAGGGGCGCTGCATGTCGTGTCACGGATGGAATCCTACCCGGCCGCTGTTCACCGATGATCGCTACCACAATATCGGCGTCTCTGCGCACAACGCGCAATTCGTTCCGCACGCGCGCGAGGCGCTGGCGTTGCTTTCGAACGGCAAAGGCGGTGCGCAGGAAATCGATCGTCTGGCGATCTCGACCGACATGAGCGAGGTCGGGCGCTTTCTCGTAACCAAGCAGCCGCACGACATTGGAGCGTTCCGGACCATGGGCCTGCGTAATCTGTTCGTCACCGAACCCTACTTCCATGACGGATCGCAGGACACGATTTGGGACACACTCGATCACTATAATAAGGGCGGCGTGCCGAATCCCTTCCTCGACGGCGGAATCACTCCGCTCGGCCTCAGTGAGCGGCAGGAAGACGATCTCGCGGCGTTCCTGCTCTCGCTCACCAGCTCAAACTATATGACGCAGGCGAAGGCCGAGTACGATCGCCAGTTCAAGCTGTCGCGGACCACGCGGCCGCAACGCGACACCGCCGCCGCGATGGGACTGATCGGGCGCAACGGACCGGGATTCGCCGGACCGTTTGGCGATATCGGACCGGGCGAGTCATCGATGCAGGAAAATCCCGCGCTATTGGGCGGGGACTGAAGCGGCGCGATTTTCCGAAGCGGGTTCATCGGTACGGGTTGATCCTGGAGGACGAGAGCATGGCGATCCGGCACAAGAGCGTCGAAACAAAATTCTACGAAGATCGCGAGCGCGTGATGAAGGCGCTGCGCAACTGCGATCGGCGCACCTTCCTGAAGATCGCCACCGCGACGATGGGCGCCGTGATGGCGAAAGGCCTGATGCCGCCGCATACGTTCCAGTTAGTCGAGGTCGCGAATGCCGCCGTGACCAAGGGCTGGGACAGCGCGGGAGCGCAGGGCAGCTTGCCCTTTCGTTTCGCGTATATCTCCGACGCGCATCTGTACGAGCGCACGCTCAATCAGCGCTTCGTGCGCGCGATCGTCAAAGCGGTCGATGACGTGAACGCGCTCGATCCACAGCCCGACTTCGTGCTCTTTGGCGGTGACCTTGCGCAACTCGGCAGCGCCCCGCAGCTTGAACTCGGCCGGCAGATTTTAAGCGGGCTCAAGGCGCCGGTAAAAATGATGGTCGGCGAGCACGACTGGTTTCTCGACCTGGGCGAGAGGTGGCAGGAGATATTCGGGCCGCCGACTTACTCGTTCGATTGGAAAGGCGTGCATGTGGTCGTCCTGCAGAGCGTGTACGAAAAGGATTTCTGGACCGCGCGCAAGATGACACCCGAGGAGCGGATGCAGACCGTCGCCGGTCTCGACAACGGCATCCAGTCGCGCTTCGAGGTGGGCGCCGCGCAGCGCGAATGGCTCAAAAAGGATCTCGCGAAGGTACCGGTCAGCACGCCGCTAATGGTTTTCTCGCACTCGCCGCTATACAAATACTATCGCAACTGGAACTTCTGGACTGACGACGCCGACGAAGTGCAGGCAATCCTGCGGCCCTACGCCAAAACGACGGTCATCCACGGGCATACGCATCAGATGCTCTTCAATCAGATCGGGAACATCAGCTTTTACGGGATGCTCTCGACGGCGTGGCCGTGGCCGTACGCACCCGAGGGATTGCCGCCGCTGACGATCCAGATGAACCGCGCCGACCCATTCGATCAGTTCGACGGATGCGGCGACGGCCAGTTCACCGCGCGCTCCGACGGCCTGGTCGACACCATCTACAATCTGTGGGATCGCAATCCGGTCTCTGTAAAGGCGAGCTACCTGGTGTCGCGCGGCAAGGTTGATCGTCCGCCGGCGCCGCAGTTCGCAAGCTACTGAGACGGGGCGGGCTTACTCGACTTCGGACCGCCGAGCGCCGCGCGCTTGGAGAGGAACCATGAAAGCTCAATCGAAGCTACTTAATACTGTGATACTCAGTTCGCTTGCCGGTGGCGCAATGATCGGCAGCGCGATGATTCTCGGATGGACGATTTTACCGAATCTTCATGCCGGCGCGACTCCCGCATTCGCACAGACTGCGCCGATTCACGCGGTACCGCTTGCCAAACACGGTGGGGTGGTAATCGAACTGTGCGACGGAGTGACCCACACTGAAGTTACCGGGCTCAAACCCGGTCAAGCGATGAGCCATGCGCAGGCGCTCGCCGTCACGGGCAAACTGATGGCCGAATGGCAACGAAAGCATCCGGGCGAGAAATGGGAGATGGCGCAAGCCGGCGACCAATCCGCGCCCTCTCCTGAGCACCCCGCATCGAGCGCCACGCAACCCGCCGCTGCCGCCGGCCGCGATGCGACCGCAAACATCGGCGGACCCGGGTCGGCCGCGCAGGCCGCCAAACTCAAGAGCCAGCAAGGTGACACTTACGCAAGCTTTCATGATCGCGAGTTCAAAATCTGGAAGGCCGAGACCGACGCGTTCGTCGCGCAGGGCAGCGAGATTTTCCACTCGAACAAGCTGCTCGGCAGCACGATCGGTGTGAGCTGCGACATGTGTCATCCCAACGCCGCGAACACGCATCCCGAGACCTATCCAAAATACCAGGAACAGCTTCAGAAAGTGGCGCTACTGCGCGACATGATCAACTGGTGCATCGAGAATCCGGTCAAAGGCAAGACTCTCGACCCCAACGACCCAAAAATGCGCGCGCTCGAGGCCTACATCCTGGCTTCACGCAAAGGCACGCCGCTCGACTACGGCAAGCACTGATCCGGAAAACCGCCCTGTAGCTCGTCGACGTGGCTTGCCGTGCGCTATCAGTGCGCGCCCGTGCGGCCGGCGGCGGTTTCGACCGCAATGGATAGCGAAAGAGATCGTAAACCGGCCGGTCGGCTCCGAAACGAGATGGCCCGCCGCTATTTTCTTTATTGCCTTACTCATTCGCTAATTGCGGGCCGTGGACGCGCCCGCCGTAGCGGAACCAGGAAATTGCGCCATCGGCACCACGCAGAAATTCGCCTTGTGCACCGGTAAACGGTGGATCAATCGCGATGACGCGTTCGGGCGCGGTGAACTTGATCCGCGTCGGCGGCAGTGGTGGTCCTGCCGGCGAGTCACGCGTCGGAAAGCCGCCATGCGGAATCACTTGCATCAGTAGATGCTCTTCGGCGGTTTTTAGTTCGATAGCATCAAGCGCCGAATCGTAGCGGCCCGCGTATTCCGCAAGTTCGCACTGTTGCTTTTCGATCGTCGCGGGGAGCTCGATCTTCGCATCCAGAAACAGTTCCAGCGCGAGCTTGATCGTTTCGGACATCGCCTCGCCCCCGCCGGCGTTGGTCAAAATGACGAGCGCGAATTTGCGCTCGGGCGCGATCATGAATGTCGAGAGCTGGCCCAGCGTTCCACCCCCGTGCATCACGAAGCGGACCCCGCCCATCTCATTGATCATCCACGATAGCCCCATCTTCGTGTCGAGCGCGCCGTCGCAAACCGGCGTCTGCATCGCCGCCATCGTCTCGGCTTTGAGCACGCGATCGCCGCCATCGGCAGTGCCGTCACCGAGATGGAATCGCGCGTAGCGAAGTTGGTCCTTTGCCGATGCCGCGATTCCACCTGCCGGCCATGACGAGCGTGGTATCGGCCATGGCCGCAGCACGTACGCTTTTTCCTTGACTACGGCGTGGCCGACGGCGAACCGCTTCAGCATCACGTAGGACGGAAACAGATAGGAGCGTTTGAGGCCAAGCGGTTTCAGCACCAGATCCTTGAGCGCGGCTTCATAGGTCTGGCCGGTCACGGCCGCGATCACATGCCCCGCCACAGAGAACGCCGCGTTGTTGTAAGACCATACGCTCCCAAGCGGAGTGAGCTGCGACAACTCCGCCATCCGGCGCACGTAGATCTCGAGGGCGTCGTCGCCGTCGCCGGTGTCGTCAAAGAAGTCGCCTACCCAACCGCCGGTATGCGTCAGCAGATGCCTGGTAGTCGCGTGAACGGTGACGTCCGGATCGCGCATGACAAAATCAGGAAGATAGGTGCGGACGGGCTCGTCGAGGCTGAGCTTGCCCATCTCGACCAGCCGCATGATCGCGCTCGCGGTGAATGTCTTGGTGGTCGAGCCGATCTGGAACAGCGTGTCGGCATCGACGGGCAGAGGATTATCGACGCTGGTGACGCCGAGCCCGGCGCTGAACTCCTGTCCGTCGGCGATTACGCCGATTGCGCATCCCGGAAGGAAGTGGCGCTTCATCGCGTCGGATACTCCCGCGACCAGGGCATCGAATCTTTCTTTCACTCGAACCTCGGCACAAGCGATCGGATCTAGTGAGAGAACTCGACCATCACTTTGCCGCGCGCACCCGGATTTCTGAGCGCCGCGAACATCTCGGGCACCTGCTCGACTCCGACCACGTCTGTGATCATCGGCTTGGCGTCGATTTTTCCAGAAGCGAGGGCCGCGATAGCCTCCTTGAACTCGGCGCGATTGTATCCAACGATAAATTCGAGGCCGACTTCCTTGAGGATGCAGGTAAGGGGACTTATCTGATCGGGCTCCATGCAAACGCCCAGAACGACGACGCGGCCATGCAGTCCCACCATGTCGATCGCGCTGCTGAGCGTCGATTTGACGCCGATACATTCGAAGACCACGTCGGGCAGGCGTCCGGTCAGCTCCGTGACTTTCTTTGCCGGACTTTCTTCTTTCGGATTGACGATTGCCGACGCACCGAGCTTCATCGCCAGATCTTTACGCCCCGCCGCCAGCTCGGAGACGACCACCGTCGCGCCTTTGGCCTTTGCCCAGATCGCCGCCGAAAGTCCGATCGGCCCCGCGCCCATCACCACTACGCCCATCCCCTCTTTCAGGTTGGCGCGATTGACTCCGTGCAGTCCGACTGAGAGCGGCTCGACCAGCGCGCCTTCGCGCGAGCTTACGTTGTCGGGCAGCTTCAACAGGCTCGAGGCTCCGCACATCACGAACTCGGCGTAGCCTCCAGGCAGTTGCCCAAGACCGAGGCCGCGAGTGCGCTCGCAATGCATCCCGTCATCGCGGCGGCATCGATCGCACTCTCCGCACGATATGTAAGGCAGCGCGGTGACGCGTTCGCCCTTGCGAAAGCCGCTGACACCGGCGCCGAGTTCGTGGATCTCTCCGCAGAACTCGTGGCCCATGACGGTGTCGGGCCGCAGTCCCATCCCGTATTGAACCGCGTGCAGATCGGACCCGCAGATTCCGCAGTTGTGAACCTTCAGAATAACTTCACCGGCACCGGCCTTCGGCGCGGGAACGTCGATCACCGCCATCTCATTGCGCTGTTTGAAAACCGCGGCTTTCATTTGTGAGTCCTCTTCAAAAATAATCCGCGGCTACGCAGCCGCGCGCTTTTGCTCGATCAGTTCAATCTTGTATCCGGTCGGATCTTCGATAAACGCGATTGCCGTGCTGCCATGCTTCATTGGTCCCGGCTCGCGTACGACCTTGACGCCCTTGGTCTTCAGATCGGCGCAGGTCTGGTAGATATCGTCCACACCGATCGCGAGATGCCCAAACGCGGTGCCGATTTCATATTTCGAGGCGCCCCAGTTGTGGGTCAGCTCGACGACGGCCTGGTCCCGCTCCGCGCCGTAGCCGACGAAGGCGAGCGTGAACTCGCCGCCGGGAAAATCATTTTTGCGCAGCAGCTTCATGCCGAGCTTGTTGCAGTAGAAATCGAGCGATTCATCCAGATTCGCAACCCTGATCATCGTATGCAGCAGACGCATCGTTTTTACCTCTGGTTGTTTCCGCGATCGGACTTGCGCCGCGCGGCGATCGCCTGATCGAGCGCACCGCGAATCTCGTTGAAGAGATCCTCAGTCGGCGCGAAGCCCTGCGCTTTCATCTTTTCGATAAGCTCGCGCCGCCCGATCTCGAGCATCTCGAGCGCTTCATGCTCATGCAGCCGCCCCGACCGCACCAGGTCCAGAATCGCGAGTTCGCGCACCCGCGCGCGAAATTCCGCTTCCGGAAACTGATCGTCGAAAACGTCGGCCGGCAGATCGATTTTGAGCTCCATGGCGGTGGTTCTCTCCGACTTTCCGCGATCGCCAAAATGAAGTCAAACTCGACGCCGCGGCCCAAGCTCCAATCCGCGCGACTCTTGGCGAGACAGGCCATTGTGTGCGATTGCTATGCACGGGAAACCGCGCAATTCCGGGGCAGGCGTCACGCAACCATCGCCACCCCAGGAGGTCATCATGGATTTCAATTACAGCGCCGAAGACGAGGAGTTTCGCAAGGAATTCCGCGTCTGGCTCGAGGCCAACAAGCAGTTCGCTCCGCATCGCGCCGAAGTCATGGGCGAGGAAGGCAGCGGATGGGACGCGCAGGTGCGTTGGGCCAAAAAGCTCAGCGAGGGGCGATGGCTGGCGGTCAACTGGCCGATGGAATACGGCGGCCGCAGCCTGAACGTGATGCAGACGATAATCTATAGCGAGGAGCTTGCCCGCCTGGGACTTGCGCCTCCGATGATCGGGATGGGCACCAGCCTGCTCGGCCCGACTCTAATCCATTGGGGCACCGAGGAGCAGAAGCAGCAGCATCTGACGAAAATCCTGAAGGCCGAAGAGATCTGGTGCCAGGGCTATTCCGAACCCGGATCGGGCTCGGACCTCGCTTCGCTACAGACCCGCGCGATCGAGGATGGCGACGATTACGTCGTCAACGGGCAGAAGGTTTGGACCTCGGCGGCGCATCACGCGGACTGGATCTTTCTGCTCACACGGACCGATCCCGCGGCGCCCAAGCACAAGGGCATCAGCTACCTGCTGGTCGATATGAAATCTCCGGGCGTGACCGTGCGTCCGCTGGTGCAGATTACAGGTGGCAAGGGTTTCAACGAAGTTTTCTTCGAAGACGTCCGCGTGCCGAAGAAAAATTTGGTCGGCGAAAAGAACGCCGGATGGCAGGTCGCAATCACCACGCTGATGTT
>JBOHWH010000071.1:0-20142 GCA_050736695.1 Binataceae bacterium (SeqCode) | reverse complement strand
GAATTATGTCGTTCTTCAGGCAGAACCTGACCGCGCCTTCGAAGTAGGACGCATCGACGGTCGCGGCGGTCGGATTGTTCGGATAGTTGAGCCACAAAAGGCGCGCGCGTCGCGCGACTTCGGCCGGAATCGAAGCAAAGTCCGGAACGAACCCATTTTCTTTCTTGAGCTGCAGGAAATACGGTTCGCCGCCGTTGAAAACGCATCCGGAGTAGTAAACCGGATAGCCAGGGTCTGGAATCAATACGATATCGCCGGGATCGACGACCGCGGTAGCGAAGTTCGCGATCCCTTCCTTGGAGCCAATGAGCGCGCAGACCTCGTGCGCGGGGTCGAAGCGATGCGCGAAGCGGCGATCGAACCACTGGGCCGCGGCGCGCCGGTATTCCTCGAGTCCTTCGTAGTCGGGGTAGCGATGGTTCTTCGGCAGGTCGGCCGCGCGCTTCAGGCTCTCTACAATATGTTGTGGGGTGGGAAGGTCGGGATCCCCGATACTGAGGCTGATCACATCGACGCCCCTGGCCGCGACTTCTTTTTTTAGCCGATCCAATTCAGCGAATAGATACGGCGGAAGAAATCCCAGTCTGGTGGCGGTCTTTATCTGCACCTTAAGGTCAAAGCCCCGATGTCTTAGTCATCACGTAAATACCATATTTCATTCCAGTCTGAAACTAGCCCGTGCCCGAATCTGCCCACAAGCGCGCGTGAATCCACAAGCAGCCGCACAGATGACCGCGCATGCGTTGCTCCCGTGGATTGATCTCGCCGTGCTTCGCTCACTCGAAGCTGAATCGATAATTTCGCGGGAAGCACGGGCAAAAGCGATTTTTTCGATTGGCGAATAAGAAAAACCCTTGTTTGGGTTGAGCGAAATGGACGATCATACGGATATTGCGGCGCCGCTGCGGGCGCGACAATCCTGGGAGATCATTAAACTTGCTTGATTGACAGTGATCGCAGTGTTAGACAAATTGACATTCGAGCGCTGGAACTCGGCGTGCGGTTGAGAGTAAGCAAGTACCTAACGCGGCGGTACTTGAGTTCGAAAAACACGCGCGTGTGGGGGAAGGCGCCATGACTGGGAAGCTTCGACCGGGTGCGGGGATCATCTTCGGTAAACCGCGTGCGGCCGCCGTTTGACCGCAACAAGACCGCAAAAAGAGAAGATGAACCGGATATTCCTGCCCCTGGTGGCACTGCTGTTAATCACGGGCGCTACCGTTATCGCGTTCTCTCAGCGTCCATGGCTGCCAAGGATGGGCGTGGTCCAGCCAATCCCGTTCAGCCATCGCATTCACGCCGGCGTGAACAAGATTCCCTGCCAGTATTGCCATGAGTATGCGCGCCGCTCCGAGAACGCGGGAATTCCTCCGGTAGAGCGATGCGTCGGATGCCACGGCAGTGGTATCGTCGGCGGGATCAAGCCTGTCACGCGCGCGTGGAACGATCACGAACAGCCGCCGTTCGAGATTCGATGGAAACGGGTTTACACACTGCCTGATTTCGTGAAGTTCTGGCATAGTCCGCACATCCACGCCGGCATCAAATGCCAGGAATGTCATGGCGACGTTCAGAACATGGATCGCGTGGTGCCGGTCAAGGAAATCAACATGGGCTTTTGTGTCCAGTGTCATACGCAGCGAAAGGCGAGCCTCGACTGCGTTTCCTGTCATCACTGATCCGGGAGAGAAGATTGAGCGAGGAGCGAAATGGCTGAGGGTCTCTCCAGGCGGAATTTTCTCAAGCTGGCCGCGACTGCGAGCGCCGCAGCCGCGATTCCCGGATGCGAGCCGGCCGCGCGCAAGCTGATTCCCTACGTCGTTCCCGATGAGAACGTCGTTCCCGGGATGCCGACCTATTACGCGACGACCTGCGCGGAGTGTCCCGCGGGATGCGGCGTAATCGCGACGGTGCGCGAAGGACGCGTCACGACCCTTGGCGGAAATCCCGCCGATCCCGTCGGCGCGGGTGCGATTTGCGCGCGTGGTCAGGCCGCGCTCCAGGGACTGTACAATCCGGACCGGCTGGCCGAGCCGATGCTGCGCGGCGACGGTGGCAAGCTTACGAAAATTTCGTGGGACGACGCGGACAAGCTCCTCGGCGATCATCTGGCGGCCGCGGCGAAAGCCGGCCAGAACCGGGTCGCGTTTCTGGGCGCGCCGCAGGGTCCCACTTTCGAGAAGATCACGCGCGCATTCCTTGGCGCGTACGGATCGAATCGCGCGATATTCTATGAGGCGCTCGAGAACGAATCGGCGCGCACCGCCGCGGAGACCCTGTTCGGCCGCCGCGATCTGCCGGTGTATAAAATCGATCAGGCCGAGACCCTGATTTCCTTTGGCGCGGATTTTCTGGAAACTGGACCCTCGCCAGTTGAGCTCGCGCGCCAGTATGCCGACTTTCGCGCGCCCAAAACGCGCCGCGGGCAACTCACTATCGGACGCTCGTTCTATGTCGGCCCGCGCATGAGCATGACCGCTGCGAAGTGCGACGACTTCATTGCCGCCGCTCCCGGAACCGAGGCGCAAATCGCGTGGAGCGTCCTGCATGTGCTGGTCGCACAGCGCTGGATCGCGCAGAACTCGGGCCTCGATCTCAATGCCCTGACTACGATCGTCGCGGCCTACGATCCCGCCGCCGTCAGCCAGCGCACCGCCATTCCCGCCGACATGATCAACGCGATGGGCGCGGCGTTCGGCAAAGCCGACGGCGCGATCGCGATGGCTTCGGGCGACGACGAGGCTCTCCATCTGGCCGCGTACATCCTGAATGCCGCAACCGGAAATCTCGGGCGCACGGTGCTGTTTCTCGACGGAGCTGAGGTCGAGCCCGTCACCGCTTCGAGCGACGTGAGCGCCACGATGGCCGCGATGCGCGACGGCAAGGTCGATGTCGCCGTGATCAATCGCGCCAATCCGATCTTCACGATGCCGCCGTCGATGCGCATGGCCGAATCGCTCCAGCGCGTTCCGTTCGTCGTCTGGATGGGTACGGTGCCCGACGAAACCGCTCAGATGGCGAGCCTGCTGCTGCCCGCGCATCACCCGCTCGAAACGTGGCGCGATAACGCGCCGCGTCCGGGGGTGCGCGGACTCGGACAACCCGTAATGCAGCCGGTCTTTGCCAGCCGCGCCGCCGGCGACATCATGCTCGCGGCGGCGGGAAAGACCGCGTCGAAACTGCCGTGGCAGACCACTGCCGACGCCGTCAAAGCGCAGTGGCTTGGGCTCGCGCCGCAAGACGCAAACCACGATGCGCAGATCGAATTTTGGACCAAGGTGCGGCGCGAAGGCGGCCTCTACACGCAGGCCAAACCCGCGGCTGTGAAGCTCTCGACGGCGTCGCTAAAGACTCCGCCGCCGGATAGCTCTTCGCCCGGGCTTACGTTCGTCGCCTATCCGCACATTTTTCTTTACGATGGACGCGGCGCCGACAAGCCGTGGCTCCAGGAAATTCCCGAGCCGGTATCGCAAATCGTCTGGGATAGCTGGGCCGAGATTCATCCTGCGACCGCATCGAAGTTGGGAGTCGCCAAGGACGAGCTAATCGAGTTGCGCACCGAACACGGTACGATCGAAGTGCCTGCCCTGATATCGAGTAACGTGCATCCCGGCGCGATCGCGGTACCTCTGGGCCAGGGGCATCGCTCGTACGGCCGTTATGCAACCGATGTCGGCGCGAACCCATGGCAAATCCTTGCCGAGGGATCGCTCCGAATCGCGGTGACCGCTAAGGGCACCGGACGGACCCGCACGCTGGTCTCGCCGCTGGGCAAGAGCGACATGCTCGGGCGATCGATCGTCGAGGCGATGAGCCTCGATGAACTCCGCCAGGGTGGCAAACCCGAAGCGCCGCTCGCGCCCGAGCCGTACGAGATGTATCCGCCGTTTCCGTATCCGGGCCACAAGTGGGGCATGACGATCGACGTCAACTCATGCACCGGATGCAGCGCCTGCGTCGCGGCCTGTTACGCCGAGAACAATTTGCCGTTCGTCGGAAAAAAACTGGTCGATCAGGGACGCATCATGTCGTGGATCCGGATCGAGCGCTTCTTCCCCGAGGACAAGGAGCATGCGCCCAATCTGTATCTGGCGCCGATGCTCTGCCAGCAGTGCGATCATGCGCCGTGCGAGCCGGTCTGCCCGGTGTTCGCGTCCTACCATACCCAAGAAGGGCTGAACGGGCAGGTTTACAATCGCTGCGTCGGCACTCGCTACTGCGAAAACAATTGCCCTTACAAGGTCCGGCGCTTCAACTGGTTCGTGCCGGAATGGCCCGCGCCACTGGATCTGCAACTGAATCCCGACGTGACGATCCGGGGCGCGGGCGTGATGGAGAAATGCACGTTCTGCATCCAGCGTATCCAGGCCGCGGAGATCGGAGCCCGCAACGACGATCGCGCGCTCAAGGACGGCGAGATCGTTCCCGCGTGCGCAGGCGCCTGCCCGACCCGCGCGATCACCTTTGGCGACCTGAATGACAAGCAGAGCGCGGTGATCAGGCGGCGCGACGATAACCATCCGCGCAACTATCGCTCGCTCGAAGAGCTCAACACTCAGCCGGCAATCGTTTATCTGCGCGACCTCTATCGCGGGAAAGGAAAGGCGTAAGTGGCAGCCGTAGTTCAAGAACCGACGACTCCCACCTTTCGCGATATTGATCGCGGCGTGCTCCGGGTGATGGATTTCCCGGGCGTCGCCTTCTGGATCTGGATCGGGTTCTGCTTTTCGCTGGTCGCGATCGCGGCGATCCTCTGGACCCGCCAGATTTATACCGGCCTTGGCGTCACCGGACTTCGCCAACCGGTCATGTGGGCGATCTACATCACCAACTTCGTGTTTTGGGTCGGAATCGCGCACTCGGGTACGTTGATCTCAGCGATCCTTTATCTGTTCCGCACGCGATGGCGTACCGCCGTGTATCGCGCCGCCGAGACGATGACGCTATTCGCGGTCTTGACCGCGGGTCTGATGCCGCTGTTCCATCTGGGCCGCGTGTGGTTCCTGTACTGGCTGCTGCCGTACCCGAACGAGCGCTTCCTGCAGCCCGACTTCCGTTCGCCGCTGGTGTGGGACGCATTCGCGGTTTCGACTTATCTGACGATCAGTGCGCTGTTCCTGTTCATGGGACTTATTCCCGATGTCGCCAACGCGCGCGAGCATTCGAAAGGATTACGCCGGAAGTTCTACGCGATCCTGTCGCTCGGATGGCAGGGCACCGACCGCCAGTGGCAGCATTTCGCAATGGCGTATCTGCTGATGGCGGGCCTTGCGACGCCGCTGGTGGTCTCGGTCCATAGCGTGGTGTCGTGGGACTTCGCGATGGCGCAGCTACCCGGATGGCACAGCACGATCTTCGCACCGTACTTCGTCGCCGGCGCGATTTTTTCCGGCGTCGCGATGGTGATCACGCTGCTGATCCCGATGCGCAAGTGGCTGCATGTCGAGGATCTGGTCACGCCCTGGCACATGGACAACCTGGCCAAAATCGTTCTGCTGACCTCGCTGGTGGTCAGCTATTCGTACGCCACCGAGTCGTTCATGGTCTGGTACTCGGGCGACAAGATCGAGCAGATGACTTTCCACATGCGTTACTTCGGGCCGTGGGGATGGATTTTCTGGTTGATGATCCTGTGCAACTGTCTGATCCCACTGCTGCTGTTCTCGCCGCGCATCCGGGTGAACATGAAGGTCCTGTGGATCATTTCGATCTTCGTGAATATCGGAATGTGGTTCGAGCGCTTCGACATCGTGGCGGGCTCGCTTACCACCAATTTCAATCCGTCGCAGTGGCATTTCTACACGCCGTCAATCACGGAAATCATGATCACGGTCGGAAGCTTCGCGTGGTTCCTGGGCCTGTTCTCGCTGTTCGCGAAATTCCTGCCGATCATTTCGATGACGGAGCTGAAGGAAGGCATCAGCTATCTCCGGCAGGCAATCAATAAAGGCTCTTCGAGTTCGGCATGAATTGGAAATGGGCGCGGCGATGGACATAATCGGATCATTTGCGGACGAGCAGCTTTGCGTCCGGGGAATCGTCGATCTGCACCAGGCGCAGGTGAACGACTTTCACGTCTTCTATCCCTTCCCGAGCGAACACATCCAGCGCGTGATGCACAAGCCCAAGAGCAGGGTGCGCGCAGTGGTCCTGACAGGCGGAATTCTAGGCGTCGCGACCGGGCTTGCGGTTACGATCGGCACCTCGTGGGAATGGAACCTGGTCACCGGCGGCAAACCAATCGTCTCATGGCCGCCGTTTATCATCATCTGCTTCGAGCTGATGGTTCTGCTCGGCGGTATCTTCGCGGTCATCAGCTTTATGATCAACGCCGGCCTTCCGGCGTTCGAAGGCTTCTCTGGCTACAGCGCGCGCTTCAGCGAGGATCGCTTCGGTGTGGTCGTCAAGTGCGACGAGGCCGATAGCGCGGGGATTGAGAAAATTGAATCGATTCTGAGAAACGCAGGTGCGGAAGAGGTTTTGCGTGAGGCTGCGTAACCTGAAATTTTCGTCAAATCGGCCAAGCGAGGCGCTCAAGCCATGAGCGCGAGAGTCGAACCCGCAGGCGTTCCCGCATCGGGCGCACCCGCCGCTCCAGCCGCCCCGGTGGCTGGGATCGCATTCAAGGCCCTGATGGTGATCTTTGTCGTCGCCGGAGTTATCGGATTTGCCTTGAGCGTCGGCGGCGCCAACGCCGCGCGCGCGTGGCAGGCGTACCTGGTCAATCTGCTGGTATGGCTCGGAGTCGCGCAGGGCGCCGTGGTTGTGCTGGCGGCATTCTATCTATGCAACGGACGCTGGGCGGGCACCACGCAATATCGGCTGGCCGAAACATTCGCGGGGTTCATCCCGCTTGGATTCCTGCTGTTCTGGGGACTCTATTTCGGCCGCACACTGATTTTTCCCTGGGTGCTTCATCCGATCGCGCAGAAGGCGGCATGGCTCAATATTCCGTTCCTGTTCGCGCGCGACGGAATTGGCCTGGCGGTCATGACCATTTTGAGTCTGTGGCTGGTCCGCCTGTCGCGCACCGAGCAGGCTACCGAATGGCAGCGGGATTCGGAAAGCATCCTGCTGGTTCCCAATCCGATTCGGCGCATCGCACCGGCGCTCGCGATCTGCTTCGCGGTCGTTTACACGATTATCGCCTTCGATCTGGTTATGTCGCTCGCGCCCGTGTGGCGGAGCACGCTGTTTGGCTGGTACTTCTTCGGCGGAGCGTTCTGGAGCGCGACTGTCGCGATGGCGCTGGTCGGCGTAATCATGCGCGTACAGCTCGGCGGAAATAATGCCTTCAAGAATCCGAAGGCGATGCACTATCTGGGCGAGATTGTGTTCGCATTTTCGATCTTCTGGATCTATCTGCTGTTCGCCCAGTACATCGTCATCTGGTACGGCGATATTCCGGTCGAGACGTTTTTCATCGTGCTGCGCGTGTATTACGCGCCGTGGCAGGCTCTGTCGTACGCAGTGGTCATCCTGATGTGGGTAATTCCGTTCCTGGTGCTGCTGGGAGTGCGGCCGAAAAAGACTCCGGTAATTTTAGGCGCGGTGTCGCTCGGTGGAATCGTCGGCGTATGGCTCGAACGCTACGTGCTGGTGGTGCCGTCGCTGTCGCCGCATGTGGTGCCTTTCGGATGGGTCGAGATCCTTGTGACGCTGGGATTTATCGGCGCTTTTGTGCTCTGCTCGCTGCCCGGACTGGAGCGGCTGGCGGCGGCCGCTACCCAGGAGGCATGGGTGGAGGAGCACGAATGAAGCGCGCCGCCCGATCGATGATCATCGCGATGACGGCGGTTGCGATGCTGCTGGCCGGATGTGCGGAGAACCGCGGGTTGCCGATGACGACGCTCGCGCCCAAGTCCGATCTGGCCGACTGGATCTATCGCCTGTTCATCGAGGTGACGCTGTGGGACTCACTGGTGTTCGCGGTGGTTATCGTGACGTTCCTGCTGGCAATCTTTGTCTTCTCGACCCGAGTGGGCGAAGCCGCGCCGCCGTCGTCGGCGACTTCAGATTTGAAACTCGAAATCGCGTGGACACTCGGACCAGCGCTGATCCTGCTGTTTATTTCGATCCCGACCATCCGTACAATTTTTCGCTCGCAACCGAACGTTCCTCCCAAGGGATCGCTCGAGATCCGGGTTATAGCGCATCAATGGTGGTGGGAATTTCGCTATCACGACCAGTCCAATGTCGTCACCGCCAACGAGCTGCACATCCCGGTCGGGGTTCCGATTCGCCTGAACCTGCAATCGGGCGACGTCATCCATAGCTTCTGGGTGCCGCAGCTCGGCGGCAAGCGCGACGTAGTGCCGGGGCAATTGAACGAACTGACATTCGAGGCCAACCAAACCGGGATGTGGCCGGGGCAGTGCGCCGAGTTTTGCGGCGAGTCGCACGCCAATATGCGGTTTCGCGTGTTCGTGGAAACTCCAGAGCAGTTTGCCGCGTGGGAAAAGGCCCAGGCCGCCGCGCCGATCGCGGCCGCTTCGATCACCGATCCGGCGGCGTTGGAAGGCGCAAAGATTTTCTCGAACAGCCCGTGCACCACCTGCCACATGATCGACGGCGTATCGAAGGGTTATGTCGGACCTAATCTCACTCATTTCGGCAGCCGGACCACGATGGCGGCCGGGATTGAGGCCAACACTCCCGCCGACGTCGCGCAATGGATAACCAATCCTGACCATGTAAAACCGGGCGCGCAGATGCCGGCGCTCGGACTTAGCGGCACACAGCTCAACGATCTGGTCGCGTACCTCGAGAGTCTGAAGTAAGGGAGCTTGAGTGATGGCTGCCCAGCCAAAACCATTACCAATCGAGACGCCGAACTATTTGCAGGGCGGAGGCCTTATCTCCTGGCTGATGACCGTGGACCACAAACGCGTGGCCATAATGTATGCGGTCAGCGCGCTGATCTTCTTGGCGGTCGGCGGGGTCGAGGCGATGTTGATCCGGACCCAGCTCTGGAGGCCGGAAAATCATTTCCTGTCGGCCTCGATGTACAACCAGATCTTCACGATGCATGGCACGACCATGATCTTCCTGGTCCTGATGCCATTGGAGATCGGATTCCTCGGCAACTTTATAATGCCGCTGCAGATCGGCGCACGCGACGTGGCTTTTCCGCGCCTCAATGCGATGAGCTTCTGGGTCTTTCTGTGCGGCGCGATTTTTCTTCATCTCGGATGGTTGTGGGGCGGGCTGCCGGATGCGGGATGGTTCGGCTATGCGAATCTGACCGAACGCTACTTCTCGCCGGGTCTCAATCTGGATTTCTGGGTAGTCGGGCTGCTGATCCTGGGAGTCTCGACGCTGATGAGCGGGCTTAACTTTTTCGTGACGATCATCGGGATGCGCGCCAAGGGCATGACGTTCATGCGCATGCCGATGTTCGTGTGGTCGATCCTGGTGACCTCGATCCTGGTCCTGATCGCGTTTCCGCCGCTGACCGTGGGATTGGTGTTTTTGGTGCTCGATCGCTTTTTCGGCACGCACTTTTATGTCGCGACATACGGTGCGACGCCGATCCTGTGGCAGCATCTATTCTGGCTCTTCGGGCATCCTGAGGTTTATATCATGGCGTTGCCGGCGTTCGGGATTGTTTCCGAACTGGTGCCGGTGTTCTCGCGCAAGCCGCTGTTCGGCTATCCGATGATGGCCTACTCGATCGCGCTGATCGCCTTCCTGTCCTACGGCGTCTGGGGTCATCACATGTTTGCCACCGGGATGGGCCCGGTCGCCGATAGCGCGTTCGCCGTCACCTCGATGCTGATCGCGATACCTACCGGGATCAAGATCTTTTCCTGGATCGCGACGGTCTGGGGCGGTTCGCTTAGAATGACCACCGCGTTCTTTTTCGCGCTTGGGATGATTGTCGAGTTCACGATCGGCGGCCTTTCGGGCGTGATGCACGCGTCGGCGCCGGTTGACTTGCAGCAAACCGATTCGTACTTCGTCGTTGCGCACTTTCATTACGTGCTGTTCGGCGGCACGATGTTCGCGCTTCTGGGCGCGTTCTACTACTGGTGGCCGAAGTTTACCGGGCGGATGCTCTCCGAACGGCTCGGCAAGTGGCAATTCTGGCTCACGATCATCGGCTTTAACGGCACGTTTTTCCCGATGCACTTTCTCGGGATGTGGGGGATGCCGCGGCGCATCTACACTTACGGCGCCGGACTTGGCTGGACCAGGCTCAATCAGCTCGAGACGATCTCCGCATTTATTCTCGGAATCTCGTTCCTGATCATGTACATCAACATGGTCAAAAGCACCGCCGGCGGAGAGGAGGCTCCCGCCGATCCGTGGGACGGCCGCAGCCTGGAATGGTCGATCGCATCGCCGCCGCCCGCGTACAACTTCGCAAACGTTCCCGTCGTGCGCGGACGCGACGCCTACTGGGTCATGAAGTACGGCCGCGCCGGCTCGCGCGGAGTCGCGATGTTCATGGCGGGACAGGTACCGCCGGTGCCTGAAAGCATGCAGGCTCCGCCCGCGGAACCGCTCCACATGCCGTCGCCGTCGATCTTTCCGCTATTCACCGCGCTCGGATTCGGGCTGATGGGTATTGGCCTGGTGATCGGATGGTGGCGCATCATCATTGTCGGCGCCGTGACGATGTTCCTGTCCGCAGTCGCGATGGGTTTCGAATATCCATCATACGGACAGGAGTCGCACCTCACCGAAGAAGAGGCGTCGTCCACCGGCGGCGTTGATTTGCGCAAGGCCGGGCTGTGGACGTTCCTGGGTTCCGAGTGCGTATTCTTCGCGAGCCTGATCGCCACCTACGTCGTGTACAAGAGTCGCAATATCGGCGGCCCCGGCGCGGGCATCCTCGAGATCCCGCTGACCTCGATCAGCACCTTCGCGCTTCTGATGTCGAGCCTCGGGATGGTTCTCGCGTTGAACGCCATTCAACAAAACAAGAAGCGCCTGATGCGCCTGTGGCTCGGCGTCACGATCATCCTTGGACTGGTATTCCTGGGCGTCGAGGCCTACGAGTTCACGCATTTCTATCATCAGGGGCTGGCGATGCAGACCGACCTGTTCGGCCAGAGCTTCTTTACCCTGGTCGGCTTTCACGGCGTGCACGTCAGTATCGGCGTGCTCTGGCTCGCGACGGTCTTCTTCGCCTCGTTCAGCAAAAAATTCGACAAGTCGCGCTCTCTGACGGTCGAGATGGCGGGACTCTATTGGCACTTCGTCGATATCGTGTGGGTGATAATCTTTACACTGGTCTATCTGATGCAGCAGGTTAAGGGCGCATGAGTGAGGCTACGCAAACGGCTGGAACGATCGAACCGCAAGGACCCGGCGCCGACGTCGAGCATCCGCATCATCCCGGCGCCGGCATCTATGTGATGGTGGCGGTATTCCTGTGCGTGCTGACCGGGATGGAGATTACCGTCTTTTACGTTCCTGCGCTGAAGGCCGTGATCGTGCCGGTGTTGTTGGTGCTGGCTGCCGCCAAGTTCGCGCTGATCGCGATGTTCTTCATGCACCTCAAGTACGATAGCTGGATCTTGAGCGGCTTCTTTCTGTTTCCGCTAATGATGGCGTTTATTCTGCTGTTCGCGCTGATGGGATTGTTCGCGTACCTCTCGCATCACCTGAGCTGAGAGCGGCTCGATTTCCTGAACGGATAGCGTAATGGATTTCGGCGACATTCTGGGCGAGCATCCAAGCATCCCGATCGGAGTAGCCGCGCTTGCGTTCCTCTACTGGCTGGGTTGTCGGCTGTGCGGGCGGCGTCCGACGCGCCGGCAGGTAGGGTGGTTCACCGCGGCGCTCATCGTAATCTTCTACACTTTCACCGGGCTTGACGAGTACGCCGACGATCGGATTTTCTTCATGCACATGCTGCAGCATCAGGTGCAGGCGTTTGTGATCCCGCCGATGCTGCTTTTGGGAACCCCCGACTGGATGCTCAGGCCGTGGGTGCTGAGCCGCGCGCTAAAACCGATTGCACGATTGTTCACCAATCCGGTGGTGACGTTTCTGATCTTCTCGGCGGTATTCGTGACCGCGCACTTTCCGCCGATCTTCGACAAGATGTGCCGCGACGAAAATTTTCACATCCTGGTTCATCTGAGTTTTATGGCGGCCGGAGTGCTGCTCTGGTGGCCGATCGTGAGCCCGCTGCCCGAGTTGCCGCGCCTGTCGTATCCCGCCCAGATTCTCTACCTGTTTCTGCTGATGATCCCGATGACGGCGGTCGCGGCGCCAATCACGCTAGCCACACACGTGATCTATCCGTGGTATCTCGAAGGACCGCACGGCTGGGGCATCAAGCCGCTCGACGATCAGATCCTGGGCGGACTGTTCATGTGGGTCGGGCAGAGCGCCTTCCTGATTTGTGTATTCACTGTGATCTTTTACCGATGGGCGCGCAGCGAAGATCGCGACGAACCTATAGTCAACGCTCCGCCGCCTGCGCGTCCTCCGCTGCGCGCGCTCCATCCGCGCGCGCGGATGTAGATGCGTGCTGAAGCTACCGCGGCTCGAACAGCTTGAGAACGCGGCGCGCTTGATCGCGCCGGCGATGAAGCCGACGCCGGAGATCTGCTGGCCCAAGCTCTCGGCGCGCTGCGGCGTGGAAGTTTGGGTCAAGCACGAAAATCATACGCCGGCCGGCGCGTTCAAGATCCGTGGCGGTATCCCTTATCTCGATGATCTCCTGCGCCGCGGTCCCGCGCCCGCCGGTGTCCTGGCGGCGACGCGCGGAAATCATGGCCAAAGCGTCGCGTTCGCCGTCCGGCGCTACGGGTTGAAGGCGACCGTCGTGGTGCCGCGCGGCAACAGCCTCGAGAACAACGCCGCGATGCGCGCATTCGGCGCCGAGTTGATCGAACACGGACGCGACTTTCAGGAGAGTCTCGAGTACGCAACGCAATTCGCGCGCGAGCGCAACCTTGCCATGGTCCCGTCGTTTCACGAATTGCTGGTCACTGGTGTTGGCACCTATGCGCTCGAATTTCTGCGCGCGGCCGGCGCGATGCACACGGTTTACGTGCCGATCGGCCTTGGCTCGGGAATCTGCGGAGTTATCGCCGCGCGCGAGGCGCTCGGACTCACGACCAGAATCGTGGGCGTGGTCTCCGATGCGGCCCCGGCCTACGCGTTGTCGTTCGCCGCGCACAAACCTGTCTCGACTGAAACCGCGAACACCATCGCCGACGGAATCGCGGTTCGCGTGCCGCATCCCGAAGCGGTCGATATTATCAATCGATTCGCCGAGCGCGTGATCGCGGTTTCGGATCAGGAGATCGAACAGGCGATGCGTCACTACTTCACTGATACGCACAACGTCGCCGAAGGCGCCGGCGCGGCGGCATTGGCGGCACTGCTGAAAGAGCGCGATGAAATGGGCGGCCGCAGTGTGGGCGTGATTCTCAGCGGCGGCAACGTCGATCGCGATGCGTACGCCCGCATTCTTTCCGAACGCTGAATATTTCGAAGCGCTAGTGCGGCAGAACCCGCAGCGAAGTTTGCGCCGCGGCCGCCGGGATCGCAGTCCGGAACGCGAAGCTTAAGGTCCACAGCGTTGTTACAGAATAGGTGATACCGCCGGCTGCGGCGAGGATTGCGCCCGCCAACGCAACCTCGAGCGAGGCTGCGAGGAATCCGGCGATTAACAGCACGACGCCCGAGTTGAACGCGCCGAACACGAACCATCGCGTACGCACAATCGAAAGCTCATCGGTGGCCACCGCGGTCCATCCGCGTCCCTGCCGCGCGCGCATGACGAATGCCGGGAATAGCTTATAGGACATCCCGATGATGAAGTTTGAAAAAAATCCGAGCAGACCCGCGACGCCGTAAGCCGGCGCGATCCGCGCGCCCCATACGCTGTCTCCGCCCAGTAGCGTAAGCGAGATTCCGAGCGCAATCGCGATCGCCAGGCTCGCCAATCCTGTCAGCGCATGGCGCGGCGTCCAGTCTATCGGCATCCGCCGCGTCGCGACGACCCGCGCCATAATCACCGCGTACCAGACCATCGCCGCGGCGATAACGACGCTGAAGATCGTCTCGCCGCCAAACCCGAAAAACAGCGACACCGCCAGCGCGCTCACCGCCGCCGCGAGCGTGTAAAGTTGCCAGATCGCATGGCGTGGCAGCGTGGCCTTCGGCAGCAGGAACGCCGGCAGCATCCGGTACGACACCGCGCAGATCGCCATCGTAACCCATCCGACGGCGGCGAGATGCACATGCGCGGAAAGATTCGTCAGCACGTCGCCGCTCAGGAAGTCGAAGCTCTTGTCGATCCCGAGAATCGTTCCGAGCGCCGCCGCTACGAGCAGGAATCCTAACGCGAGCCCCATCCCGGTCTCCGCGACGCCGCGCCCGAACTGCTTCCACAGGCAGGGCGCGAGGTTGACCGCAAACATCACGATGCTCACGACGACCGCGAGCGCGGCGAGCCATAGCCCGATCCACGCGCCAATCGCGAAGTGAACGATCATCCCGGCGACGCCGATCGCAAAGATCGCGAGCTGCGCGTGCGCAACGCGCGGCGAGCTTATCGGCACATGCGTCAGCGCCGGAACATAACGGTACATCACGCCCATGATCGCGGCCGTGATCCATCCGAGCGTAAAAGTGTGCACCACCGCGATCACAATCGCCTGATAGAAGAAGCTCGCGGCGTTCGGAACCGCGAAGGGCAGCAGGCAAACGCCGATCGCGAAAAACATTACCGCCATGACGAAGAAGCCAATCGGGGTCCGGCCAATTCTCAAGGGGTCGGTATTCGGCGCGTCATCCCGGTGATTGTGTGGGAGCGGACGCTCGCCGACAGGCGAAAAAGATTGTGCTGACTCAGCCACTGAAATCAAACTGCCCCCAAATTGTAGCGCGTCCCGCGCGGCCCGGAAATCACGATTGCGGACGCCCTTGCCGCCCGGGCTGGATGACAGTCAACGCGAACGCGCTGTCTTCGAGCGCCTCGACCTCGTGCCGGATTCCATCGCCCAAGGTGAGGATTGCGCCGCGTCCGAGCGTGTGCGACTCGGCTCCGACGCTGAAGCGGAACGAACCTTCCAGGACCGAAAACGTGATCGGCCCTTCGGCGCGATGCTCGTGCAGGACGCCGCCCTTGTGCAACGCAACGAGCACGATCCGGATCGTGTCATTTTTTATCAGCACGGTCGCGGCGCGGCTGCCCGATTGCCATTGCGCGCCCGCCTTGAGCTTGGCGATTTCGGCACTGGTGTCGAACGACATCAGCGGTTGATCGAGTTCGCGATGCTCTTGCCGGTCCATTTGCATCTCCTTGGAAGCCGTCATTCATTCGTCGAGCAGATGCGGATCGTAGCCCGCCCTCGTAAGCGAGTTGGCAACGGCGGCGAGGACCTTTTCGTTATCGAGGTGCGGCTTGACCGGAACCTCAGGGGTCGCCTGGATTGCGTCGAGCGTCTGCGCGGCCTGTGCGCCGGCAAGTTGCTCGCAGGCGTCGTACACGCCGCCGGGCGATTCTTCCAGCGGATTGTGCGCGGCCAGGATCGTGCGCAGCGCGCGAAAGATCGCGGGCGACGCGGACGGCAGCATCAGCGCCGCCAGCGCGCCGTGATCAAGCCGTAGCCGCGCAGCCAGCGGATGCGGCGAGCCGCGGCGCTTCTCGGCCTCCGGCAGCAAAACCTTTTCTTCCATCGAGATATGCCGCAGCAAGGAGCGGCGGAACTGCGCGTAAGCCTCGACGCCTGCCGGCGTCTCGAAATCCTCCGCCACGCCGAGCAGCCGATCGAGCTCGGCATGTCCAGCGCTGAGAAACCGATGAACCGGTCCATGCGTATAAAAATCTGGATCGGATGCCGCGGGATTATTGTTCATGTCGATTCTAAAGATACTTCTTTATCAACACCCCGCGAAAGCGCGCGACCGTGCAGTCCGCCTTGCGTCCCTGTGTCGAATCTGCGCCAAATCGCCGCAAAACCCGCAGAAATACTTATACGCGTCAAAAGCATGAGTTGTTTGCACTTGAGTCGGAGTTGTCGATCGGAGTAGAAAATTTCACAGGATTGCGCAGCGAACGGCACGACCGGAAGTTCGTCGGGCCGAGGGGAGATCGATGCAACATTCCAGAACCCGAATAATCATCGACGGCGCGACCGCTGGCATAATCGGCGGACTAGTAGTCGCGCTATGGTTCCTGCTCTTCGATCTGTCGCGCGGCCACGCCTTCGAGACGCCGGCCCTGCTCGCCGCGACCCTTCTGCACGGAGCGCGCGACCCGCATCTGCTGCATCACGGCATGATCCGGCTGGTGGCCGAGTACTCACTGCTGCATTTCGCAGCGTTCATTCTGGTCGGCGTCGTCGCGGCGCTCTTGCTCGAGGCCGCCGAACACGAACCGCCGTTCCTGATCTCGGTGCTGATATTTTTCGGCGCGTTCGAGGTCTTCTTTATCGCGGTTGTGCTGTTCCTCGGACCGCAGGTGATGGCGTCGCTGACGTGGTGGGGGATTATCGTCGGCAATCTGCTCGCGACCGGTGCGATGCTCGCCTATTTCTTCTGGCGCCATCCGATGCTGGCGAAAAATCTGTTCGGTTCCGGATGGCTGCGCGTTACGCGCGAAGGCGCGCTGGCCGGCGTGGTTGGCGGCGTGGTGGTTGCGCTCTGGTTTCTCGGCTACGACCTCGCCAGCGGCGATCTCTTCCGTACCCCGACTATTTTAGGTGCGATGATCTTCCGAGGGCCGGACGGCGCCGCGGCCGCGCACGCAACTGTCGCGTTGGTGCTTGGCTACACTGTTCTGCACTTTTTTGCCTTCGTGGTTTTCGGCCTTGCGATTGCGCTTTTGCTGGCCGCGTCCGAATGGGAGCCGTTCCTTGCGCTCGGCGTGTTTCTGCTCTTCGCCGTGTTCGAGGTTTTCTTCGTTGGCTTCGTGACCGTGCTCGATTCGTCGGTGGTGTCGCAGCTCGGATGGTGGAAAATCGTGGCGGGAAATATTCTCGCGTTGCTCGCGATGACAGCGTACTTCCTGCGCGGACATCGGGGCTTGCGCCTCAAGCTCGTCGAACGATGGGCGACGCTGGATATGGAAGGTGAGGAGATGGGCGATTTGGGCGTCGGCCTCAACCCGATCCCCCCCGCCGCCGGCAACGGCCATCCGCATCCGAAACCGATTCAGCCTTAATGTTTTGCCGTAAGGTTTTTCACGCGCGAAAATCTCGATCTGCGCAATAGCACAGCCTGACCATAGGTTGCGCAAAGCGCACTGGTATAGACTGTCGACAAACGACGAGTTGTTTGCGTCTCCCCGAGTGCGCGGACGGCTCCCGCCCCTTACAAGAACCCGCCCTCTCTCTCGACGACTACCCCAAAGAGTCCGCGCTACAGGCCTAGCACGTCGCGCATCGAGTAGAGCCCGGGCTTCTGATGCGCGATCCATCCCGCCGCGCGCAATGCGCCACGCGCCAGCGACTCGCGGCTTTGCGCGCGATGAATCAGCTCCAGGCGCTCGCCCTGTCCGCCGAAAATCACCGTATGGTCGCCGACCGCGTCGCCCGCGCGAATCGCAAGCACGCCGATTTTCTCCGGCGGACGCACCCCCGTAATTCCCTCGCGTCCGTAGACCGCGTTGGGCGTGAGTTCCTGCCCGCGCGCGGCGGCGATCGCGCGTCCGAGGCCAAGCGCCGTACCGCTGGGCGCATCGACTTTCGTGCGATGATGGATCTCGATTACTTCGGCGTCGAAGTCCGGTAGAATCGCGGCAACTTCGGCGGTGATTTTCATCAGCACGTTGACGCCGATACTCATGTTCGGGGCGATCACGGATTGGATGCGCGGCGCGATCTCTTTGGCGCGTTCTTCCTGCTCGGCGGAAAATCCGGTCGAGCCGATCACCACCGCGCCGCCCGCTTTTACCGCCGCCTCGAGATGCTCCATCGACGCCGCGGCGGTGGTGAAATCGAGTGTGACGGTGCCCGGCCGCACGATCGCGCCGTAGTCGTCGGTGATCTTGATACCGAGTGCGCCGATTCCCGCAACGTCGCCCGCGTCGGAACCGAGCGCCGCAATGCCTTTGGCCTCGATCGCGCCGACTATCTTATGCGCGCCGTCACGAGCGGCCAGCGCGATAAGCATCCGGCCCATCCGGCCCGCTGCTCCCGCGACGATCAGATTTGCCATTACGATGAAAGTCGGGCGCGTCCGCGCGATTCGCGCAGCGCCGGTTGATTCGTGAGCGTCAGGCCGCGGGCGCTTCGGCAGCCGGTGCGGATTCGGCGGCGGCTGCGGCACTCTTGCCGGTTTTGGTCGCGAAATGTTCTTCGCACAGGCTCAGGCGAAAACGCTTCTTGCGGCACTTTTCGAAGGTGCAGGTCTTGTAGCGCGCCTTGGGCATCTCGCCCGCACGCCATAGCCGGTAATGCTTGCGGCAGTAGCTCTTCGCCACGGCCTCGTTCTTACAATCCGCAGCTTTGCAATTTCCTTTGCTTGCCATGAATCCCCATTCGAGGCCGCCTGGAATCCGGCCTTCAATTACAACTTTAGCAGACCCTCGAACATATCGCGTGCCGCCTTTCCTTCATAGAGCCCGCTGCCGCGAATGTGCTGGTTTTGAAAGTCGCGGACTCCCGAATTTCCACGCGTCATTGTGCTTTTACGGCATCCTGTAGTGTCATTCCCGCGCGTGGCTGCCGCGCCAAGGATCCCGGGCGTTCGCGCAGACAATCGCGATTCCGCGAGCTACACCACCGAACGCAGGATTCTGTAGATCGGCTCCAACTCGCCGAAAGCGTCGATAATCTCGGCGCGATCGAGGTGCACCGCTTCGCGCACGGGCCATCCGAAGCCGGCGTCGATTCCGCCGGTCTTTTTCTTAAGCGCGGCGGACATCGCGTCAAAGAATTCTTCGCCGGCTGGCGCCTCTTCGGGCATCGCGGCGAAGTCCCATCGGTCGTAGCGCGCGATCTTCGCACCGCGCAGCGCTTTTGCCAGCGCCGGCGATTTCGCCGCGATCCGGCGCGCCATCTCGATGCGATTGTCGGCGTCGGATTTGACGACTACGCGCGCATGTATCCCGACTTTCGAGATGCATAGCGCCAGGTATCCGTAGCGCTTGTAGCCTTTCGGTGACGGGCCCCACGCCGCCCAGGTCTCCGCGGGAGGATTGACGGTGCGCCGCATATGCTTTGCAACGTGCGGAAAAAACTCTATGTGCAGCTTGCGTCCGAGGTCTGGAGCCAGCTCCGCGCCGAGCCGCGTCAGACGCGGCCGCACCCGCGCGGCGATTTGCTCCATCCGCGCGCTGAACCCTTCGATCTCGAAAATTCCAAAATCGTTGCGCGAAAATCCAAGTGTTGCCACAATCCAAATCCTCTTTACCGTTCGTTCCGCCCACCTCGAACGCCACCGCTCCGCAATGACGGCTTTCCCCGATAAATCTTCGCCCATTGCGCGTTTTCTTTCATATTGTGTGGGAGAGTGTAGCGCCTTTTTTACTTCGGCGCTCGCGATCGGAGACGTTGCCGCCGACGCGATAGCTCCAGCCCTCCGTGCCCCGTATAATCAGGAGATACCAGTCCCAGCAATTTAGCTGAAACCGCCTGCGGGCGTGGACGTACAGAACATGGACGGAGGTTCCATTTAGATGAAGATTGGAAAAAGCGCGCTTACGGTGATGTCCGCGATGCTGTTTGCCGGTGCGATGGCGCTGCCTGCGATCGCGGGCCATCCGTTTCGCAACACCGACGAGTTCATGTCGAATAACCCCGCAATTGCGTCAGAGCTGCAGAACAATCCCAAGCTGGTCGACGATCCCGCGTACGTTAGAAGCCATCCTGAACTGCATAAGTACCTGCATAACCATCCTCAGGCGCGCGCCGATTTCAGGGCGCATCCGAAGCACTTCGTGCACAAGGAAAACAAGTACGAGCGCAGGCACAACTAGCTCCGACGCGTAACCCACGCGCCGTCGTCCACAATTAAACGAACGGAAAAAGAGGAGCCGGTAACCCGGCTCCTCTTCATTTTTCGCCATCCGCGGTCGCTGCGTGCCTGGAAACTACCTTCGACTTCAGTGCCGTGGATCCTGCCGCCAGTAGTGGCCGGCGGCTCGCCGGCCGCCGCCAAAGACTCCGCATCGACGCCTAACGACTGTTAGGGTTTTTGCCAGATTTGTTCATGGCTGAACTGTTC
>JBOHWH010000070.1:0-31985 GCA_050736695.1 Binataceae bacterium (SeqCode) | reverse complement strand
CGGCCGCCGCTCAGGATGACGGAAGGGAGCGCCGCAGCGGGCCTCAAACATTCACAAACTCTCAGGATGACGGAAGGGCGGCAGACTCAAAAAAATCACAGACTCTGAGCGAGGCCGCGGCGGCCGTAGTCGAAGGATCCCGAACGGTCGTGCAGACCTACGATTGCCTGCTCCGCGTTTGGGGACGACCTGCATCATCTGGCGTTCTGACTCTCACTCGCAGTGCGAGCAGTGCGCCGATACGCTGGCCGCGGAAAGGCTTGAGGAGAAATCGCGATGATGTGCACAGACGCCTGGGATCCTTCGACTCCGGCCGAAACGGCCGCCGCTCAGGATGGCGGAAAGGTCGGAGTCAAAAAATCACAGCCGCTCAGGGTGGCGGAAGGGCGGCGGACTGAAAAAATCGCAGACTCTCAGATGACACCAAAAAGCAACAAACAATTGTCATTCCGAGCGCGAATGGACTTTCAACTCCGCCCAAGCCGCAGCTAACGGCGAAACACCCTTCGCGAGAGCCTGTCCTGAGCCGAGCCGAAGGAAATCTCGCCAGCCGCACGAGCAGACCAATGGAACGGGTTACGCGGATACTGACGCGCGGGTGAGCATGCTGCTATGCGCCCGTATGGGCCAGCGATGACCTGCGCCGGAGCGGGCGGTCACTTCTCTCGTGGCGCATTCCTGATAAATTAGGCCCGGCTCCATGAATCGTCTTCTACCTTATATCCGTCGCTACTCGGCTTGGTACGGCTTCGGGATGCTGTGCACGCTGGTCGCTTCCGCGTGCGGAATGACCGTCGCCTTCCTAAGCGGCGCCGCGATCAAGTCGATTCAGTTCCATCATGCGATGACCTTCGGCACACTGGCGCGGATTGGACTGCCCACGCAGGAGTCGCTGGGCCGGATCGTCCTGATGCTGTGCGCCGCGGCGCTCGTCGGCGGGACCGCCAGATGGCTCTCGCGTTTTACGATTTTCAATACCGGCCGCGATATCGAATACGATCTGCGCAACGATCTGTTCGTCCATCTGACGCATCTCGGCCCCGTCTTCTACGATCGTCACAAGATCGGCGACCTGATGTCGCGCCTGGTCAACGACCTTACCGCCGTGCGGATGATGGTCGGGATGGGCGTGGTCACTTTTGCCGACGCTCCCGCGACCACGTTCTTCGCGCTCACGTTCATGCTGAGCGTTAGCGTGCGTCTGACATTAGCAGTGATTGCGCCGTACATCCTGCTGATGATCGGGATCAAGCGGCTCTCACGCTCGCTGATGGTGCGCAATCTGCGCGTGCAGCAGGGTCTGGGCGGAATCGAATCGAAGGTCCAGGAGAGCCTGGCCGGCATCCACGTGGTAAAGGCGTACGCGCTTGAGGATCACGAGTCGTCGCTATTCCGCAAAGCCAACGACGACTACAACGACCTCGGCCTCGCGCTGGCGCGGTTGCGCGGCGCGATGTTTCCGATGATCCGCGGATCATCGGCGTTCGCCGTGATGGTCGTGCTGATCTACGGCGGCTCGCTGGTCAGGTCCGGGACTCTTCAGATCGGCGACCTGGTTGCGTTCATGGGTTACCTCGGGCGCCTGGCGTGGCCGATCACCTCGCTCGGATGGATGATCTCGATCTATCAGCGCGCGAAGGCGGCGATGGGCCGCCTCAATGAAGTATTCTCGGCGCCGCCGCAGCCCGGCGAGCTCGACGACGGCGCCGTGCGCCTGGAAGTGCGCGGCGCGATCCAGTGGGATCACGTCTCGTTCAGCTATTTCCTGCGTGATCAAATAGAGGGCGCAGTCGCCGAATCCAACGGCGCCAGTTCCAACGGCCATCATTACGATTACGCGCTCAGAGATGTCTCGGTCACAGTGCCCGCCGGCGGCAAGCTCGCGATTGTTGGACGAACCGGCTCGGGAAAATCTACGATGATCAAGCTGCTGACGCGCCAGTTCGAGCCGACCAGCGGGCGTATCCTGCTCGACGGACAAGATATCCGCGATATTCCGCTGCATTCGCTGCGCAAGACGCTCGGCGTGGTGCCGCAGGAACCGGTGCTGTTCACCGACACGATGGCGCGCAATATCGCCTTCGGGCGCCCCGACGCGACTGCCGATGAAATCCTCGAAGCAGCCCGAATCGCGGGACTCGAGCCCGACATCGCGACCCTTCCGCACGGGCTCGACACTATCGTCGGCGAGCGCGGAATGGCGCTGTCGGGCGGGCAGAAGCAGCGCACCACGATCGCAAGGCTGCTCACCTATCGGCCCGGAGTGGTGGTGCTCGATGACGCCCTTTCGAGCGTCGATACCGAAACCGAGAAAGCGGTCCTCGAGAGCCTGGAGCAAAGCGTGGTCGGACGCACGACGATCGTGGTGGCGCATCGCGCATCGACAGTGCGCGACGCCGACGAGATTATCGTGCTCGAAGACGGCGCAATCGCGGAGCGCGGAACCCATGCCGAGCTGATGGCGCGGCGCGGAACTTACGCCGAACTGTTCCATCGCCAACTGATGGAAGAGGAGCTGGCGCAGTATTAGGCGATGCAGACCGGCGAAGAAAAGCAGCTCGGACGCTCGCGCGACTTCGCGCTCATCAGGTTCGTATGGACCTATGTGCGCCCATATCGCGGGCTGTTCTTCCTGTCGGTCTTTTTGATGCCGCTGAACTCGGCGTTTGCGCTCGCGCAGCCATACATCATCCAGCTTATCGTCGATATTTTTCTGCAGCATCAGAAGGTTGCGACACCCGCGTGGCTGGCCTGGATCTTCGCCGCGACCGGAGGAAACGCGAGCCTGCTCAAGATGGGCGCGATCTATATGACGCTGGTCGCGGGCGAGTTCGCCACGTTCTACGGACAGTTCTATCTGACCGTGATGGTCGCGCAGTATTCGCTGTCGGATCTGCGGCTGGCAGTCTTCAATCACGTCGAGCATCTGCCGATGGCATTCTTCGATCGTACGCCGGTCGGCCGCCTGGTCAGCCGCATGACCACCGATATCGACGCGATCAACGAGATGTTCGCGCAGGGCTCGCTTACGATGTTCGTCGATGTGATGACGATGTCGGGCATCGTCGTGATCATGTGGATTAAGAGTCCGCGCCTGGCGCTGTGGGCGATGATCGCGATACCGCCGCTGCTGCTCTTCATCAATCTGTTCCGGATCCGCGCACGCGTAGTTTACCGGCAAATTCGCGAGCGCCTGGCGGCCGTGAACGCGTACCTGTCCGAGTCACTGGCTGGAATGGTTGTGGTTCAGCTCTTCACCCGCGAGCGCACCAGCCGCGACGAGTTCGATGTGCTCAACCTGCGCTCGCGCGACGCGCAGATGGCTGCAAACACCTATGAGACCGGGCTTTTCTCCGCAGTGGACACGGTTGCGTCGATCACGGTTGCGATCATCTTGTGGGAAGGCGGCGGGCAAGTGTTGCGCAACTTCATCACGCTCGGCGCGCTCATCGCGTTCATGCAGTACGCGCAGTTATTCTTCATGCCGCTGCGCGAAATCTCGAATAAATACACCACGCTGCAATCCGCGCTCGCGGCGGTCGAACGAATCGAGCAGTTGATGGAAGAAACGCACACGATTTCGAGCCCCGTCCAGCCCCTGCTGCCCACCGTCTCGCGCGGATCGATCGTGTTCGATCACGTTGACTTCGAGTACCGCCCGGGCGAGCCGATCCTGAAGGACGTGAGCTTCACCGCCGAGCCCGGACAGAAAATCGCGATCGTCGGGCCAACCGGCTCCGGCAAGACCACGATCATCAAGCTGCTCAACCGGTTCTACGACGTGAAGGCCGGGCGCATCCTGGTTGACGGCATCGATGTGCGCCAGTGGGATCTGCGCGCGCTGCGCCGCACGATCGGGCTGGTGCAGCAGGACGTGTTCCTGTTCGCGGGTGACGTGATGGAAAATATCCGCCTCGGATTGACCGACATGAGTGAAGAAGCGGTGCGTGACGCGCTCGAGCGCGCGCAGGCGAGCCGCTTCGTCGAGCGATTGCCGGCGGGCTTGAGCGAGCAAATCCGCGAACGCGGCACGAACATCTCCGCGGGCCAACGCCAACTGCTTTCCTTCGCGCGCGCGCTGGCCTACAACCCGCGCATCCTGGTGATGGACGAGGCCACCTCGAGCGTCGATAGCGAGACCGAACGGCTCATCCAGCTCGCGCTGAACGAGCTTTTGGCGGACCGCACCGCCGTCGTGATCGCGCATCGCCTTTCAACGATTGAGCGCGCCGATCGGATCCTCGTGCTCGCCGCCGGCGTGGTGCGCGAGAGCGGGACCCATGAGGAATTGCTCGCGCAGCGCGGCTTGTACTATCGCCTGTTCGAACTTCAGTACGCGGCCGCCGCCGAGGCATCGGGTGAGGCTGCCGGTTAGGATCTTATCGCCGGCGCGGCGTGCCCGGCTCCGCGCGTTCGTGGCGGCCGCGCTCGTGGCCGGCGCTGCGATCTCTCTGGGCGGATGCAATATCGGATACCTCGCCCGCGCCGCGTACGAGGGCGGGCGTATCCTGTGGAACCGCAAACCGATTTCCGGCGCGCTTGCGCAAGGCGATCTCACGCCGGAAATACGCGACAAACTCGAGACGGTGCTGAAAGTCCGCAAGTACGCAGCCGGCCGGCTGGGCATGAACGTCGGCGGCGCCTACCAGACGATTGCGCCGGTCGATCAGAACGCGATTGTTTATGTCGTGATGGCGGCGAAGCGCGACTCGCTCAAACCCTACACCTGGTGGTTTCCGATCGTCGGCGCGGTCCCGTATCGCGGCTATTTCGAGCGCACCGACGCCGACGCTGAAGCATCGCGGATGGAGTCGGACGGCTACGACGCGATGGTCCGACCCGCAGTCGCGTTTTCGAGCCTCGGGTTTTTCAACGACCCGCTGCTTTCGAACCTGCTTAAGCTCGATCGGGTCGAACTGGCCGGCGTGATTATTCACGAGCTGTTTCATCGCACCTACTACCTCGCGAGCGACGCGATGTTCGACGAGTCGGCGGCTAATTGGGTCGGCGATCGCGGCGCGGTCGATTTCTTCACCGCGACCGAAGGCGCGGCTTCGGCCGACGCGGAAGAGGCGCGCCAAATCTTAAAGAGCAACTTGAGGTTTTCCCGATTCCTGCTGGCCGAGCAGGCACGCCTGCTGAAGATTTACACGAGCGGCGCCGCGCTGGACGACATCTTGCGCCAGCGCAAGACTGCTTTCGCCGCGATAAAGTCCGATTACGCCGCGCTGGCGCCCAGCCTGTACGGTCTGGAGCGATTCGACCTCGGCCAGCAACCGCTCAACAACGCCGTGATGGTGAATTATCTGATCTATTTTCACGATCTGGATAATTTCGCCGCGCTCAACCGAATCGACGGCGGCGATCTGGAAAAAACGATCGCGCGGATTATCGAAATCGCAAAGGCGAATCCCGACGATCCGTTCTACGCGATCTGGCAGGCCACTCGCAACGCACCGCCGCCGCCATCCGGGGATTCTCAGCTTGCGCCGAGCGCGGCTTCGATTACGCCGGCCAGCGCAGGCTCGCGGCCGCCGAAAAAATGATCCGCACCCGCGATCACCTTGAGGCTCGCCGCGGCGCCGATAGTCTTCGCAACCTTCTGGAGCGTCGCGATCGGTGAATAGCTGTCGCTGTCGCCGGAGACGAGCAACACCGGCTTGGTCGCGGCTCCGTCCGCGCCTGGAGCCATCGCCGCGACCGGCAGGGCGACGGCAATCACGCGCGCGACACGAGAGTCGCCAAGGCCGGCGCGCATCGCGGTCGCGGCGCCAAACGAATATCCCGCTAGCGTGATCGCACCGCTGTCGATTCCCTTCTGCCGCGCCAGAAACGTTATCGCCGCGCACGCGTCGTTGGTCTCGCCCTCGCCGCCGTCGTACTCGCCTTCACTGCCGCCGACGCCGCGGAAGTTGAAGCGCAATGTCGCGTACCCGCGCCGCCACATCGCGGCCAGGATCGCCTCGACCACGTTGTTATCCATCGATCCGCCGTACATCGGATGCGGATGGCATACGACGGCGCCCGGCGCGGCGACTGCGCCGGCGGGCCGCGCGAACAATCCCTCGAGCGCCAAGTCGTCGCAGCGAAACGTGATACGAGATTCGTTCATCGCGGGTCCTCCGTTTTGGATCGTGTGAATTGCGCAGCCCGCGAATTTGGCTCCGCTCGGAAATAGTTGCCGGCGCAACTCAACCTCACCCAAATCCTATATTACGCTTCGGCAACTCGGACCAAATCGCCGATGCAAGGATTCAACCAAAAATTCCATTCGTAGGTGCAAACTTCTCCGTCTGGCCCGGCCGCCGACGGTTCCAGGGAACATAGACGCCGCCCTGCCAGCGCATCCATCGCAGCGAAGGATCTTCGAGCGCTACCGCGAATTCGTGCTATCGTATTCTTTGGTGAGTCGCCGCCGCGTCACGCTTCGGAGCCCTATTGCGCTTTGAAGCTCAGGACGACTATAAGACTAACTGTAATGATAGGTGAACCAGACTGATTCACGGACGGGAGACATTGCAATGAGATTACGGGCCCTAATCCCGGCGCTTGCAATTGTGCTTGGCTGTGCTGGTTATGCGCATGCGGTTTCGCTGACCTTGCAAGGCGATACCGCCGGCCTCGCCACCTCAAGCTCGGAAGCTCTCTACGCCAGTGACAGCATGGGCAAATCGGTCCTGGTAACCGAGGTCGGCCTGCCCTCTCCCGACGGCGGCAATTTTAGCGAAGTCGGCGTGCCCTCGATGATGCCCGACGGACGCGTGCTGTTTGGCGCCGAGACTACCGCCAAAGACAGCAAGACCCACTGGGCGATTTTCACCGGCAATCCCGACCTGACGCCGGTCTATCGAGTCACCCGCGCGGTCAATCTGAAACCCACCAAAAACTGTGCGCCCGAGCTGAAAGGCGATCCGTACCCCGTCGCCGATGCGGACGGAAATATCGCCTTCATGGCGCAGCTCGACGGCAAATCCGATGCACTCGTACTGTATAGAAACGGAACCGTGAATTGCATTGCTCGATCTGGAAGCAAGACTGCGCAAGGCCACGATATCGCCGTGCTCAGCTTCGGCAGCCCGCAGATGGGTGAAAGCGGGCAGGTCGTATTCAACGCGTGGCTCAACTATCCACCCGTCAAGAATGATCCCAAGGACGCACCGAAAGGTCATCGCCAAGCGCTGCTGATCGCCTCGACGACGGGCGGGATCAACGAGCTTGCGGTCGAGGGCGAGTACGGTCCGAATCATGTCCGTTACGCGAGGCCGTTTGGACTTCCCGCCGCGCTTCCCTCCACGCAGGGGACAATGATCGCGTTCACCTCAAAGACCGCTTCAGGCGCGGCGCTTTTTTTGTACAGCGACGGCACGATGGCGCGAGTTCTGCCGACTGGCACCCTGACCCCCGAAGGCCCAGTGACTTACCTCTCGCCGGGACGCCCGGGCCTGATGGCCGACGGCACGACCGCGGTGCTCGCAGGATGCGCTCGCGAGCCGCAGGTGTTCCGCCTGTCGCATCAGCGGCTCGACCTGCGCCTTCAGCGCGGACAGTTGACTCCGTTTGGCACCGAGCTCGAATCGCTGGGCGATCCGGTGCTGACGGCGGACGGCACGATGTTCATCGGCGCGACCGACTCGGATGAAAACGAAAAACTCTACGAGCTCGGCGGCGACGGCGCGTTCTTCGAGGTTGGCGCGCAGGATTTCATCTACAAGATCTCGACTGGGATGCATCGCCATTCGATTTTCACCGGCACGCTGACCGTGAATCAGCACGGCGATTTCGCCTATCTGGGCGGCAAGTAGTCCAGGCTTTTCGGCTGCATCGGAGGTTCTCAGAGCGCGCGGAAATTTCGCGCGCTTTGGCTTTTCAGGCGCCGCCCGGAGTGCAATCCTTAGCGGCATGGCGACACTCAACAAGTTCACTGCCCTTTCTCCCCAACTCTACGAGTATGCGGTCGAGCACGGCCACAACGCCGACCCGATCCGGCGCGAGCTTTCCGAAGAAACCAAAAAGCTCGGACCGATCAGCATGATGGAGATCGCATCGGAACAAGGCACCTTCATGGCGATTCTTGCGAAATCGGTCGGCGCGAAATCCGCCGTCGAAGTTGGCACCTTTACCGGCTACAGCTCGCTGTGCGTGGCGCGCGCGTTGCCCGACGACGGGCATCTGCTCTGCTGCGACGTGAGCGAGCAGTGGACCAACGTCGCACGCCGCTATTGGGAGAAGGCGGGAGTCGCGAAAAAGATCACGCTCAAACTTGGTCCGGCCGCCGACACACTGCGCGCGCTGCCCGCATCGCAGAGCTTTGACTTCGCGTTCATCGACGCTGACAAGTCTAACTACCGGGTTTACTACGAGGAAATTCTAAAACGCATGCGTTCGGGCGGGCTGATCCTGATCGACAACGTGCTATGGAACGGCGCCGTAATCGACAATGCGAATCAGACCGAAGACACCAAAGCCATCCGCGAGATCAACGATTTCATCGTTCACGACGACCGCGTCGATGCGGTACTGCTGCCGCTAGCCGACGGTCTGACCGTCGCCCGCAAAAAATAGTTCTGGCGCTGAGCGCGCGAGTCCGCCCGTCAACGCGGCGGATGGCCCTTCTTGAACTCGCGCGAGCCGCCGACTACCTGCGCGCTGACTACGTTGCGGCAGTCGAGAATCTGCCAGGGCGAGTCCGGGCGCTCGGCCGGATAACTGATGATCGCGTTCTTGCAGATTGCCGCGCGCTCAATCGTCATCTCCGGCCCAATAATCGTAAGCTCGGTCTTGCCGCCTTCAAGCGTCCGAAACCCGTCGGCATGATCGTACGCGAGCCGGCTAGGCTCGATCGTCTGCAACTGCGGCATCTCGACTTCGAGCAGCGGACCTTTCGCGTCGCTGATGATCGCATGCGCGCTCGCGACGCTGGTCTCGAACTCGATTTTCCCAAACGCATTCGGAAAGCTTCGTTCCCATAATCCCGCGCTCAGCGCCTGCCGATTATCGGTAATCGACGCCGCGACGAACACCGCCGGCATCATGTTCAGCCGCGCACCGAGACCGAGCGTCGCATCGCGAAACGGTCCCACCGGGGAATCGAGGTTGTCGATAATCGCGAGCCTGCAATAGGCCGGTGAGGTGCGGCAGAACTCGGGCGGCAAGCGGTCGAGCAGCGGAGCCTTGCGCACCTCGAAATAAACATTGAGCATCGTCGCGTTTGCGCACTTCCACGGCAGCGCGGGATACGCGACGCGCCCTCCAGGCAGCGCGATCAGATACTGTTCGGGGCGCGCGAGTCCTTCGTCAGGCACGATTGCATTCCCTCGCTTTATCTTTTTAGGTTTGCCAGTCGCAAGATTCAAATCTGATCAGCCCGTGATCAGGTCGTCATCGGCGGCGCTTCCGGACTGCCCTTCGAGCTTTCGCCGCGCTTGCCCTGCTTGCCCTCGGCAAATTCCGGCATCACGAATTTCGCGAAACGCTCGAGGCTCGCCAGCACTTTCTTGTGCGGGATCTGCTGGTCGAAGTTAATCATGCAGACCACGCGCTCGACGCCGACTTCTTCCCAGTAGCGCAGGTTTTCGACGATCTGTTCGGGCGTGCCGACCGGAAAGCCTTCGCGCAGCGACTGGATTTCCGCCTGGCTGAGCAGCGCGGTCGCGTTGGCGTGCGCAGTGTAGGCGTGCGACGGATAAATTCCGCCGAGTCCCACCAGATGCGCCGCGGTGCGAAAGAAATGAAACGCCGCGCCTCCGCCAACCGCGCGCGCCTCGTTCTCGTCTTCGCCGCAATACATCCAGCTCGCGGCGTTGACCTGGTTGTTCACGAATTTACCGACCGGGTCGCAATGCTTGATGATGCGCCGGTAGTCGGACACCAGGCGCTTGTAGTCGGCCGGCGTTCCGAGAGTCACTCCCAGCATCCCGATTCCACGCTCGGCGGCTTGCACCGCGGTCTCGGGCGACGACACTGCCACCCACATCGGAGGATGCGGATCCTGAATCGGCTTGGGCAGCACGTTGCGCGGCGGCATCTTGAAGTACTTGCCGTTCCATTCAAATTCGTCTTCGGTCCACATGCGGGGAATCGCGCGGATCACTTCGTCCCACATTTCTTTGGTGGCGTCGGGATCGATCCCGAACGCGCCCACTTCGGTCCAGGTAGCCGAGCGGCCGGTCCCGAATTCCAAGCGTCCGTTCGAGATCAAATCAAGTGCGGCGGCGCGCTCGGCGATCCGCGCCGGATGATTCATCGGCGGCAGGCATACCGCGATTCCCTGCCCGATCCGGATTCGCTTGGTGCGCGCCGCGGCGGCGGCAAGAAAAACTTCCGGCGCCGACGAATGCGAATACTCTTCGAGAAAATGATGCTCGACTTCCCAGACCTGGTCGAAGCCGAGCTCATCGGCAAGCTCGATCTGTTCGAGCGCCTGATGGTATGCGCGCAGCTCAGACTCGCGCGTCCATGGCTTCTGCACCGAATGTTCATAGAAGATTCCGAATTTCATATTGCGCTCCGGATCAGCCGTTACACTCTCAGTTGAGCTTCACCAAGCTCGGACAAAATCCCAGTCCCACTACTCCGGCGCCGCAGTAAGCACCCGCCGAGGGTCCGAGTTCCGTCACGATGATTCGCTTGCATCGAAGTTTCGCTTTCGCGGCCTCGGCCAGCTTTGCCGCTCCCGCCGGATTCGCCCCATGCGTGACGACGACAGTCGCCTCGGCGCCGGCAAGTTGAGCCTCTGCGCGCGCGAGCATCTTGTTGATATTTTCCGCCTGGGTTTTGGACTTGTCCACGACCGCGACGCGGCCCCAGATACGGATCAGCGGCACCGTGCCCTTCAGGCTTCCGACATTCATCTCGTAGATCGAAATGCGGCCGTCGCGCTCCAGATACTCCGTCGTCGCCGGTGCCAGAAAGGTATCGATCTTCGGAGTCGCTTCTTCGATCGCCGCAATCACCTCGGCCAGCGTCGCGCCGCGCGTGGCCATCTCGGCTGCCTCGATACAGATCGCGCCCAAGGCGGTTAGCGCGCGGCCGGTGTTCAGCACCTCGACCGCAATCTGACTATCGCGCTTGGCGACTACCGCGGCCGAGTACGCGGCCGTGTAGGTCGAGCACGACTCGAAAGGATTGATTAGGCACAGCACCTGCGCGCCGCGCGCATGCGCCTTGCGAAACGCCTCGAGGAAATCCGTCGGCATCGCAGCCGCGATCACCGGCAGCCGCGGCTCGCCGGGCAATCTTCGGTAGAACTCGCCGCGCGCGAGCTTGTCGTCGCGGAAGTATTCAGTCGAGAACGCGACCTGGATCGGCGCGACCTCGATTCCCAGCCGGGCGACTTCACCGGCGGGCAGATCGACACTTGAATCGGTTACGATCGATAGACTTTGGGCCACTTCCATACCACTCGTTCAGGAGTCGCAACCATCGAGCAATAGCCCGCCCGCACGCCGCCGGTCAAGCCCAGCCTAACACTCGTTCGTTTGGGTCAGAAAGGATTGGCAGACGGAAAAAATACTGGAGTTGAGATGGTTTCGCAGCCGATCTAATCAAACTTGAGCCGGCGCGCGACTTCTTCGATGTGCTTGTGATGCCGTTTAGAACTGTCGTTACGGGAACGCTCCCGTTCGGACTCCTCGGCTATGAATCTTGTTACCGACTGATTGGCCTGCTGGACACACAACTTGAGTGTTCGAAGGTGCCAGCGCTCCACTTCTTCGATCGTAGTGCCGTCAAGAATGATCCTGTCGCCCTCGACGCGAGCAATCCCTGGGCGATGCATCGACGTGAACTCTGGGGGTGAATTCCATGCATCTATAAATGCGATAGACCAGTCTTCACCAGGCGCTTGAGAAAGTTGGAAGGGAACTTCATAAAGCCCGGAACCCGGAGTCCCGTCGTTCCGTGGCTGGCCGACCTCATCAAGGATGATCCCGGTGATTCGAACCTCTTCGGAGCTTATGTTTCCCATCTTCATAAATTCCTTCGGTAGTTTATCACCTCGGTATTCGTCTGCGAAGGTGGCGCAGACTTTACTTTCGATCGGGTTTGGTCCTAGGCTTCCTTCGGTTGTGTCCGCTGGCGCGCGATCCGGCAGACTTCCTGGCAGCAGTCTTCAAGTGCTTCAGCAAGACGGCAAACGTCGCATCTTCGATTGGCTCGGCGCGCAAGTCGACTCCAAATATTCCACCAGCCCACTCTGGAAGCGACTGGAGCCAGTCGCCGCTCCGGAGAACCGGAATAAAGCGGCTCGTCCCTTCAACCAGCCGCTTAGTAGCCAAAATCTCGGCTTCATAGCCGGTTCCAAATTCCCGAATGTCTGATCTGCGTTTGTACTCAGGCGTGCAGATCATCAATACGAAGTCACTGGTTCGAACTGCGGACTCCATAAAGTGAGTCATGCTGTCACCCAAAGCCAGCGACCAATGGTCGAGTACAACCCTGATGTCACTGAGTTCGAGGCGTTTGGCGAACGATTCGACCCAGCTCTCATGACTTGCGTCATCATGACTGTAAGAAATGAAGGCAATAGCTCGCGCTTTCGACTTTGCGGGCACGTCCGCTTATGGATCAGCTTGGCCAGCGAATGCAAGACAGTGTGACCGGTCCTCACTTCGGTTATTCAGTTTCATCCAGTCCTGCCGCGGTTCGGTTTATCCGCGTTCGTTCGCAGGCTAAACTCTGTTCCTGCGCGCGAGTCATCCGAGCGCATTAAAAAATGGACGAACGTTACGAACCAAAGAAGATCGAACCTTACTGGCAGACCGAGTGGGAGCGCGCCGACCTTTATCGCACGCCCGAAACTCCCGGACGGCCGAAGTTCTATGTGCTCGAGATGTTCCCCTACCCTTCGGGCAACGGGCTGAGCGTCGGTCATCTGCACAACTACGTCCCCTGCGACGTGATCGGCCGCTACAAGAGGATGACCGGGTTCAACGTCCTGCATGCGATGGGATGGGACGCATTCGGCCTGCCCGCGGAGAACGAAGCGATGCTGCGTGGGGCTCATCCGAGCGAAACCGTTCCGCGCTACGCCGCGAACTTCAAGCGCCAGCTCACCATCTCGGGATGCGCCTACGACTGGTCACGCGAGATCAATTCTTCATCGCCCGAGTACTACCGATGGACGCAATGGTTTTTCCTGATGCTGCTGAAGCGCGGCCTCGCCTACCGCGCTACCGGATCCCAATGGTGGTGCGACAAGTGCCGCACGATCCTGGCCAATGAGCAGGTGATCAACGGATGCTGCTGGCGGCATCCCGACAATCCGGTGACCAAAAAAGATCTCGAGCAGTGGTACATCAAAATAACCGATTATGCTGATCGGCTGCTCGAGGACCTCGGCGGGATCGATTGGCCCGAGCCGATCAAGCTGATGCAGCGCAACTGGATCGGCCGCAGCGAAGGCGCGGAGCTCGCCTTTCCCGTCGCCGGCCATCCGGGAAAAGAAGTGCGCTTCTTCACCACGCGCCCTGACACCGTGTTCGGCGTGTCGTTTATGGTGCTCGCACCCGAGCATCCGCTGGTCGCGCAGATCACCACCGGCGCGCAGCTTTCCGCCGTCGAGCAGTACGCATCGGAAGCCCGCAGGCAGAGCGAAATCGAGCGGATGTCCACGGTCAAGGAAAAGACCGGCGTGTTCACCGGCGCATACGCGCACAACGTCTTCACCAAGAAAGATATTCCGATCTGGATCGCCGATTACGTCCTGATGGGCTACGGCACCAGCGCGATCATGGCCGCTCCCGGCGAAGACCAGCGCGACTACGAGTTCGCGACGAAATACGGTCTCGAGATTCCACGCGTCACCGCGCCCGCCGACGGCTCGACGCTGGCGGCCGGCCGAGCATTCGCCGACCACGGTATCGCGATAAATTCAGGCTTCCTTGACGGGAAGACTACCGCTCAGGCGATTCGCGCGGTCTGCGATTTCGCGGAACGCGGCGGAATCGGCAAGCCCACCGTCAGCTACAGGATGCGCGATTGGCTGATTTCGCGGCAACGCTATTGGGGATGCCCGATTCCCATCGTCTATTGCAAAAATGACGGAATCGTTCCCGTGCCCGAGGATCAGTTGCCCGTGCTCCTGCCCCCGATGAAGGATTACCAGCCGTCCGGCACCGGCCGCTCCCCGCTGGCCAACGTGCCCGAGTTCGTCAACACGACTTGTCCGCGATGCGGCGGCCCAGCGCAGCGCGAGACCGACACGCTGGACGGCTTCGCCTGCTCGTCATGGTATTTTCTGCGCTTCGCCTCTCCGCACGAGGATCGCGCGCCATTCGATCGCGCCGCGGTCGATTACTGGCTGCCGGTCGATCTTTATGTCGGCGGCGCCGAGCACGCCGTGATGCATCTGCTCTACTCAAGGATGTGGACCAAGGTGATGTTCGACGCGGAGCTAATCTCGTTCCAGGAACCGTTCCCCGCGCTGCGCAATCAAGGCGTGGTCTGGGCCGCCGACGGCCAGCGCATGTCGAAATCCAAGGGCAACGTCGTCACGCCCGATTCGATGATCGAAAAGTACGGCGCCGACGCGCTGCGCCTGTGGGAACTCTTCATGTGCCCATTCGATGAGGACACGCGCTGGAATGAAGACGGTGTCGCTGGCACGCAGCGCTTCATCCTCCGCGTATGGTCATGGGTCCGGCGCTACGTCGAAGCGGGATGCCCCAGCGGCACTGCGTCGGACGAGACAATCCATCGCGCACATAAGACGCTCGGCATCGCGACCGGGCATATCGAACAGTTGCGCTTCAACACCGGCCTGGCCGCGATGATGGAGCATCTGAATTACGTCGCAAAACTGGAGCCGGAAAAACTGAATCGATTCGTCGTGGAATCATTCGTGCTGATGCTGGCCCCGATGGCGCCCTACGTAGGCGAGGAGCTATGGCGCGCGCTCGGCCACGAAAATTCCGTGCACCGCGAGAGCTGGCCGAAATTCGATCCCGCGCTTGCGCGCGAAGATACGGCCACCGTCGTCGTGCAGGTCAACGGAAAAGTGCGCGATCGCTTGCAGGTCGCCGCAGGAGCCAGCGAGGACGAAGTAAAATCTCTAGCCCTCCAAAGCGAAGCGGTAAAGAAGCATCTGGACGGCAAACCTCCGCGCAAGTTCATCTTCATCAAGGACAAAATGCTAAGCATCGTCGCGTGATCACCCTTTTCTGGTCCGTCGCCCTGAAAGACGCTGTCGAAAAACGTCAGACTCGTCTGATTCCTCCCCCATGGTTTGACATGGGGGAGGATTAGAGGAGGGGGTGCAGAATTTTTCTGCCGCACCGGGCATCTCCGCCGATCTAACTTGGCGACGAGCGGACGAACTTGGCGATTATCGACAGTCTCCGCGGGAGAGACCATTGGAAATCGCGCACTTTGCGTGCTTGAGGGCGCTGCTCTGAGTAGACTTCGCACCCGATCAAGTCGGGCATCTCACATAGATGGTTCCTCTTCGGCAGAATCACGCGCCGATGGCCCTCGGTGCGGCGAAAGAATCCTGCACCCCCTCCTTTAATCCTCCCCCATGTCAAACCATGGGAGAGGAATCAGACGAGCTTGGCGCTTATCGACAGTCCCTTTCGGGGAGAGGAGAAGCCCGGGAGTTCGGGGTGTAGCACATTCTCAGAACTTGAAGACTCGCAATTCGCGTGCGATGCTTCCCTTCGCGGAAATAATCCGCCCCTTCGCACAGTCAGGAGCAATCGAAATGGCCGAGCAGGTATTGAATGTAACCCGCCACGCAAACTACGCGGTGCTCACTCTCAATCGTCCGGAAAAACGCAACGCGCTCAACCAACCGCTGATCGAGGCGCTCAATCATGCGCTCGCGCAGTTCGAAAACGACAAGGAAGTTCGCGCGCTGCTCCTGCGCGGCGAGGGCTCGAGCTTCTGCGCCGGAATCGATCTCCGAGAGGTTGACGAAGCCGCCGGCGGACATAATCCAACCTCACTCGAGTTCGTCTTCGGCCGGCTCGAGCGCTTCCCCGTCCCCACGATCGCGGCAATCCAGGGCGCGGCCCTGGCCGGAGGACTCGAGCTCGCGCTCCACTGCGATCTGCGGATTGCCTCCGCGAACGCCAGGCTCGGCATGACGCTCGGGCGCGTCGGCCTGATGGTGCCGTATGATTTCACGCGCAAGTTGATCGAGATCTGCGGCTCGGCGAACACCGCGTGGATTCTCTACACCGCCGAGCAAATCGACGCCGAGCGCTCACGGCATATGGCGATGGTTCACGACGTGGTGCCCGACGCGAAACTCGGCGAGGTCACGACCGCGCTGGCCGAGAAGATCGCCGATAACGCCCCGCTCTCGCTGCGCGCGATGAAGGCGACGGTCCGCCGATGCATGGCCGACACCTTCGACGCATGGCACGAGGACCTGCTACGCCTCGCGCGCGAAGTCCGCGAGAGCAAAGACGCCAAAGAGGGAGTCCGCGCGTTTTTGGAGAAGCGCAAACCCGTCTGGAAGGCTGAATAGCGGCGGCCTCGCGCCGCGCCCCGGCCGGCGAGCCGGCGGCCGCTACTGAAACAGATTCCGATTGGCCCGGCTTTGCATCACCCGCGCGCGATTGCGTCCCTCACCGCGGCGGCGCTCGCGAGCAGTGTCTTGGGCAGATTCAGCGTTCCCGCCACATTCGAGTACGGATACATCCGGGCGTTGATATGCGCATGCAACGGCAGCCCTTGCCCCTGATGAATCTCGTAATCGAGCGGGATCGGTCCCATCAGCGCGAGGATCCGGTAAATCGCGCCGGCAAACTCGCGCAACTCCTCGCCCGATAGATCCGGCAACTGCGCGCCGCGATATTGATGCATCACGACGTCATAACTGCGCGGGAACGCGCCGATCGGACTCGCATAGCTGACGATGTTGCCGCGCCGCTCGATTACCAGGCCGAGCCGGTCCATCAGGTTGACGATCTCGTCGAACAGCCCCGGCATCTCGCGCTCCGCGCGCGCCTCCGCCGAGACCGAAGGAAAAGGCTCCGGCGATCCGAGAATCTGCTGATGCAGATGCGGTTGCGAGGCGCCCGACTCGCGTCCCTGGTTTTTGCGGATCACGATCGCGCGGACCGCGCGGTTCTCGCGTGCCAGGCGCATCACGCGCACATCGGCCTGCAGCAGATGAAAGAAGTGCTCCTCGCCCAGCGTGCCGGTGAAAGTCAAATCGCCGGGCGTGTTCGGGTTCTCGACGAAATGGCGCGGATCCTCGACCACGATATACGACTCGTTGCGATTCGCGGTCAGCTCGGCCGGGATGCGCGGAAAAAGATTATGGAAAACGCGCACTATCCACTCGTCACCGGTGCGGTCCTGGGCTCCGGTCCATTCGGGCATCGCCGACGGCGTCACCCGAAAAATCTCGCGGGTAGTGAGAGCTTCGTTGCCCGGACAAAACGGACAGTTCGCCGTTGCACGACGGATCTGATCGGCCGTCAGCGGCGGCTTGCGCGAAGGGATCCCGGCCTCAAGCCCGAGCGTGAACGCGAAGCTCTTCGCGCGCACGTCAACGACATAGGAAATGACGCCGGTGATGGGGTTGCGGATCCAAACCAGTGCGCCATCGCGCGTTTCATGTTCTATCGGCATCGCATCCTATCGGCATACGAAAGCGATATCGGTTAAATCATCAGCGGCGCGGGTTTTCAACGCGAGCGCGCCTGTGCGGAAACGTCGTGCGCGGTTCACGCGCAAACTTGACTCTCCAACAACGCTCCGTTACCACATAGAGAGGACGGAGGCTCGGGATGTCCCGGGCAGAAAATTGGCGCATTTGGGGTCTGGCGTTCCGCGCCTGCGGACACCGGGCTTTTTTTTGCGAGAGTCAGCGCGCTCAAATTTTCCTGGCGCCCGATGCGATCGTCTCCGCGTCCCCTGAGAATCTATTGTGACACCTGCAAAAAAATATCTGTTCACTCCCGGCCCCGTCGCTGTGCCGCCCGAAGTGCTGCTCGTGATGGCAGCGCCTATTGTCCATCATCGCACTCCCGCGTTCAGCGCTACCCTCGATCAGGCGCGCGAGCGGCTGAAACCGCTGTTCGGGACCGCGCAGGAGCCGATTGTGCTGTCGTCGTCGGGAACCGGCGCGATGGAGGCGTCGGTCATCAACCTGCTCTCGCCGGGCGACCATGCGATTTTTGTCAACGGCGGCAAGTTCGGCGAGCGATGGGGCAAAATCCTGGCCGCGTTCGGGATGACTCCGCACGAGATCAAAGTCGAATGGGGCAGCGCCGTCCGTCCCGAGCAGATCGACGACGCGTTGAAGTCTCACCTCGAGGCCAAGGCTGTATTCGTGCAGGCCAGCGAGACCTCGACCTGCGCGATTCATCCGATCGGCGCGATTGGCGAGGTGACCCGGCGCCGCGGCGCGATGCTGATCGTCGATGGCATCACCTCGGTCGGCGTGTTCGAGCAGAAGATGGACCAATGGGGGGTGGACGCGTTTATCACCGGAAGCCAGAAGGCGCTGATGCTGCCGCCGGGCCTCGGGATCGTCGTGCTGTCAGAGCGCGGCGTCGAAGCCGCGAAGAAGAATCGGACGCCGAAATTCTATTTCGATCTCCTGAAGGAATTGAAGTCGCAGCGCGACGAGCATACCACCGCGTTCACGCCGGCGGTGAGTTTGATCGCCGGGCTTAACAAATCGACGGAATTACTGCACGCAGAGACTCTCCCGCGTGTGTACGCGCGCCATGCCGCGATGGCCGCGGCGACGCGCGAAGCCGGCCTCGCTCTAGGGCTTAAGCTTATCGCGCCCGACAGTCCCGCTCCCGGCGTCACCGGGTTGATTGTTCCCGACGGTCTCGACAGCGGCAAGCTGGTTAAGTATATGCGCGACGTCCTGGGCGTCGCGGTGCAGGGCGGCCAGGATCAGATGAAAGGCAGGCTCGTGCGAATCGGGCACATGGGTCATCTGACTCCGTTCGACATGCTGATCGCCATAAGCGCGCTCGAAGCAGGTCTTGCAAATCTCGGTTATGAATTCCGGACCGGCGCGGGCGTCGCCGCAGTCCAATCACGAATCGCACGGAGCATCTGAAGCGAACATGGCGGAAACCTTCCGCGTCCTGCTTAGCGATGCGCTGGCGCCTCAGGGAATCGAGGTTCTCAAGCGCTATCCGCAACTTAAATTCGACCTCAAGCCGGGCCTCCCCGCGGCCGAGCTGGCCGCGATCATCGGCGACTACGACGCGCTGCTAATCCGCAGCGGCACCAAAGTAACCAAGGATATAATCGATCACGCGACGCGTCTGCGCGTTATCGGACGCGCCGGGGTCGGCGTCGATAACGTCGATATCCCGCCCGCGACGCGGCGCGGAATCGTCGTGATGAACAGCCCGCTCGGCAACAGCGTCACCACGGCCGAGCACGCGATCTCGATGATGATGGCGATGGCGCGGCACATCCCTGGCGCCAACGCCTCTTTGCACGCCGGCAAATGGGAGCGGGGCAAGTTCACCGGCGCGGAGATTTGCAACAAGACGCTCGGGGTCGCCGGACTGGGAAATATCGGGCGGATCGTCGCCGACCGCGCGATCGGCCTCAAGATGAAAGTTATAGGCTACGACCCAATTCTCACCGCGGAAGCCGCCACCCGCCTCGGTATCGAGCTGGTCAGCCTGGACGAACTCTTCGCCCGCGCCGATTTTATCACCGTGCATACGCCGTTGACCGACGATACCCGCGGGCTGATCGGCGCGGCCGCGTTCGCGAAAATGAAAAAAGGCGTGCGCGTGATCAATTGCGCGCGCGGCGGAATCGTCGATGAACAAGCGCTCGCCGACGCGATTACTTCCGGCAAAGTCGCCGGCGCCGCGCTCGACGTGTTCGCCCTGGAACCACCGCCGCGCGACCATCCGCTGTTGAAGCTCGACGCCGTAATCGCAACGCCTCATCTGGGCGCCGCCACCGACGAAGCGCAGGTGCAGGTCTCGGTCGATATCGCGCAGCAGATCGCGGATTTTCTGATTGACGGCACCATTCGCAACGCGGTGAATTTCCCGGCGGTCACGCCCAAGGAACTCGAGATTCTGGGACCGCATCTCACCCTCGCCGAAAAGCTCGGACGGCTAGTCGCGCAATTGATCGCCGGCGCGCCCACCGTCGTCACCGTGTCGTTCGGCGGCGAGGCCGCGATGCTCAAGCCCGACGCGATTACCGCCTCGGTCTTAAAAGGCCTGATGAGCGGATTCCTCGACGAGGAATTGAACGCCGTCAACGCGCCCTATATCGCGGCCGAGCGCGGCATCAGTATCGCGGAGTCCCGCTCGCGCGAGGTCACCGACTACAACAACACTCTGTCCGTAACGGTCCGAACCGCCGCGGGCGAGCATGACGTGTCGGGCGCGGTGCTGGGCAATCGCGCGATGCGCCTGACGCGAATCGACGGCTACCGCGTCGAAGCAGTGCCCGAGGGCTACTTTCTGATGCTGCATAACCGCGACGTTCCCGGAGTGGTCGGCGCGGTCGGCACGCTGCTGGGCGAATTGGGGATCAATATCGCGGGACTTGAACTCGGGCGCGACCGGGTCGGCGGTACCGCGCTCAGCCTGATCGAGGTTGACGGCGCGGTGCCGGCCTCGGTACTCGAAAAGCTCAAGACGGTTTCGGCCATCACGTCCGCAACGCTGCTCAAGCTCTGAGGCGACGAAAATCGCGAACCCGCGCGTCCTGGAACGATGCGCGAGGCGCGCGCCTGCGCGCGGGGGAATTCGGATGAACACAGTAGCAGTCGTCGGCACGCAATGGGGAGACGAGGGCAAGGGCAAGATTATAGATCTGCTCGCCAACGACGCCGATATTGTCGTCCGCTTCCAGGGCGGCAACAACGCCGCGCATACCATCGTCGTTGACGGCGAGAAATATATCCTGCGACTGGTCCCCGCCGGCGCCCTGCATCCGGGAAAAATCTGCGTGATCGGCAACGGCGCGGTGGTCGATCCGATCGCGCTTCTCGGCGAGATCGACGATCTCAAAAAACGCCGCGGCTTCGACGGCAGGAACCTGAAGCTCAGCTACGAGGCGCACATGGTGATGCCGTATCATCGCGCGATCGACCGCGCCCGCGAATCGCGCGCCGGCAAACGCGCACTGGGCACCACCGGCTTTGGAATCGGCCCCACCTATGAAGACAAGATGGCCCGCGCCGGTTTGCGTTTCGACGATCTGCTCAACTTCAAACTCTTCGCGGATCGCCTGCGGCGCAACGTCAGTGAGAAGAATGCCTACCTGAAGGCCGTGCTCAAGGCCAAGCCGTTAAACGGCGCGCAGATCCTCGAAGTCATGAAGCGTGAGCGCCGCCGCCTGCTGCCCTATCTGTGCGACACCGGCGAGTACCTGGCCGGCGCGATCGCAGCGGGCAAACGCGTGCTTTTCGAGGGCGCGCACGGCACGATGCTCGATATCGATCACGGCACCTATCCGTTCGTGACTTCGTCCAACTGCGTCGCCAGCGGCGCGTTCGCTGGCACCGGGCTCGGGCCAGGATCGCTCGACGCCGTGCTCGGGATCAGCAAGGGCTACACAACCCGAGTCGGCGCAGGACCGTTCCCGACCGAGATCTCGGGATATCTCGCCGATTCCTTGCGCGAGGAGGGCGGCGAGTTCGGCAGCGCGACCGGCAGGCCACGGCGCATCGGTTGGTATGACGCGGTACTGGGCCGGCTCTCGGCGCGGGTCAACGGGCTTTGGGGTTTGGCGGTCACCAAGCTCGACGTGCTGACCGGAATCGATCCGATAAAAATTTGCGTCGGATACAGCTACAAGGGCAAGCGCTACGAGACCGTGCCGCTGGGGCGGCATTCGATCGAGACGGCAAAACCGATCTTCGAAGACCTACCCGGATGGACCGAGCGCCTGTCGCAAGCGCGCAAGCTCTCCGACCTGCCAACGAACACCCGCCGCTATATTGATAGAATCGCGGAGCTGGTAGGCGTGCAGGTAGCGATGGTAGGAATCGGCGCCGATCGCGAGGCGACGATAGTAGTGAAAAACCCGTTCACAGCCTAACCGCGCCGCGCTCCGATACCTCGATCATCAACGGCGAGACGCCGGCCCTACTTAACAAACGGAGTCTCATCGCGGACGTTTTGGCCTATCTTCAGTAGGACCGGCGTCCCGCCGGTCGTCGTCATACAGCGGCGACTTGAGCGTCGAAGAGGACGCCGAGACGGCGGTCTCTTCTCAATGAATTAACCCAGTGGCGCGGGCGTCTCGCCCGTGGGAGATGGCGGACCGAAGGTCCACCCACCACTGCTTTTGAGCGCGCGCTCTAAATCTATCTACGGCAAATCAAACAGCAACACTTCGGATTGCTCGCTCGCCGTGAGCTCCAGCGCGGTTTCGTTTTCGATCGCCGCGCCATCTCCGGTCGCAAGCCCCGTGTGATTCATCTTGACCGCGCCTCGTGCGACGTGCAGCCATCCTTTGCGTTTTCCATCCATCCGATGCTCGATCGAATCGCCCGCACCGAGCAGCCCGTCGTAGAGCCGCGCGTCCTGATGAACCGTGATCGATCCATTGGCGCCATCCGGCGATGCGATTAGCCGCATCTTGCCGCGGCGATCGGCCTCGGCGAAATTGCGCTGCTCGTAACCGGGCGCAAGCCCGCGCCTCTCCGGCAGCAGCCACATCTGCAGGAAATGAACTTTTTCCGTTTTCGATCCGTTGAATTCGCTGTGCGTGACTCCCGTCCCCGCGGTCATCCGCTGCGCATCGCCCGGCCGGATGACGGAGCCGTTGCCCAGACTGTCCCGATGCTCCAGCGAGCCCGAGAGCACCCAGGTCACGATCTCCATATTGTTATGCGGATGCGTTGGAAAGCCGCCGCCTGCTGCCACGGTGTCGTCGTTGATCACGCGCAGCACCGAAAAACCCATCGCGGCGGGATCGTAGTAGTCGCCGAACGAAAAAGTGTGGTGGCTATCGAGCCAGTCGAGCAGCGTATGCCCGCGGCGGTCGGCTTTTCGGATGGCAATCATCGCGATCTGGTTTACTCGCTTCGCAATTTCGGCGCGAAGCGTGCGGCGCGCCTCGCACCCGATACCCTACCCCACGCACACCGCCGCGAGGCTCGAGATCGCCACGCCGCGCCGCGCTTGGCGCATATCGTTGCGATCGAATCCGTTGGTGCAATATCCGATCGAAATTCCCGTCGCCGGATCGGCCCATCCGATCTGCCCACCCGCGCCGCCATGCCCGAACGCGAGCGCCGAGTTGGTCCGCCCAAAGCCGCGATAATTCGCCCGTCCGTCACCGCCCGCGACCACCACGCCCAACGCGCGATTTACCGGCACGCCAAAGATGGGATCCTTGTAATCGCCCGAGCGCACCCGCAGCGCGTCCCTCAGCGCTTCCGCCTTCCAGATCGGCGCGCCTTTCGTATCGCGATTATGCAGCAGCCCCTGGTAGAAGAGCGCAAGGTCGCCGGCCGTCATGATTCCGCCGCCGCCCGGCACGCCGGCTTCGCGCACCGCGGGGGAATTGAATCCGAGAATTGCCTCCTCGGTGACTTCGGTTTCCGGCATCTCAGGCAGTCCGAGCTTCTTGCGCTCGGCTTCGGTCATCGCTTCGCCGACGTAACACAGCTCGGCAACGCGGTTGCCAGACTCGCGCGGCAATCCAACGCGCATCTCGGGAATTCCCAGCGGCAGCGCGATTCGCTCGCGCACGAAGTCGCGGAAGTCTTTGCCCGTGCGCCGCTCGATTATCTCCGCGATCACCCAGAAGCCCGAGGTCGGATGGTATTCGAACTTGCTGCCGACCGGCCATTCGAGCCGCCATTTCGCAAACCGCTCGACCCGCTTTTTGCGATCGAGCCATTGGTCCTGCGGATACGGCGCGTTAGGAAATCCTGCGACATGGAGCAGCACCTGCTCGACGGTGATCGCCTCTTTTCCGTTGCTCGCGAACTCGGGAATGATCGCCGAGACGCGTTCGGCCGCACTCAGCTTGCCCTCGCCGATCAGAATCCACGCCGCCGCCGACATGATCGCCTTGGTGCAGGAGAAGATCGTGTAAAGCGTGTCGTTGGTGGCGGGATTGTCGATACCGCCCTGAACCGCGTGCCCGTACGTATGCATCGCGCCGACTTTTCCGTTGCGCGCGATCGCGATCTGGACGGAGGGCAGCAACCCCTCGCGCACTTCGCGTTGCGCGCGCTCAAACAGCGCATCGACCTTCGCATTATCAAGTCCGAGTTCGCGCGGGCTCTCGGCAATCAGATTTTTCGACGGCATCGGCAGCCTCTCCCCTGTTGAGTCGTTGTGGGATCAATAACACATTCGGGGACAGTCGAGTGAGCGCGGCGATTGGAGAGTGGGCATCCCCATGTGGCCGCCCCTCTTGATACCCCCTCCCGCCGGGATGCGGGCGCGAGAGACGTCTGCTGCTCCGCGTGCTAGGCGACGCGGCGCATCAGCTCCAGGATGTCGTAGCCGGTGATGTCGCGGCTCTTGGCCGACCACTCGTGCAGCTCCGCATCGCTCACCAGGCCGGCCTGCGCGCCCTTGGCCATGTCCATCAGCGCGATTTTGATCGTCGCTTCGTCGATCATCTCTCCCGTCTTGGGATCCGCCATCGAGCCGCCCCCCTTCTCGTGGTAGAGCTTGATCACGCGGCGCGCGTCTTCAACTTGTTCAGCGGTCGGCGTAAAGCACGCGTTCGCGATCTCGGCCTGCTGCGGATGGATAACCCAGGTGCCGTCCATCCCGAGGTTCGCGGCGCCGACGTTCTTCGCGCGCAGCTCATTCTTCAATTGCGCGATCCGTTCGGGCGCGTCGGTGTTCTTCCACAGGCGTAGAAAAACGTTGTCCACCGCGTGCAGCCCCGCGGCCTTCGCGGCGACCACAACCGCCTGTTTGGAGTACAGAAAGTTGATGTTCTGATTCTCGACGATATCGCGAATTCCCAGGTTCGCCGCGAAATCGGCGATTCCAAACACCAGCCCCGCCATCCGATCCGACGCCATCGCGATGTCATACGCATGCACCAGCGCGTGCGGCGTTTCGATCAGCGACTCGATCTGCACGCGATACTTCCAGCCTCCGCGCTTTTCCAGATCGTCGAGCAGCTTCGCGACCTGCTTGATCTCCTCGGCCCCGCGCGTCTTGGGCAGCATGATGCCGTGGAAGCGGTTCGGCGCGCCGAGCATGATCGATTCCATGTCTTCTTTGAAAAATTTCGAGTGGATATTGTTGGGGCGCACGGTCACGACTTTCTTGCCGAAGTCGAGCGTGTTCAGCGCCTCGATCATCACCGTGCGGCTCTTCGGCCCCTTGAACTCATACGGGCACGCGTCTTCGAAATCCGCCATCACGTGATCGACCGGGGATTTCACCGGATCGGCCGCATTCTGATGCAGCTTCATGTTGTGTCCGGGGTAAGTCATCTCGGTGCGCGGAATTACGAAACGCTTGCCGTTGTCCAATACGTACATCGCTCGATTCTCCTGACTTGAGCTGCCTTCGTTTTATGGATTGCGTGGCCGGGATGTCGTCGAAGTATTTCGTCGGGTTCGGGCGATGTCAACCGAGTCATCGCCAGCGTCATCGGAGTCGTGGCGAGCCTCTCCACTCAACCATCGGACGAAACTTCAACCGCCGCGGGGCCGGATGTAGCCGATCGGGTTCTTTTTCGGCGGGTCGGGCGGAGTCAACAGCTTCTCGACGGTGTCGAAGAGGATGGTAATTTGGCGGTCGTGCTCCTGGACCTTTCGAGCCAGTTCGCGGTCGGACGCAAGTATCTGGCGGAGTTTCACAAAGGTGCGCATTATCGCGACGTTGACGCGGGCGGCCTTTTGACTTCGAAGGACGCTGGAAAGCATGGCGACACCCTGCTCGGTGAGGGCGTAGGGCGGATAGCGGCGGCCTCCCCAACTTGAGATCACAGTTTGTGATCTCAAGCCTTTGAACTCAGGTTGGGAAAGTTGGAACGCGAAGTCGTCAGGAAACCGTTCCCGGTTGCGTTTGATCGCCTGTACGAGGACGCGGGTATCGACTTGATAGAGGTCCGCAAGATCTTGGTCGAGCATCACCCTCTCGCTCCGGATCAGGTAGATACGGCTGGCGATTCGCTCGATCGCAATGACGGATTTCGGTTCGGGCATGTGCCGGATTGTGCATGAGCTTCAGAGCATGTCAATGATTGGGCCACTCCCGCGGCGGTCGCGAGTCGTGGCGGGTTCGCTGGCCCACTTGGCCTTTTTACTTTCTCGATCTGCTTCGAAAAACACGGTGCGTTGGTTGCTTTACAAATTGGAATAAACACCATGAGCGACGCACCGGCTTGCCAAAACGAAACAGATAGATTACTTTTCAACTCGTCTAATGAGCAAAGTAAAAGTCACTCGTGAGATGGCGGCAAGACTCGCGACAACTGCGTCAAGCTGCTGCCAACTCATGCATCTTCCCTTGCTCGCTGGTCGGAGCCCGGCAGCCGATCAGGCTCGCTTCAGATAGTGCGATTTCTTCTTTACCAGCACGGTCCGATCGATCTCTACCACCACGGTGCCGTCGGGCTTGTAGCCTTCGAGCTTGAACTTCACCAACCCCGCGTCGGGACGATCAGAGTCGCGCTTTTCCAGCACCGTCGAGCGCGAGTAAATCGTGTCGCCGTGAAAGACCGGGTTGGTATGCCGCCCATTGTCCATCTCGACTTCGGCGATCGCGTTCTCGCTGGTGTCTTCCGACGCCAGCCCAACCGTGAACGCGAGCACGACGCCACCGTACACCACGCGCCGCCCGCCGTAGTAGGTTTTCGGATCCTTATCGACCAGGTTCTGATTGAAATGCAGCTCAGCCGTGTTCATCACCATCGAGGTGAAGATGTGATTATCCGCCTCGGTGATCGTGCGACCGCGCTGATGCTCGAGCGTGTCGCCCACGGTGAAATCTTCGTAATAGCTATTGTCGCCGGTGATACTCATTGCAACTACCTAGTTCTGCTCCATGATCCGCCGTCCGATAACCTCGTACTGGATTTCACTGGTGCCTTCGAAAATTGACAGCACGCGCGCGTCGCGCCAATAACGCTGCACCTCGAACTCCATCGAGTATCCGTATCCGCCATGCACCTGCATCGCCTCGCGCGTCACCCGCTCCGCCATCTCGGCCGCGAATGCCTTGGCGAGTCCGGCCTCGTAGTCGCAGCGCTTGCCCGTATCTTTCTGCGACGCGGCGAAATAGCAGAGCTGGCGTCCCGCTTCGATCTCGACCGCCATATGCGCCAGCTTGTGCCGAATCACCTGGAAATCGCCGATCGGCTGCCCAAACTGCGTGCGCTGCTTGGCGTATTTCACCGCCGCCTCGAACGCGGCCTGCGCCACGCCGACGCCGCGCGCCGCGGTCTGGATCCGCGCCGCCTCGTAACTGGCCATCAGTTGATAAAAGCCGCGCCCTTCCTGTCCGCCAATCAGATTCGCCGCGGGCGCATACCCGTCTTCGAACTGCAGCGCATACGAGCGCATCCCGTGGTAGCCGATCGTCGGAATCGGCGAGCCGGTAAGCTGCGGCGGCGCAAACTCGTCGCCCGGCTCCTTCTCGAACAGGATCAGCGACAATCCCTTGTGCCGCTTCGAGAGATCCGGATCGGTGCGCGTCATCACCGTCAGCATGTGCGCGCGATTCGCGAACGTACACCACATCTTCGAGCCATTGATCAGGTAGCCGTCGCCCTTTTTTATCGCGCGAGTTTTGAACGACGCCGTGTCGCTGCCCGAATCGGGCTCGGTGAACGCAGCCGCGGTCAGAATCTCGCCGCGCGCGATTTTCGGCAGAAAGCGTTTCTTCTGATCGGGCGTGCCGCTTGAGCCGATCAGCGTCCCGGTGATGATATTGCGGGTCATCACCGAGCCGACCGAAAGCCATCCGCGCGACAGTTCCTCGGTGACGATCGCCATCGAGATATAATCGAGTCCGAGTCCGCCGTCTTCGATCGGAAAAATCACCCCGAAGTAGCCGAGCTCGGCCATCTTTTTCAGGATGTGCCCGGGAATTTCCTTGTTCTCGCGATCGAGGTCGTTCGCGATTGGCTTGACCTCGGCTTCGACAAATTCGCGCACCGAGCGGCGAATCTCTTCATGTTCGGGCGTAACCAGCGCCATCGTTGTAACCTACTCCGTCTTGACGTTGCGCTTGCGAATCAGAACCGGGCGCTCGTACTCGAGCACCTTTTCGCCGCGCTGGTTGTATCCTGTGGTGCGAAACTTGACGATGCCGCGATCCGGCTTCGAGCTGTCGCGCTTCGAGAGCACGATCGACTCCGAGGTCAGCGTATCACCGGGATAGACCGTCGCCAGATACTTCATCCCCTCGTAACCCAGGTGGGCTATCGCGCGTTCGCTCAGATCCTCGACCGAGAGCCCGAACACGACGTTCATCACCAGCAGGTGATTGACGACGATACCTTTGTAGCCCAGCGACTTGGCGTACTCGCTGTTGAAGTAGATCGGGTTGGCGTTCATCGTGACCGACGAAAAAAAAGAGTTGTCTCCTTCGCCTATCGTGCGGCCCCAGTGATGCTTATACAAATGGCCGACTTCGAAATCCTCGAAGTAATGCCCACGCTCGATTTTGCGCATCGCCATATTGGTCTGGCTTCCGGCTCCCTTGGATTCGGGTACTGTCGCCACGCGATATTTTCCGCGCCGCCGGCGTCCCGATAGCGAAGCAGATTCCGGTCTGGACAGCGCGCGGACGACCGCGCGAGGCATCTCCGCCCAAGCGCTGCCGCGTGCGTTTTTTTTATGGAATTGCGCCCGACGCGTCAACCGCTAGGTTCCGGCCGGGAGCCGCTTGCGATCATCGATCGACTCGCCTGAGACCCTCATCCGTCATTTCGACCGGAGGGAGAAATCCCGGACGCGGGGCCACTGCATGTGGAGCGGCCCGGAGCATTGACGCTTCGGGATTTCTCGCCTATGGCTCGAAATGATGATCGGGACGGGACGCCAACGCCAAGGTAGATATACCGCCAAACCGCGCCAGGGCATACGGATTCACGGAGGTTCGATCGTTTACCACTACCCTTTTTCGCCGAACAGTATAGAATAGAGCATGGGAGAATGCTGAGGCATATACATGCAACCAATCTATTTCCTGCTTCCGGCGATGCTCGCCGCCCTCTCATTCACCTATGCGATCCACGCCTCCGCACGCCCTCTGAGTGGCCCCATCCAAGCCCGAAAGATCGAACCCGAAAAACCGCGTCAAACCCAAGGTCGGACGAAATCTTTCAGCAATGTCAAGGATGATTTCTGAAAGCCACAACAAAAAGTGACGAAACGAACCCAATCGCAGAATGATGTTTTATTTCCGATTTATATCTCATGCAATCCGCTGCCCGTTCCTCTCCAACTCTTTAGCCCATCCCCTTTTGCCTAACGACTGTACGGCTGGCGGTTGTCAAAGGCGCGCCAAACGGATACCTATCCTCTTCGCCCCCATTGAAACCGGCCTCTAGGGTTGGACTCGCAAACCGAAAGGACGGAGCCGACACGCAGACGGTAACCGAGGATATGAGTCACAAGGAAATTTACGAAATCGGCGAAGTGCCTGCGCTCGGGCACGTCCCCCCGCACATGTTCGCGCAGGTGATCCGCGCGGATCGCTTCGGCCATCCCAAGCACGCATTCAAGATCGAAAAGGTCGCCGTGCCAGAGTTGCGCGCCGACGAGGTGCTGGTCTATGTGATGGCGGCCGGCATCAATCGCAACAACGTGTTTGCGGCCGCCGGAATCCCGATCGACGTCATCGCGGCGCGCAATAAATCGAAGTACGACTATCACGATTTCCATATCGGCGGCAGCGACGCCTCGGGAATCGTGTACAAAATCGGCAAGGACGTAACGACCCTCAAAGTCGGCGACCGCGTCGTGATCCATTGCGGCACCTGGGATCGCGATTGTCCCGCGGTCAAGGCTGGCGAAGATCCGATGTACGATCCGTCGTTCAAAATCTGGGGCTACGAAACCAACTTTGGCAGCTTCGCGCAGTTCACCCGCGTGCAGGCGCATCAGTGCATGCCCAAGGCCCCCCACCTCACCTGGGAGGAAGCGGCGGCGCCCACGCTGGTGGGAGCGACTACCTATCGGATGCTGATGGGATGGGCGCCTAACGTCGTGCGCAAGAACGATGTCGTGCTGATCTGGGGCGCATCCGGCGGCCTCGGCTCGATGGCGATCCAGATCGTCAAGGCCGAAGGCGGAATCCCGGTCGGCATCGTCGGCAGCGACAAGAAGTTCGACTTCTGCATCAAGCTCGGCGCGAAGGGATGCATCAATCGCAAGAAGTTTTCTCACTGGGGCATGATGCCGCATTGGACCGACACCGCCGCGTACAACAAGTGGGCGGGCGAATGCCGCGCCTTCGGCAAAGCGATCTGGGAGGTCCTCGGCGAGCGCAGAAACCCGCGCATCGTGTTCGAGCATCCGGGCGAGGACACCGTCCCGACTTCGATCTTCGTGTGCGAGACCGGCGGGATGGTCGTAATCTGCGCGGGCACGACGGGTTACAACGCGGTCGTCGATCTGCGTTATCTCTGGATGCGCCAAAAGCGGTTGCAGGGATCGCACTTCGCCAACGACGAGCAGTCCTATGCGTTCAATCAGCTCGTGATCGATCGCAAGATCGATCCGTGCCTGGCGCAGACCTTCAAGTTCGATGAGATCGGGCATAGCCATCAACTGATGCACGAAAACGAAGCGCCCGAGGGCAACATGGTTGCAACGGTCGGCGCGCCGCGCACCGGGCTGAAGGATTTGGATCTCTGACATCACCGAGGATTTGCCCGGGAGAATCATCGCGATAGGCTGATGTCGCGATGACGCCTGCGACCAAAGCGCTCGAACGCAAACTCGCCTCGGTGATCGACGGCGACGTGCGTTTCGATATCGGCACCCTCGCCGCGTACTCGACTGACGCATCCAACTATCGGCGAATTCCGCTCGGCGTGATCGCCCCCCGCCACAAGGGCGATATCGCTGCGACGCTCGAAATCGCGCGCGAGAACGCGCTTCCGATCCTCGCGCGCGGAGGCGGCACCAGCCTGGCCGGACAGGCGGCCAATGCGGCGATCGTTTTAGATTTCTCGAAATTCATGAACGCGATCGTCTCGATTGATCCGCTAAGCGGCACCGCCATCGTCGAACCCGGCGTCGTGCAGAGCGATCTGAACGCCGCGCTCGCGCCCTACGGCCTGTTCTTCGCTCCCGATCCTGCGACGAAAGATCGATGCACCGTCGGCGGGATGATCGGCAACAACTCCTGCGGCGCGCATTCCGCGGCCTACGGCAAAACCGTCGATAACCTCGAAGCGCTCGCCGCGATTTTATACGACGGCGCCGAGTTGCAGCTCTCGGGCGCGATGGACGATGCCGCGATCGCCGCCACGCTCGCATCGGGCGGCCGCCTCGCTGAGCTCACCCGCGCGATGCTGGCGCTGCGCGATCGCTCCGCCGATTCCATTCGCACGCATTATCCGCAAATCCCGCGGCGGGTCTCCGGCTACAACCTCGACGAGCTGTTGCCCGAGCGCGGCTTCAACCTGGCGCGCGCTCTGGTCGGCTCCGAGGGCACCTGCGCGATCACGACGGCGGCGACGCTTCGCCTCGCGCCGCGTCCAACGAAGCTCGCGGTTCTGGTGCTCGGTTTCGACGACGTGTTCCGCGCGGCCGATCAGATGCCGTGGATGCTGACGCATCGGCCCGACGCGCTCGAAGGCTTCGACCACAACCTGCCCGACTTCGCGCGCGAAAAGAAAATGCCCGGCGTCGCCCACCTGCCCGACGGCCGCGCGTTCCTGGTCGTCGAGCTTGGCGGCGCAACCGCGGACGAAGCACGCGAACGCGCCGAGCGGATGCTCGCCGAGGCGCGCAGGATCGGCGAATCCAGCGGCTCGACGCTCCTCCTCGGCGCGGGCGAGCAGGCCGCCGTATGGAAAATTCGCGAGTCAGGTCTCGGCTCGAGCGCCTATATCGCCGGCCGGCCGCGCACCTGGCC